>JBAUJE010000302.1:0-58846 GCA_049683475.1 Coleofasciculaceae cyanobacterium | reverse complement strand
CAATAAGAACCCAGATGCTGTAGGAGAAGCCGTACAATTATGTTTGTTCGACTTATCCGAGAGCTGGGGAGAGTTGGAGTAACTTATGGAACCCCCTGCCCTTCTAGGCATGGGGTGATCTCAGTTCTTGACTCTAACTCGAGCCAAGGTCTAAGAGAATTCTACTGGAGTTTATGAGAAAAATTGTCTATCTGCGGCGTTCTTGGAGTTTGCGATAAACATCTTGCACATCAACTTTATGGTGAGCTAGAGCGACGAGGGTATGATAAAACAAATCAGCTACCTCAGAAGCGATCGCCTCCGGGTCATCATCCTTACAAGCCATTACCACTTCTGCTGACTCTTCACCAATTTTTTTGAGAATCTTATTATCCCCACCAGCCAAAAGCTTACAGGTATAGGACTCTTCTGATGGGTTATCCCGGCGATCGCAAATTACTTGAAAAACCTGAGACAAAGTATCTGCCGGGGGGGCTACCTTTTGGCTATCTACTTGATGAAAACAGCTACGTTCCCCTGTATGGCAGGCAATATCACCAATTTGCTCAACGGTAACTAAAAGGGCATCACTGTCACAGTCGTAGCGAAGAGACTTGACTTTCTGTAGATGACCAGAAGTAGCACCCTTATGCCATAACTCCTGACGAGAGCGACTCCAAAACCAAGTTTCCCCGCTTTCCATCGTTTTTTGCAAAGACTCTCGATTCATCCAGGCCATCATCAAGACGGTGCCATCTAAGTAGTCTTGTACGATTGCTGGTACTAGTCCTTGTTCGTTGTAGCAAATTTGTTCAACAGGGATAGCTGGGCTGATGGCAGAAGGTTCAGAAGATGGCATAGCTGCGAATATCTCAGCATAATTCAGACAGTCCTAATATCTTATCAGCGATCGCCATCTCCAGTTTTCGTTCAAACATCATCACATCGCCGATATTTTTGAAGTAGTTCAAATCAACTAATTTATCAATAAATATTTAGGAAATTTATTATTTAATTTTAAATTTTTCCTTGAGTTTTTCTCAGATGAGGATTTTACCTGGATAGATAGCATGGTTTACCATCCTGTCCAAACATAAATTTAAACAATCTTTCCTGAATCACCGCTAAACTTTATTCTGAGAAACAGACGTAAAAGCATCTGAGCGGAGGAAATAGTTTTGGTTACGACCTCTTCACTTAAAACCAGCAAATCAGAAGAAATTTTTAACGCGGCCCAGCAGCTGATGCCGGGAGGCGTAAGTTCACCAGTGCGGGCATTTAAGTCCGTAGGTGGACAACCCATTGTTTTTGACCGAGTTAAAGGTGCCTACATCTGGGACGTTGATGGCAACCAGTATATTGATTATGTGGGAACCTGGGGACCTGCGATTTGCGGTCATGCTCATCCGGAAGTGATTGGCGCCTTGCACGAAGCCCTGGAAAAAGGTACTAGTTTTGGTGCTCCCTCGGCGTTAGAAAATGTTTTGGCAGAAATGGTGATTGATGCCGTTCCCAGCATTGAAATGGTGCGGTTTGTCAATTCTGGCACAGAAGCCTGTATGGCTGTTATCCGCCTAATGCGTGCCTTTACTAAGCGTGACAAAATCGTTAAATTTTCCGGTTGCTACCACGGTCATGCTGATATGCTGCTGGTGCAAGCAGGTTCTGGAGTCGCAACTCTAGGATTACCTGATTCTCCCGGTGTCCCGAAGTCTGCCACCGCCAATACCTTAACCGCCCCTTATAACGACCTTGAAGCAGTCAAAGCTCTCTTTGAAGCTAACCCAGAGCAAATTGCCGGTGTGATTTTAGAGCCTATTGTTGGTAATTCCGGCTTCGTTACTCCCAAAGCTGGTTTCTTGGAAGGCTTGCGAGAGTTGACCCAACAAAATGGGGCTCTCTTGGTGTTTGATGAGGTAATGACAGGGTTCCGTATTGCTTACGGCGGCGTTCAGGCAAAATTTGGTGTCACACCTGACTTAACAACACTAGGTAAGGTAATTGGTGGCGGTTTGCCAGTGGGTGCTTATGGCGGACGTAAAGATATTATGTCAATGGTAGCCCCAGCAGGCCCTATGTATCAAGCAGGGACGCTTTCCGGTAATCCTCTGGCAATGACAGCGGGGATCAAGACACTGGAACTACTGAAAAAACCAGGCACTTACGAACAGCTAAATAGCATTACCAAAAAACTCTCAGAGGGTTTGCTGCAAATTGCCAAAGAAACTGGTCACGAAGCCTGTGGCGGTTACATCAGTGCTATGTTTGGCATGTTCTTTACCGCTGGTCCGGTTTACAATTACGACGATGCCAAGAAGTCTGATTTGACCAAGTTTAGCCGTTTCCATCGTGGCATGTTGGAGCATGGCGTTTATTTAGCTCCATCACAATTTGAGGCAGGTTTTACCTCTTTAGCTCACACAGAAGAAGATATTGAGCGTACTCTTGAAGCAGCACGGCAAGTGATGGCAAGCCTGTAATGTCATATTAAAAATTACAGATGTATCAAGATAAAAGCAGATAACTTTCTAACTTTATCCGTATTGATCCTACATCTGTAAGTTAACAAAGCCCCAGTACCAATAACTTAGATCTTGCACCTGCTTTTAAATTCTCTAGCTTTGCTCAGGGTTGCATGTTCTGGTTTTTCCTTTCTCTTTTATCATGCGTCCCGACCAATTCCCGACAAAGTCAGAAACAGAGTGCAAGATCTAAGTTATTGGTACCTTCAGCGATAATTGGTAAATTGTAAAGCGACCGGAAAATCCTCTTGCTTCAATCGTTGCATGATTTGCTGTAACTCGTCTTTGGATTTACTAGAAATCCTGACAGCATCTCCTTGAATAGAAGCTTGTACTTTTTTGAATTCGTCTCGAATCAACTTAGTAATTTTTTTGCCAATTTCCTGGCTTATGCCTTTTTTCAGCTTAATTTCTTGGCGAACGCGATTGCCGCTAGCTGACTCGACTTTGTCGTATTCAAAGATTTTTTGGGATAAGTCACGCTTTGCTGCTTTAGTACGTAGGATGGTGTGGACAGAATCAAGAGTGAATTCGCTATCGGTATTCACCGTAATGCTTTCCTCACCTAGCTCTAATTCTGTTTTCGTATCTTTCAAGTCGTATCGACTGTTGATTTCTCGAATGGCTTGATCTACTGCATTGACTAACTCTTGCCGATCAAAATCGCTAACAACGTCAAAGGAATAATTTGAAGCCATAAAAAGGAATATTTTAAAGCATCGAGTTTAATAGTAACAACTAACGACCTTAGCAGAAAAAATCTCTTGTTTTTTATAATGAGCTACTTACACTCAAGAGACTAAGGGTGAAAAGGGTAAGGCAGCATAAAGAGCCAATCCCAAACATGAGCGATCGCGCCAGAGGAATATTGATGATGTAGAAAACCGAGTAGAGTAACCTGGCAATTACAAAAGTGATAGCTGCCCCTCCTGCCAAAGCGGAATTTTGACCTGTTACATAGGCCATTAGTGCTGCTGCGACAAAGATTATGAAAGTTTCAAAGGCATTCTGGTGTGCCCAAGTTGCCCTTTTCCCATAGGCTGGTAACTTATCAAACATGGCACGGGGAGCGCTCATATCTAGCCCAACTTGCACACGAGCGTAGCCTACCACCAAGAAGGGAAGATAAATCAGAGCCGCAGCAGCAGCAATACAGTACAGTAAAATTGCCGAATCTGTAAGATTCATAACTTAATCAAAATAAAACAGAGTGACTAGCTTGCTTTGTTCTTCTGCCTCCTCACAGGTTTTGAGTAAGGTTCTGCTGTCGTGAAATGCAAAGCAAACGAGTTGCTGGCAACGGGAGATAATTTCCGAGTTGCACAGGGCGCTGGCTTCGGCCAGAGAGAGGTGATCGTTATCTTGATTTTCTACCAAATGAATGACTTGTTCGAGCTGCTTGCGTGATTCTCGCGGCTGGCGCTTAAGGCTTTGTGGCAAAATCACTGTCAGCAAGTTGGGATCGGCACGCATGGCACCCTTTATCGCTGCTGAATTAGTGCCAGTAGCCCCAGAAGTCATGAGACGATTTCCTTCTAGCACCAGGGCGTAGCTCATCATCTCGATCAGGTTTTGATGGGTAATGGGTACGTGACGCGAGCCCAAAAGCGCAATCCGCTTGGAACTCGTTTGCTGGATTGTCGCAAGTTCTTGCGCCAATGTATCTACGCCGGAGATGCCTACTGATTGAGTCAAAGATGCTAGCTAAGGCTTAACAACGTCGATATTCTAGCAGAAGCCGGTAGGAATGAGACGATATAAATGCTGTTTTGGTTCCTTATCTACTAGAAAAACATTTTCCACTCAAGAATACTTGCAATTAAAATTATGTCTGTGCTATTCTAGCTGATCGTATGCGGACGCATAGCTCAGTTGGTTAGAGCGCTACGTTGACATCGTAGAGGTCACTGGTTCGAATCCAGTTGCGTCCATTTTAAAATCTGTCAGGAAGCCAACCTAAAGACTACAACATGCCTTTAGAACTAGGAATCGCTCCGGCACGACGGGGATCAACTTCCACCGCCATTCGCACTGCCCTGGCAAAAGCCTTAAAAGTTGCCTCAATAATATGATGTGAGTTGATTCCGTCCATTTGCTGAATATGTAGGGTCATCTGGGAGTGATTTACCACGGCCACAAAAAACTCTCGCACCAGCTGAGTGTCATAATTTCCCACCCGCTGGGTAGGAATCTGCAAACCATAGCTTAAATGAGGGCGACCGGAAAAATCTAGGGCTACCTGCACCAAAGCCTCATCTAAAGGGGCCAGGAAATGACCAAAACGAACAATCCCTTGGCGATTGCCCAACGCCTTCCCTAAAGCTTGTCCTAAGGTGATTCCCACATCTTCATTAGTATGGTGGTCATCGATTTCCCAATCACCATTTGCCTGCACATCTAAATCAATCAGTCCATGGGAGGAAATCTGATGGAGCATATGGTCTAAAAAAGGAATACCAGTGGCAGCTTTGCAAGTGCCAACACCATCTAAGTTCAGGTATACTTGCACGTCTGTTTCTCCAGTGGTACGACTCACCGAAGCTGTACGTGCAGCGTTTAGGGGGTTTGGGTTCTCACCAATAGTGCTCTCACTGATTTGCATAATCTATGGGCTTGTCTAGGTTTGACAGGATAACTGAGTTAAACCAACTATCAGTCATCAGTGATTTTGCCTGATAACTGATAGCTGAGCTACATTCCCATTATTTCGTAACCGGCATCCACGTACAAAACCTGACCAGTGATCCCACTAGCTAAATCACTGCACAAGAAGGTCGCCGCATTGCCTACCTCTAACTGGGTAACAGTCCGCCGCAGGGGAGCAATTTCTTCAACATGATGAATCATATCCAGAATTCCGCCAACGGCAGAGGATGCCAGAGTGCGGATTGGACCTGCCGAGATGGCATTTACCCGAATATTGCTAGAACCTAATTCTGCTGCAAGGTAACGGACACTCATTTCTAGTCCTGCTTTGGCAATTCCCATCACGTTGTAATTGGGAATCACTTTGACTCCCCCCAAGTAAGTAAGGGTGACAATACTGCCACCTTCTTTCATCAAAGGTTTAGCCGCACCAGCTAGCTTCGTCAAGGAATAAGTACTAATTTCCAAGGCTTGAGAAAAACCATTGCGCGACGTTTGACTAAAATCCCCTGATAAATCATCTTTATTAGCAAAAGCAAGGCAATGAATCAAGGTGTCGAGTTTACCCCATTTGGACGCTATCGCCTCAAAGGTTGCCTCAATTTGGGCATCATCTTGGACATTACAGGGTAGAAACAAGCTGGGTTGAAGGGGTTCTACCAGTTCTTTAACTTTTTTCTCAAAGCGACCCTTCTCGTCTGGTAGATAAGTTATACCCAAAGAAGCACCAGCTTGATGTAGTTGCTGGGCTATGCCCCAAGCAATGGAGCGATTGTTGGCAATGCCCGTAACAAGTGCGTTTTTTCCAGTTAAGTTAAGCATAATCTTTATCCTAGAGGCAATTGAATCCTGACCAAAAGAGTAGCGGTCAAGTTAAGATGACGCACTCTATGATATTGCCAGAGGAGCAATTTTCGGCGTTTCCGTTCACCAAACTCTGAACCTAAGAAACATTTTTTTGGGAATTGGTGTATACTGTCTTTTTTTCAAGCCTCAATATCTAGAGGTGAAAAAGACAGGTAGAGAATACGAGGGTAATCTAGCCCTCTGCTTTTCTATTTCTCCTTGGCGGAGATTTGGCAATAGCCTTTAGCTCCTCACTTTAGACCTTAGCTAAAACCTCTATCACAGAGGGCTAATAGCAAAAAAGTCAGTAAGGAGTAGGGGTGTGATCTAGAAAGGTAGTTAGCACAAGCACTGGCGCAGATACTTGCTTTAGCGAAAACCTGAAGTGAGTTGATTTCTCTTTTCTGATAGGAGTATCAAAGCGTCGCTCTGACTACCTAATGCTTTAAAGATCAAAGCTAGATCTTTTGCCAATCTAAAATCCTTAAACCAAGGGCTTGGTTTAGAGGTGAGCAACCTCGCATGGACTGACAATTGGCAAATATAATGTAGTAATTTATACAGATTATACACCAATATTTGCTAACCAGCTATGTACGCTTGGAGACTGTCAATGAGGCTTGAATACATGATCAGGGTGTCTCACAGCTGGTTAGTGAGCCAATCACTATTACCAGCAAATGATTGACACCAAGTCGTTAAGACATTGGTGCAGGAGAAATGGATATGGTCGTGACGCAAGATAGACCGCTAGCAACTGTGTTTCGCCACATGGGTGGCGGAGCTTTTCCACCGGTTGTAGAAAGCTTTGAGCGGGGTAAGACGATATTTTTTCCGGGAGATCCAGCAGAACGGGTTTACTTCCTGATGAAGGGCGCAGTCAAGCTCTCCCGAGTTTATGAGGCAGGGGAAGAAATCACAGTAGCCCTTTTACGGGAAAACAGTGTATTTGGTGTCCTGTCACTGATTACAGGTCACCGTTCTGATCGGTTTTACCACGCTGTCGCCTTTACACCGGTTGAGTTACTCTCAAGCCCAATTGAACAGGTAGAAAAATCTCTCAAAGATAACCCAGAGCTATCTATGTTGATGTTAAGAGGTTTATCCTCTCGCATCTTGCAAACAGAAATGATGATTGAGACTCTAGCTCACAGGGACATGGGTTCTCGCTTGGTTAGTTTCTTGTTAATTCTTTGCCGGGATTTCGGGATTCCAACGGCAGAAGGGATCACGATTGACCTGAAGCTTTCCCACCAAGCAATTGCCGAAGCGATTGGCTCTACCCGTGTAACAGTCACCCGCTTATTGGGAGATTTGCGTACTGAAAAGATGATTTCTATTCACAAGAAAAAAATCACTGTTCACAATCCTGTTGTTTTAAGTCAACAGTTTACCTAGCTTCGGTGAGAAAGCCCTCACTTTTAGTGGTGGGATGAACCGCTACTATTCTTTACTCTGAATCTACTCAGACCTTCTTTGACTAGGTCTGAGTTTCTGTTGTACTAATACTCGGCTCTTGCCTGATTTCTCCTTAAGATAACCTAAAAAAGCAGAACCCCTACGGTCATAAGATAGGCTGTATCTGGATAGACTGAGAGCGTGCGATGACCAGCGGGTACATCCTGATTGTGGCAATTTTGGTGTTGGGGGGTTTGATAGCGACACTTGGCGACCGCATAGGCACGCGGGTGGGTAAAGCTCGGCTAAGCTTATTTAAGTTGCGCCCACGCCAGACGGCAACTTTAGTCGCCATTATCACTGGTGGCTTAATTTCTGCGTCTACCCTAGGCATTTTATTTGGCTTGAGTGAGTCTCTAAGAGAAGGGATTTTTGAGCTAGATAATATTTTGCAAAAACTTAGACACGCTCGTCGTGATGTCGAGCAAATTAATAATCAGAAACAAAAAGTAGAGCAAGAACTAGCAAAAACCAAGCTAGAACAGGCTGAAGTCCAAAAGCGTCTCGACACCACTAATCAAAATTTCGAGCAAGCAAAAACTCAACTGAAAGATATATCTCAACAGGCGACAGTTCTGCGCCAAGAGATTAATTCTCTCTTGAGAGAACGCCAAGAATTGCTCCAACAAAAGAATCAACTCAATGAGCAAATTGCTCAACTCAATGAGCAAATCAGTCAATTAAAAACACGAGTGGCTCAAGGCGACCAAGAATTGGAAAGGCGAGGTCAAACGATTAAAGAACGTAATGCTCAACTTGCCGAGCAAGATGAGGCAATAGCTAAACTTGACCGTACCATTGCTCAAAGAGATCAGGTAATTGACCAGCGTGAAGTTCGCCTCAAGCAACTTGAACAACAATTAAAACAAGGAGAAACCCAACTAGCCCAACGAGATAAACAACTAGAAAAAAAAGACCAACAGCTAGAAGAACGAGAGAAAAGACTAGCTTTTTTAGAGCGGGAAGTAGCAATCCTGGAACAGTACTACCAGGACTATAGAACCCTACGTCAGGGCAATGTTGCTATTGTACGTGGTCAAGTTCTTGCCTCTGGTGTGGTGCGTGTCATCAAACCGGGGGCAGCAACTCAGGCACTTGATGAACTGTTGCGAGAGGCCAATCGAGCAGCAATGGGAATTGTTCAGCCCGGTTCAGAAGGAGCTGCTCAAGAAGCCCTCGTGCAAATTACAAAAACCCAGGCAGAGAGGTTAATTGAGCAGATTAAAGATGGTCAAGACTATGTTGTGAGAATTCTCTCAGCTGGTAACTATGTTGTCGGGGAACAGCCGATTCAAGTCTTTGCAGATGCAGCTACCAACGAAATTGTATTTGATGCAGGTCAAGTCCTTGCTAGCATTTCTGCCGATGCTTCAACCATGACTGAAGAGGAAATTCAACAAAGACTTAATCAGTTGTTGGCAGCATCCCAGTTTCGTGCCCGTCGCGCTGGCATTCTCGGCAATATTCAAGTTGGAGATGGTCGCACTATTACACTCTTTCGCTTTATGGAAAAACTTAAACAGTCTGAGCAATCACTCGATGTGAAAGCTATAGTTCAAGAGAAGACCTATACAGCTGGTCCGTTGAAAATGCAGCTGGTGGCAACCCAAAATGGGCAAGTTATTTTTATTACCTGAATAATCGCTAATAAACAACAAAATATTTGAGATGATTTTAGGATTTGATCCAGGACGGGACAAATGTGGCTTAGCAGTGATGGGAGAAAAGCAGCAGCTACTCTACCATCAAATTGTCAATTCACAAGAGGTAATAAACACGATACAAACACTATCTCAACAGTTCGCTATTGAGACAATAGTGATGGGCAATCAAACTACTGCCAAAAGTTGGAAAGAGAAAATTGAGGCTCACTTACCTTCAGTACCAATTGTTCTAGTAGATGAACGCTACAGTAGCTTAGAAGCACGCGATCGCTACTGGCAAATGTACCCACCTCAAGGACTGACACGCCTAATCCCAAAGGGTTTTAGGCAACCACCTCGACCAGTAGATGATTTAGTTGCCATCTTGTTAATCGAACGTTACTTAGGGAATTGAAGTGGTCAAGTGTGAATTGAAAAATGAAAATTGTTGCTCCAAAGGCAACTCTCATCAGGCAACAGGGAATAGAAGCCTATTTTTTTCCCTGCTCCCCCTGCCTCCCTATTTGCCTCTAAAGCTCAGCTCTAATCGTAAAAGCATAGTCTCCCCCCGGTTCCAATTGATAATCGCACTGCTCTAAAAACCTGCCCAGTGGTTCCTGAATAAGAGCACGTCCTAGAGAAGGTTTGACGGACAAATGACCTTTCTGGAAACACCATTTAAACTGCCATTCATATTCTGCGGCTTGGACTTCCCCTTCCAGAAAGCCGTGTTGCCACGAGTGCTTTGTAACTCGGACGTAAGCAGTAGTTTCCGGAAGACGCATAAACTCACAACTGAAAAATTCTGATCCGCTCTAAAAACTTAGGTTAGCAAACAAGTCAATATCTCACTTACCTTACAATTGAGAATGGGAAACCCCCGAAATCAGTCTTCTTAGCTAAGACCAACCAAGCCTAGACAACAAGCTTAAGGAAACCTCATGCATGAAAGGTTGCCGAATTAATGTTGCTCCTCTAGCCTGCAAACTCACCAAATTAACCGCCTTTACTACTAACTCAGAGGCAGAATACCCGGAGACGATATTCAAGCAAGATCAGTCCTTTTCAGTGCAGGTAACAATTGAATTTAGGGAATCCGGTGCGATCGCTCTGATGCCTCTAGGTATGACTGTCCGAGTTGACTTCTTCGCTGAACCTTATGGTACTGGTTCTGAAGTTGAGTTAGGCAACGCTCAAACTAAGACATCAGGGCAAGTATATACATATACCCCTACGCTGAATATTGCCCAACCAGCCAGTGTCAGGCTAGTCAAGGAAGAGATTTATCAAATCACTGCCGTCTTGCGTGTAGGCGAACCTAATTGGCCCGCCTTTATAACTGGCTTTATCGATGGGTTAGCAATACAGATTTACTAGTTTGTGAATGGAAAAGGGAAAATTGTTAATTAAAGGGAACAGGGAACAGGGAACAGGGAATAGGGTTCACTCCATCTCCCCCATCTCCCCCATCTCCCCCATCTCCTCATTCCCCCAAACTACCCCTAACTTACAACCAAAGCATCTTCTTCTTCACTTTGCAGCAGTCCTGTTAACAGAGATTCAGGACGTTGACCGTATGGCCAGGCAAAAGCATGCCGGAAAGCGGCATCTTGACAGGCTTGCAGCTGCTCAAAATCAATTACATCTTGAGTGAGAAGATTCTCGTACTCAAAAGGCAGGCGGACATTATGCAAACCAGCGTTATCCGTACAAATGGCAATATCTACACCTGCCTCAAAACAACGATCAAAAACTACTTTGAGTTGATGCAGATTATCCAGCGTGCCAGTTTTCAAGTAAGTTGTTGGGCAGACTTCCAAACACTGATTAAGACTTGCTACCTCTTTTAACAATTCTGGATACTTCAGAGGAATTTGAATTCCGTGACCAATTCGCATCAGATAAGGTAGCAGTTCTGGGTAACAGCCATCGGTCGTTTCGTAGAGGTGACCAGTCGTTTTTAAACCGAGAGAGCGTGCATGTTTGTACAAGCTAACAAATTCATCTAGACGCTCAGCTACATGGGAATCACCCCCTGCCAAATCTACCGCACAAACATAATTGGAATGCTCAGCAGCTAGCTCTACAATTGCTTTATTCACCTCATAAGGTAGCCGCGAGTGCATGCAAAGAATTTGGCTGGTTAGAATTTGATACTCACTTACCTGACTAGCTTTACCAACTATCTCAACAACTTGACCCATCTGGTCAATTCTTTCAGTCTGGTTTAATTGGTTAGATGTGCGTAAATAGGGAGTATAGCGCAGTTCCAAATAAGCGAGATTTTCAAAAATGTAAGCGCCACGAATCAGTCTATAGATAAAGTAAGGTAGAGTTGCTACAGTTTGTACGCTTTCTACTAGAGTGTGGAGTTCGAGATATTCGTCAAGAGTATTGCGCTCACGGGTGTAAAACTCTTCAAACTCCGGATATTGAGCAAATTTTTGCGCTAATTCTTGATGATGACGTTGAAAATACCGCCAAAGAATACGAGGCACAACCGAGCCACCTAGGTGGCGGTGTAATTCAGCATATAGACTCATAGAACCTCCTGATCGGGGCGGATATCTTAGATTGGTGTCGTTACAATACGCCTATCGGCAATACCAAGTTGACACAGGTCATCAACCCTGCACATAATTGTGATTTGTGTAAACTCTAACGCTTTTAATAAACCCTTGGCTAATGTTGTTGTAATTGGTGCCCAGTGGGGCGACGAAGGAAAAGGTAAAGTTACCGACTTACTTAGTCGCTCAGCCGATGTTGTCGTCCGTTACCAGGGGGGGGTCAACGCTGGGCATACCGTGGTCGTTCAGGGTCAAACCTTTAAACTACACCTTATACCTTCGGGGATTTTGTACCCAGATACTGAGTGTATTATTGGCACCGGCACAGTTATTGATCCTGCGGTCTTAATCGAGGAACTCGATCAAATCGAATCCCTGGGCATTTCTACAGAAAAGCTTCTGATTTCAGAGACTGCTCATGTCACAATGCCTTACCACAGGTTAATTGACCAGGCATCTGAGGAGCGGCGAGGAGAACAAAAAATTGGTACCACTGGTCGTGGCATTGGTCCAACCTATGCCGACAAATCTGAGCGCACTGGCATTCGTATCCTGGATTTAATGGAGCCAGAACTCCTGCGCGACAGGCTAAATTGGACAATTAATTATAAAAATGTAATTTTAGAAAAACTTTACAATTTACCTCCTCTAGATCCAGCAAGTGTAATAGAGCAATACCAGTCCTACGCTGAGCGGTTACGTCCTCATGTTGTCGATAGTTCTTTAAAAATTTATGAGGCAATTGAGCAGCGACGCAACATCTTGTTTGAAGGTGCTCAGGGGACGCTCCTCGATTTAGATCATGGAACCTATCCTTACGTTACCTCCTCTAACCCAGTTGCCGGTGGAGCTTGCGTCGGCGCAGGTGTAGGTCCAACCATGATTGATCGGGTAATTGGTGTGGCGAAAGCCTACACAACCCGGGTAGGAGAAGGTCCCTTTCCCACTGAATTGGAAGGTAAACTAGGAGAGCTACTGTGCGATCGCGGTGCAGAATTTGGTACAACTACTGGTCGCCGACGCCGTTGCGGCTGGTTTGATGCTGTTATTGGTCGCTACGCTGTACGCATTAACGGCATTGATTGTCTGGCAATCACTAAACTTGATGTTCTCGATACCCTCGAAGAAATTAAAGTTTGTATCGCCTACGAAATTGACGGTGAGCGCTGTAGCCAGTTTCCGAGCAGCGCTCACCGCTTCTCTCGCTGCCAACCAATCTACGAAACCATGTCTGGTTGGCAACAATCCACTGCTGAGTGTCGATCCCTAGAAGATTTACCCCAGCAGGCGCTGGATTATCTCAAGTTCCTGGCAGAGTTGATGTCCGTTCCTATTGCCCTTGTCTCTTTAGGAGCTAGTCGCGACCAAACGATTATCATTGAAGACCCAATCCATGGTCCAAAACGAGCGCTCTTAGATGCCAATGGCACACCAGTAACATCAAAAGCCTGATCTGGAAAATATTAATTAAGGATTGACCGGTTGGGAACTGTCTTCAGTCCCCGGTAAAAGTTGAAAAAACCTCACGAGCGAAAAAAATGGACGTTACAGTTGAATGTCAAAAGCGACCAGAAGGCAGTAAACCAAGAGCCTTACGTCGCTCCGGTAAAATTCCTGCGGTTCTCTATGGTCATAAAGGAGCAGAATCAATTGATCTAACCGTAGATGCTAAAGATGCAGAGATATTACTCAAAAAAGCCGGTGTCAACCACACACCCGTCAAGGTAAAGGTTCCTGAGCTGAACTGGAGTGGTACAACCATTATTAGGGAAGCACAAACTCACCCCTGGAAAAATCAAGTCTATCACTTGAGCTTTTTCTCCTTGGCGCGTCAGGATTCGGTTCAGCTAGTTGTCCCTCTCAACTTAGTAGGAGAGTCACCAGGGGTCAAAGAGGGTGGCATTATGGATCAGGTGATGACAGAAATACAGGTGCAATGTGCTCCTGATAGTATTCCTGAGGCAATTGAGATTGATGTCTCTAACATGGAACTAGGATACACGATGCATCTTCACGAGCTAGTTGTACCTAAAAGCGTTACTCTCTTAGAGGACTCCGAGAGGACTGTACTCAGTATTGTTGCTCCAGCTGTTAGTAAGACAACAACAACCGAGGAAGAAGAAGCAGCAGCAGAAGCACCAGCAGCAGAAGCACCAGCAGCAGAGCCAGAAGTCTAAGCTTTGTTCAATTAATAACCTAACTACGCCAGGGGCAACAATTGTCCCTGGTTTTTTATCCGAGAGTTAGCTTGAGCTACTGATGCTATTCGTTAAGTAATGAGACACAATTTTTGATATGTCTTCTTTAATTGAGCAGATGAGACAGCCAGGATTTTATCCTCATTCTGTCCAAGAACCAATTGATTTAATTCAAACTCATGTTTCCTACGTATTTCTTACCGGCGATTATGTCTATAAGGTTAAGAAACCGGTTAACTTCGGCTTCTTAGATTTCTCAAGCTTAGAGCGGCGGCAACACTTCTGTTTAGAAGAATTACGAATGAATCAGCCGGTTGCTCCTGAGATTTACCTAGAAGTCTTGCCCATTACTCAGACTAGCAATAGCTTTACCCTTGCTGGTACGGGGGAAGCAGTGGAATACGTGCTAAAAATGCGCCAGTTTCCCCAAGATGCCTTGTTTATCGAGATGTTTGAACAGGGGAAACTAACTGAAGCTCATCTAGAAGATTTGGGGAAGGTTGTCGCCAAATTCCACGCTGCTGCGGCCAGTAATGACTACATCCGTAGCTTTGGGGAACCTGCCAAGGTACGGGAAGCATTTGATGAGAACTATCAACAAACTGAAAAGTATATTGGTGGTCCTCAAACTCAACAGCAGTATGAGGAAACAAAGCAGTTTACCGATACCTTTTTCGCCCAGCGCCCAGAATTATTTACCCAACGTATTAAAAATAACTTGATTAGAGAATGTCACGGGGATTTACACCTGAGAAATATCTGCCTGTGGCATGACAGAATTCAGTTATTTGACCGTATTGAATTTAATGAGCCATTCCGCTTTGTCGATGTCATGTATGATATCGCTTTTGTGGTGATGGATTTGGAGGCGAGGGGAGCAAAAGAGCTGGGTAATGTTTTTTTGAACACCTATGTAGAACAGACTGGGGACTGGGAAGGATTGGAGCTTTTGCCTTTATACCTCAGTAGACAGGCTTATGTGCGGGCAAAAGTTAATTCCTTTTTGTTAGATGACCCAGGTGTGCCAAAGGAAGCAAAGCAACAGGCTACAGCAGCAGCGTCTGATTATTACCGACTGGCCTGGGAATATACTAGCCTTCAGAAAGGACGGCTAATTTTGATGTCAGGCTTGTCCGGTTCAGGTAAAACTACAGTGGCACGATATCTGGCACAACAGTTGGGGGCAATTCAGCTCCGTTCCGATGCAGTGCGCAAACACCTTGCTGGTATTGCCTTAGAAGAAAAAGGCTCTGACGAACTGTATACAGCTCAGATGAGTGAGAAAACTTATAATCGTCTTTTAGAATTAGGTATTAAGCTGGCAAGCCTTGGTTTTCCAGTAATTTTAGATGCGAAGTACGACCGAATCTCGCCCAGAAAAGAGGCGAAAGCAAAAGCAGAAAGCAACAAGCTGCCTATACAGATTATCCACTGCACGGCACCTGAAGAGGTTTTGCGTGAACGCCTTTCATCCCGTACAGGTGATGTCTCTGACGCGACAGCAGAGCTAGTTGAACAGCAGAAAGCCACCGCCGAAGCATTCACAACAGAGGAAGAACCTTTCGTGACCAGATTGGACACAACAGGGGATTGGGCATCAAAATTGACTGAGTGATTAGTAATTAATCTTATGTAGATATGAACAACAATCCATTTAGTTTTTCCGATGGCTTTTCAATCTCGCTACAGCTGTGGTTGTTCTTTCTGTTTAGCTTTTTCTTCTTGGGTTACCCCATTCCTCTTTGTATTTTGCTTGGTGCTATCGGTGGTGTAGCAGGTGGCTGGATATTTGATTGGTGGAAAAGCAAAGACCAACCTAGCGATACTTCAGCCAGTGATTCAGAAGATTTAAAGGACACCACTACTGAGTTGAGTGGGTTGCGCCTAGCTAAACAGCGTAGGGACACTCAAGCGAGGAGGCGTGGAAGGAATTTAAGGAGTTTACCTTAAATCAAATTGGAAAGCCCCTGTCTTTTCAGCAGGGGGTAAGGGTTGCATATTAAAAGTTAAATAATAATTTCCTCGCAACCCACAACCCCAATTGTGCAAGGAGTACAATGTTTCTATTTCTCTCCAAGCTGCTACCGCTGTTTTTTTATCCGCTGGGGCTAGCTTGTCTTTTGATGATTGTAGCTCTAGTAATGTATTGGCAACGTCCGCGCTGGGTAGCTGTGCCGGTAGTTATGGCGTTGACTACTCTGCTACTCTCAAGCAATAGTTGGGTTGCTAACGGCTTAGTACGTTCCTTAGAGTGGCAAAATATTCCAGCCACAGAATTACCAGAGGCAGAGGCAATTGTTATCTTGGGAGGTGCGACTAGACCAGCTTTTCCACCTCGGCCGGCAGTAGATTTGAACGAACAGGGGGATCGGGTTCTTTATGGTGCTCAGCTCTACCGCCAAGGAAAAGCTCCTCTGGTAATTGCTTCTGGAGGTAGGATTGCTTGGCGTGGTGGTGGTTCCTCAGAAGCCATAGATATGACAGAAATTTTAACAACTTTGGGTGTTCCTCGCTCTGCCATTGCTCAAGATCCTACTTCTCTCAATACTTACCAAAATGCCGTTAATGTGCGACAAGTTTTGCAAGAGCGAGGTATTAATCAGGTTTTACTGGTAACATCCGCTATGCATATGCCGAGATCTATCAAAATTTTCCAGCGCCAGGGAATTGAAGTAATACCAGCTCCTACTGACTTCTTAGTTACCCAACAAGAGATTGAAGAACCTAATAGTAGTACTCAAGCTACTTTACTTAGTCTCTTGCCAGATGCTGACCGCCTGGAAATGACTACTCGTGCTCTCAAAGAATATTTAGGTACGGTAGTTTACCGTCTGCGGGGCTGGCTTTGATAGGCTTTGCCCCGCAGACGGCTCGATTAGCAAGTCTTGCCGCAATTCCAATCGCTAGGGCAAGTTGTAAGCTCTAGGTATAAATGCCCTGGCGGTAACCTAAAATTGACGATTGAGTGAGTAAATTTTAACTAGGAATTACTGATGGGCATGATGCCAGAAGAATTTCAACAAATTCTCCCAGCTCCCCCGCCAGGGGCTGAGATTTTTGCCCCCTACCGTCTAGCTCATGAGTTCCAACGAGAAGCTCAGCACAGGCAAGAGCTAGACGAGTACTGTGAATGGTACAGAGTAACGGCAGAGCGCCACCAGCAGGAGCTGCGGAAAATGCAAGGAGATATTAACCTATTTGGCTGGTTCTGTCCTGGTAATCGTTAGTATGAGGCAGTGTTACAACAAATTAATTTTCCTCATTCAATAACTCCCAGCTCATCTTCGCGAAAGTGAGCACGAAATTTTTTATCAAACTGAACTTGCACCGGCAGGTTGGCGCTCACAGGTCTACCTTTCCACTCCAAAACGATAGCTATGACTTCCCCTTCCATCCCTTTGATATCAAAAGGCTCGTTGCGGTGTTGAGGGTGATGGTAAACAATGACAGAATTCTTAACACAGACGCGATCGCCAACTTTCATATTGAGCTCTGCTTCTCTTCAACAGCTTGAGCCAAGGCTGAACTTACCGAGGCAATTGTACTATTTTTGCACAGCATCGCTCTTTCCTAACTCAGTTCTTTTAACTTAGATCTTGCATCATTCTCAATAGGCCTATTTTGGGTATAACTACTTCAATTAGGATTGAGTTTGTTTAAATAAACATTAATTGGTGTATGAAGATTGTGTGAAGAGTAGTATAACAACTACTCACAATAACTAAAACCTATTCTACAAGATGGTTTCCGCAGTCTAGCATCTCAATAATCAAATTAATCGAGATAGGTGCAAATCTTGATAGATTGCTATATAATTATTGCTTAACAAAACTTAACTAAGTAATCCAAGTGACTTAGGTTAGCCGTATCTACTAAAGATTTAAATCTTATAGAAGAATGAATATATTGCCCAAGTATGCAGGGTTGGCTTTAGAAAGTTCCCAGGAAGCTAGTGCGAAAGAAATTCCAGGTCTTACATACCTTCCTAAATATCTCAATTTAGATGAACAAACTGAGTTGCTTGACAATGTTAAGCAACAAACCTGGTCAATAGTCACGAACAGGAGGATTCAACTTTACGGATATAAATATGAATATAAAAACGGCTTGTTGGTTTCCTCAAGCTACTTGGGTACACTACCAAATTGGCTGAATAATATTACGAGTAGACTTAGTAGAGAGAGCATAGCCACAACAGTTTTTGACCAAGTAATAGTCAACGAGTATCAACCGGGACAAGGTATTGCCGGTCATATAGATAGCGCTCATTGCTTTGGAAATACAATCGCTTCTCTTAGTTTAGGAAGTTCCTGCGTGATGGAATTTACCCATTCCCAAACCCAAGAAAAAGCTGATATTAAGCTAGAGCCAGGGGGTTTGCTAGTTTTGCAGGGAGAAGCTAGATATCTTTGGAAGCATGGTATTGCTGCTTGCAAATTTGATAATTATCTAGGGAATAAATTTGCCAGACAGGAAAGAATATCTCTAACATTTAGGGAAGTTTTATTTCCATATAAATAATTATCTAATCTAAAATTCTAGAAAATTGAAGCAACTGTCGATTATTGTTTGATTGTCAAGCCAACATCATCAATCTAAACTTCATAATCAAGCACAATGAGTCAGCTTCACAATCGTCAATCTATCAACCAAAATCAAGCAACTCCTAATTCAGCTCTCACAGATGCCACTCCCAGCCTAATTGCTCCTAACATTCCTCCCAACCTAGTGCAAGAGTATTTACCTACCAACTCTCCCTTGAAACTGGGAATTATGGCTTCTGGCAAAGGCAGTAACTTCGAGGCGGTGGCTATCGCAATTGAGGAGGGAAGGCTTAACGCACAAATTCAAGTGTTAATCTACAATAATCCTGGCGCTTTCGTGGCAACACGAGCCATCCAAAGAGGTATTCCTGCCGTTCTCCTCAATCACCGAAACCACAAAAAACGGGAAGATTTTGACAATCGGATTGTTGAAACTCTGCGGGAGTATGAGGTGGAGTTAGTGGTAATGGCTGGTTGGATGCGATTAGTGAGTTCAGTACTTATTGAAGCTCTTCCGGAGCAAATTATCAACATCCACCCCAGCCTATTACCTAGTTTTAAAGGTGTAGGGGCTGTAGAACAAGCACTCGCATCTGGTGTGAAAATTGCTGGCTGTACAGCTCACTTAGTAACTTTGGACATGGACAGTGGACCAATTATTTTACAGGCAGCTGTACCTGTACTCCCAGAAGATACGCCAGAAACTCTACATGCTAGGATTCAAGTCCAGGAACACCTAATTTTACCCCAAGCGATTGCTCTGGCGGCAAACTCCAATCGGCTTAAAAATTAGTAGATTTGCTCAAGCTTCAACCTCCTTGTTTCCTATTTTCCAAATATAGCTAGAAAGCAAATTTGTGAAAACGTGGGCGACAATCGGCACTAGTAAATTGCCGGTTGTCAAGGCGCAAAACCCTAGCAACAAACCTACAGCTGTTGCCCAAACTACATAAGGCCATTGTTGAGAGCCACTCAAGTGTAAAACGCCAAATAGTACGCTAGAAACGATAATGCCGGTAGCGTTTAAACCGATTGCTGGTAGCATAACACCCCGAAATAACAACTCTTCGCTCATTCCAGGTAATAACCCCAACCAAATTAAGTCTGGTAGTACCAAAGGCTTGAGTACCAACTGTAAGTAAAAGTCAGCACTTTGGCGGTAAGCAGGCCAGAGACGATAGACTAGGCTGCTAGCAGCCGTAATTCCCCCCGCTATACCCAGACCAAGAAGTATATCTTCTATGTTTCCTTGTACAGGCAAAAGAGTCACCGAGCCGAATTGTAGCCAAATTTTGGCAATAAATAGCAAGACGACAGCGGTTACACCCATGGCAATTAAGACTTGGGTGCGGGTCAAAGGTTCAATTTCCGGGTTCTCAGGAAGCTTCTGTGCCACTACTAGGATGAAAATAAGCAACGCAGGGACGATAGGGATGGACTTAGAGCTTCTGCACTGATACCAGCGCGATCAGCAACTAAACAGCCAAGCGCCTCTAAATATGAGTTTACTCTTATTGCCTTGATCCCTAAAAGTTCTGGGGTAACTTGCATTGAGGTTTGATTGTCCTCTACAGCGATAATTTTTGCCTGGGATTGACTTAAACTCAAGAGAGCGCTGCCCCCACAGGCCGTTGCTGGTACAACTACGGCATCAACTTCTTTAGCCCAAATTTCATCAGAGGATGGGGGTGTAAGTAAATTTTTTGGCTTAACCACAAATTGAGGGGCGCGACTAAGTCCTACAAGAACACAAGGTAAGAAGGTATAGCCTAACTCTTCAGCAGCAGAACGAGGAGACAAATCTGGGTCAAGAGGTAGGGGCATTAGGGCTGGTGCGTGGGCACAAGGGATTTGAAAGGTGCGAACAATTAAGTGACTAATCACCGCTTCGGCACCTGCTAGGGGATCTACTCCCTGTCCATGGCGGTAAGCTTGCAAAATATCACTATCATTATCGTCGGGAAAACGAGCAACTACAGCGATCGCTTCTGCCCTTGCTTGAGTGATTAATACCTCAGCAGCTCGCAGTAAACTGTCTGGATTACCTATTGTTCCCCAACTTGCTCCTGATGCTGCTGTTTGTAATTCCACCTGCAAGGGGGCATCTGTGACCACGTAGTCGGTCAGATCTAATCCTAGGGTAGCTCTGGTAGCATCGGCTGCTTGTAGATGTCTTAGGCGCAAATCTGGTTCAATGCCTTGATCAAGAATTAACCCCACTCGGTTCTGAGCAACTGGTTGTAAACCCCAACATCCTGAGGCAAATTTGTCAAGTCCATAACCTTCTACATAGGAAGTATTAGGCAAGTTCCAGTACAGTTGGGCACCATTGAGGACATTGGGGTGAGTAATCAGGCGATCGCAAATTTGAGAAATCGCCCTAGCCACAGGTAAGGCATCCCCAGCATAGCCACCAATTGCCGCCCCTACACCCGTAGGGACGATTAAAACAACCGTGTAACGGTGTTGGTTCACCCTTGGACAGGGGTATCTTCGGTTACTGTGACGATGGCTTCAACAGTTGCTTTTTTCTGTTGGGCATCTACTTTTGTAACTGCCCAGCGCAAGGGTTCTCCACGCTTTTCCAGTTCAGCTTCAATTTCTTGGTGCAGCTTTACGGGTGACTCTTGCAGGTCAATTTCGGCTGAGATGAAATGAGTTGTCATTTTGTTTGTTTCTTAATTTACTTACTACCTCAGTTTACGACCGTCCGAATTGCCGATCATAGACCTCGTCTTCTTTTTCTGTTTCCAGTTTTAGGTTAGAGCGAGGATAGGAGACGCATAGTAAGGCGTAACCTTCAGCTTGTAGTTCTGGAGAAACACCCATGCCCTCACCCTGCTCTACGCTACCTTCTCCTACTATTTTTGCTGCACAGGTAGTACAAACTCCAGCGTTGCAGGAACTGGGCAAGTCTATGCCAGCAGCATAGGCAGCTTCCAGAATTTTCTGATCCTCCGGCACTTCTATGGTTTTGGTAGTACCTTGATGATTGATTTCGATGGTATAAATTTTGGGCATCCTGTAAGTTCTGAGTTTGAGACTCTCAATTCCTGGAAAAGGGCAATATGATTTGACTGGATTATTTTACCGCTATTTTTAGTTCTGCTAGCTGCAAAATTTGATTCTTCTGTAACTTGTAAATTAGGATTATCTCCTTACAATAAAACTTGCCATCAATTATGACAGAATCATTACAAATTGCTCAGTTAGGCAACCCTATCTTACGACAACAGGCTAAGTCTGTTGATAATATCCAAGATGAGCATTTCCAACAACTAATTAACAAACTTATCCTCACTGCTAAATCCTCAAATGGTGTTGGCATTGCTGCACCTCAAGTATCTCAATCCTATCGCTTATTTATTATTGCTTCTCGTCCCAATCTTAGGTATCCCCAAGCACCAACAATGGAGCCAACGGCGATGATTAATCCTCGTATTATTGCTCACTCTGCTGAAATGGTTAAGGGCTGGGAAGGCTGTCTGAGTGTTCCTGGTATTCGAGGGCTAGTTCCTAGATATCAATCTATAGAGGTTGAATACGCGAGTCGAAATGGTCGGCTCAAACGGCAAGAGTTAACTGATTTTGTCGCTCGTATTTTTCAGCATGAGTACGATCATTTAGAAGGATTAGTCTTTTTAGATAGAGTAGAAAGTGACCAAGATTTAATGACTGAAGAGGAATACCAAAAGCAATTTGTTAAACAGCTTTAATCAATTTCATAGGGAGACACACAGGTGTGTCTCCCTACATCCCAATTTAAAACTGGCCTAAAAGTTTAACCTATTTAGCCTGTGCTACAATCGTGCGATGGCGAGGGCTATTGAAGGTAATAGTTGGTGGATTAAAACCAGCCTCGACTATTGCTTGTTCAATATCTAAAGTAAAATACTCGTCTAGATACGGCTCAGTACTTTTTAGCAAGGTAAAGATGTAAGGTGGCATCTTTTTGTAAATCTCGGATTTTGGATTCATATCCATAAGGGTTAGATAACCACCAGAAGGTAGCAAACGTCTTGCCTCAGATAGAATTTCCTTCGCTGCCTTTTGAGGGAGTTCGTGAAAAACCAGAAAAATTGAAACTAAATCAAAGGAAGCATTTGGCAAACCCGTAGATTCAGCGACGGCATGTTTCCAATTAATATCAAGATTACGTTGTTTAGCATTGTGTTTCGCCACGGCTAAAAAGTGAGGCGACAAGTCCAAACCTGTAATTTTTGCCTGAGGATAAACTTCCTGTAGAGCAAAGGTACTCAGTCCTACACTACAACCCAAATCTAGAATATTTTGCGGTTCTATTGTGACTTGTTTTTTAAGCAGATCATGATAACTCTGGCGGAGTAAGGAGTCACCTTGAACACCAGAACCAGGCCAAATTCTAGCATGGACAGAATATGCCGCACATTCGACTTCTAAAGCAGCATCCCAATTAAGATTACCATTTTCGTAGGCATGAAAAGAGGTTAAATAATAATCTGGGTAGGTTAACTGAGTGTTTTCTACCTCTGATAACTGAGTCTCCCAGTCTAGGGAACGCAATTCCTGTACACGTTCTCTCCAAGGTACTCCCATTTTCTCAGCCCGCTTAATGATCATATTGCGAGCTTGTTGCTTGGCTAAGTTGCCTAAAGGCTTAATTGAGAGTAAGCCATTGATAAGGCGAGAGGCTAATCTGGGACTAGTGTTTACCGCTGTAGTCATAAGAAAATTCTGGATTTAACTGATGTACACCTGACTTCCAACCTTGGTTGGATCATCGCTTCCTATGGCTAGACAGAGGTTTAATTACTCTGTCAGCTAAAACTAATAGTAGTTTATTGTTGAAAAAAAGCAGACTTTAGCAGATTGTATTTTAAGCAAAGAAAATTCTCAACTTTTAAAAAACAAAAATCTAGCGGTCATCATTTAAGTTCACTACATAACTTATCTGATTTGCTTGAGAACTGAAAGCTTTATATTGAAGGCAGATTTAAACCTTTATATATTCTCTAAGCCTCAATTTATGTAGCTAGTATGTTGGCTACTTTACTATTTTTTTACAAATGATTTGCAGTAACTTTATCGAGTTTTAATTAAGAGTGATTATGCTTTAACTAATCAATTGCTTATTTACGAAAATTATCTACTATGAAAAAAATATCAATGGTTACGATTGGAGTAGCATTGATTTCACTAGAAGCGATTAGTGTAGCTCCTGTTGGGGCTGTCGAAAAAGATATTCAAGGTCAAGTACAGGTTCATTTTCAAGGAGAAGTTGCCTTGTGGGCTGGACCCTCGTTAGGAGAGCTTTCTGAGCTTCCTCTCAGTGGCGTTCCCGCTCAAGTTTCAGGTAATACTCCGATTAACCAGCCTGGGCAAAATTTCTTTGGTACTCTTCTTGGGGGGGAAAGTTTGGCACGGGTAGCTAATCGACAAAACACAACGCCGAAAGTCTCTGATCTTTTTCAGGCAGAGAACCTTGGTCAAACCCCATTGGATGCCAATTATCATAGTACGTCCCAATCCCCTGTCTCTAGCCAATTTGAACCTGCCATAGCAGGCGGATGTCTTACAGAGCAGTGTAATGCTACAACAACAGGTAGCGTTAATGTTAACGCTGCGAACTCCCTACCTGCTGCTAACTCTCTGGATTCTCAGCTTACCACCAGTTCGTTCTCAGAACCAATTAACCCGAACACTTTCGACAACAACGCGCAGATTCCTCTAGCAAACACTTTGGCAACTGTTCGAGAACTCGTCTTGGAGCCTACGGTAGAAAATAAGCCAGTACTAGTACTAGAAGTTAGGGAGCTATCAGTACCAAAATCCGTGTCTGAACCGAGTGCTTTGTTAGGACTAGTAGCTGTAACTAGTTTCTGGAGAGCAAAACGCAAAGGAAATAAACTTAGTTAGATACCCTAGCCATAAAATTCTCAATTTTTTGAGTTTGGGGAGCATCTGGCTCCTTTTTTTGTTAGTGAGCTGGCTGTAATTCTTGCTTTTTCTTACTTTTTCTGAACTGTAGCTATCCGCTATAATATCGAATTTAGTAGATCTGCTAATGTTACACTCTTATTTTGATTCCGACAATAACGGACACAAGTCTTTTGAATTACCAGGAGCTAGACCTCACTATAATCCCGACAGACCTGGGCAAGTCAAGCATATTTTCCTAAATTTAGAGCTCGATTTTGCAAAGCAAAGCTGCTCTGGTGTCTGCACAATTACTCTGACTCCCATCTGTAATGGTATAAAGCAGTTGGTGCTTGACGCGGTTAGTTTGACTATCGAATCGGTGCAAATTGAATCGACAGCTCAACCCTTTGACTATGATGGGGAACAACTCCACATTCGTCTGCTTGAAGCAACTGAGGCAGCCAAAGACATCAAAATAGCCATCGCTTATGGTGTCGAAAATCCTCAGCGCGGTATTTATTTTATCGGGCCTAATCAAGATTACCCCAACAAACCTACCCAGGTTTGGACACAAGGAGAAGACGAAGACTCTCGCTTTTGGTTTCCCTGTTTTGATTATCCAGGTCAACTCTCAACTTCGGAAATTCGTGTTAGAGTTCCGAAGTCTTTAATTGCCATATCGAATGGGGAACTAATTGCTACAGAAGAAGATGGCGAAAGCAAAATTTACCACTGGTTACAGCAGGAAATTCATCCCACTTATTTAATGACTTTGGCAGTAGGTGACTTTGCCGAAATTCGGGATGAGTGGCAAGGCAAACCTGTTACTTATTATGTAGAAAAAGGTCAAGAAGAAGATGCTCGTCGCAGTATGGGTAAGACTCCCAGGATGATGGATTTTCTCTCTAAGAAATTTGGCTATCCTTATCCTTATCCTAAATATGCCCAAGTCTGTGTCGATGACTTTATCTTTGGTGGTATGGAAAATACCTCCACCACTTTACTAACTGACCGCTGCTTGATGGACGAACGGGCTGCTTTGGATAATATGCGTACCGAAAGTCTTGTGGTTCATGAGCTAACTCACCAGTGGTTTGGTGACTTGGTGGTAATTAAGCACTGGTCCCATGCCTGGATTAAGGAAGGAATGGCTTCCTATTCAGAGGTATTTTGGACAGAGCATGAGTATGGCAAAGATGATGCTGCTTATTACCTACTAGGTGAGGCACGCAGCTATTTAGAAGAGGATAGTTCTCGCTACCGCCGCCCCATTGTCACCCATATTTACCGGGAAGCAATTGAATTATATGACCGACATCTTTATGAAAAAGGTGCCTGTGTCTACCATATGATCCGTACAGAATTAGGCGATGAATTATTCGGGAAGACAATTGAGACTTTTGTGGCTGACAATGCCCACGCCACAGTCGAAACAGTTGACTTACTACGTGCCATTGAAAAGGCGACTGGTCGTAACCTGTTATTCTTGTTTGATCAATATGTCTATCGCGGTGGTCATCCAGATTATCAAGTTGCTTATTCCTGGGATGGAGATAGCAAACTAGCTAAGGTAACCGTTACCCAAACTCAGGCAAGGGAGGGCAAAAATGGCAGTAAAAGTGAACTTTTTGATCTGAAAATCCCCATTGCTTTTGGTTATGTCTCTCCCAACTCAGAAGTAGAGAAGCTGCAAACTTTTAAAGTTAGGATACATGAGCGGGAGCAAAGTTTTTACTTTCCCTTGGAGCAGAAGCCTGAATTCGTCAGTTTCGACGCTGGTAATAATTACTTAAAAACTGTTTCCTTAGAGTATCCAACCCCGGAACTGAAAGCACAACTCAAATTTGATCCAGACCCCATTTCCAGGATTTATGCTGCCCAGGCTTTGGCAAAGAAAGGGGGTTTAGAGGCAGTAAAAGTGTTATCGGAGTCCTTAAGCAATGACTCTTTCTGGGGAGTACGTTCAGAAGTTGCTCAACAGTTGGGACGGATAAAACTTGACCAAGTTACCACTGTTTTAATTTCCGGTTTACAAGACAAAGATGCCCGTGTGCGCCGCAAAGTAGTGACAGTTTTGGGTAAAACTAAGACTCCGGAAAGCTACGATGCCTTAAAACAGTTTTTAAGCCAAGGTGATGCTAGCTACTACACTGAAGCTGCTGCTGCTAGATCCCTAGGATGCACGGTATCAGCTAACCTTAAGCACAAAGAGCCGGAAGTCATTGATTTGCTCAAGGGTGTCCTCCAAGAGAGGGCTGGCTGGAATGAGGTCGTGCGTAGTGGTGCTATCGGTGGCTTGTCTCAAATGAAGTCATCAACTGTGGCGCTAGAGGTAATTGTTAAGTACACTCGACCTGGTGTACCCCAACCTCTGCGGTTAACTGCCATTCGTGCTTTAGGAAGTATCTCTCCTGGCCAAACTCCCGATAAAGTAGAAGAAATTCTGGAGCGATTGAAAGAACTTGCTGGTGAAACTTTCTTCCTCACACAAGTGGCAGTGGCTTCCAGTCTGGGACAAATGGAGACAGCTAAAGCAATTGGAGTTTTACATACTCTCTCAGAACAGACTGGCGATGGACGAGTTCGCCGTATGGCCGAAGAAGCAATTGAGAGAGTGCAGCGAAATATTGGCTCTAACAAAGCTGTTAAGCAGCTGCGGGAAGAAATTGATCTCTTAAAAAGAGAAAATCAGGATCTTAGAAGTCGTATGGAACAATTAGAGGTTAAGTCCAAGGCGCAGTAGTGAGAGAGAATTGAGGGGTTGAGACAACCTGAGGGAGCAGGAAGAGACAGAGAGGCAATTGTTTAACCCTTGCTGAGTGTCAACTAAGTCTGCTGCGGGAGAAGCACAGCCCGCAGTGGCAGGCTAATTATTTTGTTTCAGCTTCTGCTAAAGTTACAAAACTCATAAAAACTGTATTAATGTATACTAGTTTTAATAAAAATAAAACTTAAACAAAAGCTATAGTTTCAGAGGCAAATAGTTAAGTGTGACTAACCATCAACTTATTTCTAGCAACCAACCGAAGAGGCGTTACGAGGCAGAAACAATTGCCAGGTATTATCGCTCCCGACTAGGAAAGGTAATTTGGCGTGCCTTCAGCATCATCTGGGGCTTTGTTCGATTCGTTTTCAGTCTCAAGTGGGATGAATGGCTCAACAGAACTGAGCAAAATAAGTTTAAAAGAGCGAGACAACTACGACAACTTCTCACTGAGCTAGGACCAACTTTTATTAAAGTAGGGCAAGCTCTTTCGACACGACCTGATCTCGTTAGAAAAGATTTTTTAGAGGAACTAACTAAGCTACAAGATCAACTTCCTCCCTTTGCTAATGAATTGGCTTTTTCAATTATCGAAAAAGAGTTAGGCCGACCTATCACTGAATTATACAGCAAGATTTCACCGCAGCCGTTAGCAGCAGCTAGTTTGGGACAAGTTTACCGAGCTTTTCTCCCTAGCGGTGAGGAGGTAGCTGTGAAGGTACAGCGTCCCAATCTACTGCCAAAACTTACCTTAGACCTCTATCTGATGCGCTGGGCCGCTAATTGGTTTGCTCCCTGGCTACCTTTGAATTTGGGACATGATCTAACCTTAATTGTTGACGAATTTGGTATTAAGTTATTTGAGGAAATTGACTATCTTAATGAGGGTCGTAATGCAGAGAGATTTGCCCATAACTTCCGTGATGATCCTACGGTAAAAGTCCCGCAGATTTACTGGCGCTACAGCAGTATTAGCGTCCTTACTTTGGAATGGATTGATGGTATCAAACTGACGGACACTGGCAGGATTCGCGCTGCCGGATTAGATACTAACTCTTTGATTAGAACAGGAGTGATTGCCGGTTTACGCCAGCTGTTAGAGCATGGCTTTTTCCACGCTGACCCCCATCCTGGCAACTTGTTTGCCCTCCCCGACGGTCGGATGGCTTACATTGACTTTGGCATGATGGATCAACTCGAACAGCATACTAAAGAGGCGATCGCTAGCTCAGTTGTTTATTTAATTAATAAAGACTATGTTTCCTTAGCTAGTATTTTTGTCAAACTTGGTTTCTTAACTCCAGATATAGATATAATGCCCATTGTCCCTGCTCTAGAAACAGTGTTGGGAGAAGCAATAGGTGAAAGTGTAGGCAGCTTTAACTTCCAAACAATTACTGATAAGTTTTCGGAGTTAATGTATGACTACCCTTTCCGTGTACCAGCGAAATTTGCTCTAATTATCCGTTCTTTGATTACGCAAGAAGGACTAGCTTTAAGCTTGAATCCCAACTTCAAAATTGTTGAGGTTTCCTATCCTTATGTTGCCCAACGTCTGCTCACTGGCGAAACTCCAGAAATGCGGCGGCGTTTAATTGAGGTATTGTTCAAGGATGGCAAGTTTAGCTGGGAGCGACTGGAAAACATGATTGCCATCGCTCGATCCGATCAAAAGTTTGATTTGCTCCCAACAGCTCAACTAGGTTTACAGTACCTACTTTCTGATGAAGGTCGGTTTCTCCGACGTCAGCTTCTCTTAGCTTTGACCGAAGATGATCGAATCCATACTCAAGAAGTCCAGCGTCTTTGGAACTTGGTCAAAGATGATTTGAAGCCAGGACGTTTATTCGATGTGGCTTTAAGTTCCCTCAGGGAAGTTTCCAGCGAAGGAATTACCGCAATTTTAAAGTAACAGGAGTGAAGAGTGTATTACTTACTAGAACCGCCCTATTTTTTGTTAGTTTTTGGTTTATTTGCTGGCATAACCTGTGGCGCAGCTTTTGAAGCAAGCCTCAAACAAAAAGTAGCAGAATGGTCAAAAAATCGCTCTACTGGTACCCTAGCCCAAATCCAAGGTATCCAGTTACTGCTACCATTTCTGGGAATTTCTGTAGGAATTTGTTTTTTTCTGAGTGCTGGACTCGAAATTTTTGGCTTTCCCGCTTTCCTCTCTTACGGTATTTCCATATTCTTGACACTGTTTACTAGTTTTCTTGTTTGGTCACAATTAAGTAAAGTTTTGCTCATGTTAGAAAGGGGTGGTTCAAAAGCACTAGATCTAGATAGTTTTGAATAACTGTTTATTTGTTAGGTTTCTTCTCCCCAGGTTCGTAATTGTAAGTAAACCAGCCCTAGGGTCAAGCCCAATAGCACCGTCGCAGCAGCAGCAGCATAGCCAAAATCGAACATGGCAAAGGCTTGTTCATAAATGTAATAAACCAGTAGATTAGTGGAGTTAAGAGGGCCTCCTCCAGTTACGACATAAACCTGTTCAAAACTGCGCAGTGTAAAAATTGCCGTGGTAATAGTGGCAAAGACTAAGGTTGGTTGCAATCCTGGCAAGGTGATGTACAAGAACTTTTGCCAGGAGTTGGCACCATCTAGCTCTGCTGCTTCGTAACGACTAACAGGAATTCCTTGTAATCCGGCCAAGAAAACCACCAGGTTGAAACCCAACTGCTTCCAACTGCTCAATAATATTAAAACTGGCATTGCCCAGGTAGTACTACTTAACCAAGAAATTGGTTCCAAACCGAAAGCAGCTATAAGGAAATTAACCGGCCCTTCAGTTTGGAATAACCAGCGAAAACCTAACCCTACCGCGACTAGAGAGGTGATTGAAGGAAGAAAATAGACCGTTCGCAGTAGTCCCCGCAGGGCAAATGACCGATTTAAAAGCACTGCCAGACCTAGAGGTATAACTAGACTGGGAATAAGGGTGGCAAGGGTAAAGTAGATGGTGTTGCCGAGAACTTGCCAAAAGTCAGGGTTGAGAAGCAGGCGTAAATAGTTTCTCAGACCAACCCAGTAAACGCCACTAGTGGTAAAACTACCGGCAGTAAAACTAAGGTAGAGCAGATAAACAATTGGCCAGAGCAGGAAAAAACCTAACAGGATAATTGCCGGTGCTAGAAAAATCCAAGCAGCAATTGCCTCGTTATCTAGCAACTGCCCAGGAGACACTGGAGGTTTAATTGCCATTTAGTAGGGCGCTATTGAGCTAATTTAATTCCAATCAGAAACAAACCTAGCACCAATTTTTCTCAAAACGTATTCTAGACCATCCAGTGACAACAAATTCATCTGGGCAACTATATAATCTGTCAAGTGAGAACTTTTAGAAACTACAACCATCCCAGATTCTCTACCCAGCAAGAGTTCAACTAACTCAGCTTTTTCTTCTATCGATAAATTTCTAGCAAGACACCAAACTCTCTCAACACTGTTATCTTTAGTATCCAAATCCACTAAACCTTTCTGATACATTTTTATTAATCTCGATGCAACTGGATGGATTATAAGATTTATTGCACCAAACTTGTAACAGTAGATTTACGGAAGTGGCTTGAGAAATTTTGAAATGTCCTCTAGATAGATTCAACTAAACCTTGGCAGCATTGGCAAATTGAATCTTTAGATAGTCCTCTTCAATTTTTGCTCCTGCCGGTTGCAATGCAGCTAATGCCTGGGGAAGAACTAGGTTGCGTCGGTGGTTGCCAATCCGAATATTGAGTTCATCACCAGTTTTGTTAAGCTGTATCTGGTCTTTTGGTATTCCTGGAAGATAAAGCTCCAAACTATAACAATTATCTTTTTGGATAATCCTAATTGTGCTTTCTTTGTAGTAGACCTGGGTGGGGTCTTCTGAGGCATATAGTGTTTCTTTTAATCGCTCTAGAGCAGCCAAGCCGCACATTTCTTCAGAGTAAAGAGGAACTTCTTTAACTGGCAAAGGGCTAAAATTTTCGTGAATTTCCTGACGGTATTGTTGCTGATTTTCCTTCCAGCGCTTAAAAAAGGGATCGGTTACTGTTTCAGGAATAATGCGATTGGCAACAACTAAATCTGTGGCAACGTTGTAGAGGCTTAAGTAGGCATGAGCACGTAAAGACTCTTTAATAACCATTCGTTCGGGATTGGTTACTAAGCGTACTGATGTCTGGCTATTATCAGTTAGTACTTTCTCTAGAGCTTCAATTTGCTCATAAAACTCATAAGGTGCATTCATTACCTCTTTATCTGGTAAGGAAAAACCAGCAATTGGTCTAAATATGGGTTCGACTATGGGTCTTAAAGCTGCTGACATGCCTTGAAGAGGTTTGTAAAAGCGGCGCATATACCAACCGCCAACTTCTGGCAAGCTTAATAGCCTCAAAGCCGTTCCTGTTGGAGCAGAATCAATAATCAAAACATCGTACTCTTTTTCGTCGTAGTGCCGCTTCATACGTACTAGACCGAAAATTTCGTCCATACCAGGAAGAATTGCTAATTCTTCTGCCTGAACTCCATCTAGTCCCCTTGCTTGCAGAACTTGGGTAATATATCGCTTCACCGCACCCCAATTTCCCTCGAGTTCCATTAGAGCATCAAGTTCTGCTCCCCATAAATTGGGACGAACTAAGCTAGGCTCATGACTGAGTTCCATGTCGAAACTATCTGCCAAAGAGTGAGCTGGATCAGTACTGAGAACCAGGGTTTTGTAGCCTAATTCAGCACAACGCAAGCCAGTGGCAGCGGCTACGGAGGTTTTGCCAACTCCGCCTTTGCCTGTCATCAAAATTACGCGCATGGATACTCCAGACTTCCTGAGAAAACTTTATATTTATTTACTTTATCGGTTTTTCCCTAGTACGTGTTGCTTGAGGACATCTAGGCGCGAGATGTACCAATGGTCAATGTGGGAACTAATCAATCCGTTGGCATTCAGTTTTAGCTCACTCCAACCTGGAATGATAATGCGAGGTTGCCAAGGTAGGGGTGTCGTCCAGCTTAGGGTCCAGCGAGTTGTGATTGTATCCCCTGACTGTTCAATCTGCTCGAGTTCGAGTTGAGGTTCTTTAAACCAATGGTTAATAAAACCGATCATTTTCTGATAGCGCTCAATGCCACGAAACTCATTCATGGGGTCTTTAAAAAAGACATCTGGGGCGTAGATGCTGTAGGTTTGCTCGTTGGGGAATCTTTGATAGTCTTGCTTGAGAGTCTGGATAATATCCATTGGAGAAACAGCATAACTAATATTGAAATCCCACCCTCTGCAAAAGGGGGTGGGAGGATTTACTTAGAGGTTGTGGCAAAAACAAGATCTCAAGAGTGAAAAAACCTGTTCTCTTACTCCAAAACCAAAACCTCCTAAGTGAACTAATATACCGCCTAGGCAAGAGCAACCGCTTTTTCTGGCCAACGTTTTGCTGCTTTCCCAATTACCTCCATTTCCTTGACTAACCGATCAAAACGCTCAGGAGTCAAGGATTGAGGTCCATCAGATAAGGCTTTTGCTGGGTTAGGATGAACTTCAATCATCAAAGCATCAGCACCTGCTGCGATCGCCGCTAGACTCATTGCTGGTACATACTCAGCCCGACCTGTGCCGTGACTAGGATCGATGGTAACTGGCAAATGGGTGAGTGAACGTAATACTGGCAACACTGATAAATCTAGGGTATTTCTGGCATACTGCCGGTCAAATGTGCGGATACCACGCTCACAAAGAATTACATTCGGGTTGCCAGCTGCCAGAATATATTCTGCCGCCATTAACCACTCATCAATGGTTGCTGACATACCGCGTTTGAGTAGTACTGGTTTAGGCTGTGCTCCAACTTTTTTCAGTAGAGAGAAGTTCTGCATGTTGCGTGCGCCAACTTGCACAACGTCAGCCACCTCAGCAATTTTATCGAGATCAGCGGTGTCCATCACTTCAGTAATGATGCCCAAACCACTTACTTCTCGTGCCTTTGCCAGTAAACCCAGTGCACTCTCTCCGTGACCTTGAAAAGAGTAGGGGGATGTACGAGGCTTATATGCTCCTCCTCGTAGGAAACTTGCTCCTGCTGCCTTAACGCGAAGCGCCGTTTCAACGATCATTTCCTCGTTCTCTACAGAACAAGGGCCAGCAATAATCACTACAGGATGATTTTCTCCAAAGTAAACGCTTCCGTTAGGTGTTGGAACCATTACCTCACTGGCTTCACCGTGACGGTACTGGCGACTTGCCCGTTTAAATGGTTTTTCAACCCGCAGTACTTGTTCAATCCAAGGGCTAATTTCTTGGATTTGTAGGGGGTCTAAATCAACGGTATCCCCAACCAGACCTAGCACCGCTTTGTGCTTACCGACAATTTTCTCTGGGGTTAGACCCCACTCATCTAACTCCTTGCTAATGCGGGCGATTTCGGCTTCCGGGGAGCCGGCTTTCATTACCACAATCATGTTTTTAAGATCCCTGGCAAATTGCTTATGTGCGTCGTATAGTGACGTACTCCAGTCGCTGACCGACAAGCGGTATAGCGCTGGCTTCTCCTCCGAGATTCCCGGATTCGCGTTTTATAGTGAGGCGACGCCCAACCCCACTTTTTTCTTTAGCTAGTCTTTTTGCTTAGCTTGCCGCCATGCTGATGTCATGCGTCCCAAGTTGGTGCTGAACTCTGACCAACCCAAGACAGTACCCGACCTATCCTCATCCCAAGAGGCGGAAAGGACACCGTAGCTTAACCCCAGCACGCCAAGCCCAAAAAATCCCATACTAACTAGAACCACCGCATAATTGGGCAAATCTAAACCCACGTTTTTGATCAGAAAGTAGCTGACAACAAAAGTGGCTATGCCCAAAAAGGTAGGTATGCCACACAGCAGAGCCATTCGACGCACCATTCGCTTGCTAACTACATCAGGAATCGTCATTGATTCCTGAGAAGGTGATGCATTACCCTTACCAGTCGCCATTTTACTTGCCGCTGGTGTCCCTTGGCTTTTTGTTTTCTTTTGGCGTTTCTGGCGCGGTTCAAATGGTAAACGGTCTTCTGTGCTCGAGCTTCGCTTCGCAGGCGATGGTTCGTTAGACATAATTTTTAATGTTGTCTATCCACGAATACCTAAGCGCCCAATCAGGGCTTGATAGCGCTCTTTATCTTGCTTGCGAAGATAGCTCATTAAGCGCTTGCGGCGACCAATCATCTTGAGCAAACCGCGTCGGGAAGAATGATCTTTCTTATTGCTTTTCAGGTGGCTGCTCAACTGACTAATGCGGGCAGTAAGCATGGCAATTTGGACATCAGCTGAGCCGGTGTCAGTTTCATGTACCTGGTAGCCGTCAATAATTTCCTGTTTGCTTTCTTGGGTCAGACTCATGGATAGAGTTAATTTTTCCTATACAGCAGCTTACCATGTTATCACTCTGACAACTGTGGGTGAAAGTAAGCTCTCTTACCATAATTACACTAGCTTATCTTTTTGTAGATTATGTAGATTGTCAAGAAGCTAGAGATAGTTTCTCAGTCAATGCCGTTTTTGTCTGATCGCTTTTTTGCACGACGTTTATCTAGCCACCTTTGCAAAATTAGAGCGGCAGCCTTGCGGTCAATCAGAGCTTTATTCTCCATTGGAGACTGCTTTTGAGACCTCATTAGCTCCTCTGCTTCAATCGAACTTAGACGTTCATCCTCAAACTCAACAGGCAAATCCAGTGTTTCTGACAACTGGAGAGCAAATTTTTGAACTTTTTGGGCTTGTGATCCTAATTCCCCTTTCATCGAATAAGGTAAGCCAACAACCAGTGTCTGCACCTCTCTCTGCTGCACCAACTCTTGCAGCTGTGCTACATCTTGCCGAAAGGAGGAGCGCTTAATGGTTGTGATGCCAGTGGCAATTAGACCTGTGCCATCACATCCAGCTACACCAATACGCTTGTTTCCAATATCGAGTCCTAGTGCTGATATTTTTGGCATTAGTCCGCTCTGAAAAACTTACACAAACTTACAACATCAAACAGCGAAAGCTGGTGATACACAAGCTTGACGTTTCCTTCCTGCTTCATCGACTCCCTTTGAGCAATGCTCTCAGGTTGGTTTGAGCCTCCACAAGCAATCTCCCCAGAGCTTAGGGTTCCAGAACAGGTAGCCAGTGCGTTGATACCGACATCAATACCAATACGCTCTCTCACTTTTGGTTAGGACTTACGCACTCAGACATTAAGAATCGCTGTAACTTTCTGTTCCCCGTTCCCTGTTCCCCATAGCCTAGAAACCTGATTTTTCCCTTTCACTGCGTAAGTCCTAGATGTCATAGCGGCGATGACCGTTAAGAGTCCTTTGGGAAATAAGCTTTCCTTGCTTTTCCCACCGCCGATGCGGTGTTTTGTGAAACTCCCTTGAGCTTGGCTGCTTCGCTGATACTCAATAATCTACCCATTACGCCATATTAGCACGGTAATTGGGTATATTATTGTAATAATGTCTAGTTTTTATTCTTCTGTTAAAATCCTTATTAGATCTTAGGGTTTAGATTTAATTCCCTTTTTTTTAACCTTTACTTCGGTGGCTGGTTGTCTGTTTCTGGAGCATCAGAGGGGAGCTTGCCATTTTTAGTCAATGAACTGGGTGAACTTGAGTTTCTTTTAGACTTGTCTGACCTAGTAACGCGAGGATTTAAAGATTGGGAGGGTAAGAAATTAATACGGCTAGGGATGGGGGTTCGCACGGGCTTTAGTCCCTGAAGTACATCCGATAATTCAAAGGAAACAGGTTTTGCTTCTCGCAACTTGTGCCATACAGAGCGAGACATTAGTAGGGTATGCTCAATCCTCTCTGCACCAAGTTTTTCAAGATATTCCTCTCGTTCTGGTTGGTAGTCAGCAGAAACTAGCTTTAATGATTGCCCTGGTAACATCTGGACAATTTTTGCCATTTGAGACATTAGCTCTGGATACAAGCAGGTGTAAGCTGGATGAACAGTTAGCTCAGCTTCATGAGCTTGTTGACCCTTGCAGCACAGCCGTAAGCGAAAATAGCCAATTGCTGCTTTACGCTGAGGTTCAAATACATAGGCACTAACTATCTCAGTCTGATTGAACCACTGCTTTAAGTTTTCTACTAGTCCAGCGAGGAAACCTTTTTTAAAGTCATGAATGTGGCGATCAAAAACTTGGCGCACGAGAGGCGGCATTGATGCAGTATCTAGTTGATAAAGAAGCTGAGCATCGGCGTTGCTCACAGGCAGTAGATTTGGCAAATCTGGTTCCCGTTCAGCCAGCTGAGATAGTATCTCTGCCTCTAGGGACCAGTAAGTCATGTGTGCTAGAGGCTGAAATCCATTTTGCCGACAAACCGCCATAGTTCTCTGGTCATGGACATTGACCTCCAACAGCCAAGTTCGCGCTTCCCAAATTGTCTCAAAGCAATAGCGCAAAAGCCCAGAACCAATGTCTAAAGTTGCTGGCGCAGCACCCGCAGTTGAGGATTCTGTATTAATCAGCACCTGCTCTACCCTCCAGGTACTACGGGTACGATTAAAAGGCATAACTTTAATTACCCCAATAACCCGTTGAATGTGTTCAACGACGTACACACAAAAGGAATACTGGTAAGGATTGGGAAACCAACTCAAAAACTTCAGCAGTCCATACCAGCGTTGAATCTGCTTAATTTGGTCAAGGAAGCTTACCGAGCAACAGTTGTTATCGGCATCATTTGCCTGACTGGTAAGCCTTTCAATTGTCTCCAAATCTCCGTACTGTAGGAGACGGATCAAATATTTAGAGTTTTCTGGAGCAGGTGAAGTCATTTTGGGTACAGATGCCATGACACCGATAGCAGGGAGCAGGGGTAATCAACAGGTCAAAGCTGCAAGGTAAGATAAGTAACACTCAAGGCTACTATCCATATTTTAACTATTTTCTAACTATCCCCACTATTGCCGCTACTATAACCCGATTTTTTAGAGTAGATCACACCCTCTGTCTCAATAGTCAAATTAAATATCTGACAGCTTGGCAAGGCAATATTTGCTTGTTTTTCTAGGTTAATCACTCCATAATCCAGGCTTTTTCGGATTTGTTGCTCAAACAAATGCTTGGCAACCAGAAATAAAGTAAATGTTCCTATCCCTGTAGAATGAAGAGGTTTTTCCGAGAGAAAGCCTATATTTCTTATTTATTGTCAGGTAATTGTTTGTATACTTTTGTAAAGTATACGTTACGTAAGTATTTTCCTGCTTAGACAAGCTTCTTTGGCTTTCTTCCATAAATGAAGCTAAGGAAAGCAAATGCTTTCAGGAAAAAGAACTTCAGGGTTCCGATTCTGTTAGGAGTTTTTGATGAGGCAAATTGTATCTCTTGAGCGCTTTTTTCTTATTGCTCATATTCTTACCATGATTTTTGGGTTGGCGGGATTACTAATTGTTTTACCGCACCCAGAATTAATTGCAGGCTTATTGGAGTCAGGGCAAACCATCTTTGAGCTTTCGATGGCTGGAGGAGGTGTATCGTACATTATTTTCGGCACCTTAGCTGTGGCACTTTATGCCTACCGTACCTTGGGTCTTTGGAAATGGCTAACCTTCATGATTCCTGCTGCCGTGATTTCTTTAAGCAGTGAGTTACTAGGAACTAGTACTGGTTTTCCCTTTGGTGAATATGGCTACTTGAGTGGCTTGGGCTACAAAGTTGCGGGTCTTGTCCCTTTTACCATTCCCCTTTCCTGGTTCTACATGGGATTTGTTTGCTATCTGATTGCACGCGTAGCAATGGATAAGACGAGTAAAAATGACAAAAAAGTAAGCTGGCTAGGCTACGGCGGTGCGATTGCCTTAGGAGCAATACTTCTTACCTCTTGGGACTTTGCTCTTGATCCTGCCATGAGCAGAACTATTTATCCCTTTTGGCATTACGGACAGGAGGGAGCCTTTTTTGGCACGCCCTATCAAAATTTTTTCGGTTGGACAATTACTGGTGCGGTGTTTATGACGGTTGCTGCCTTATTTTGGCAGAGAAAGCCGGTTGTTCTGTCACGTAAGCAGTTGAGACTTCCCCTAGCTATTTATTTATCCAACATTACTTACAGCGCCGTCATGGCAATTGCTGGTGCTGGACTATGGATACCAGTGGGGTTAAGTGTATTGCTAGGCGTTGTTCCCATCTTGGTTTTGTGGTGGATGGCAGGAGGTATAGTTTCCCCTTCAAGATCACCTCAAACAGAGGACAGTCGAGCCAACAATCAAGCTACAAACAAAGTGCCGGTAGCACCAAGCAGGAGCAATGCCTAAGTGAATTTTTTAGCCACTTTAGTCAGTAGTAGGTCAGGATTACTATCACTGCCAATTGCTGGCTTTTTAGCACTAGCTCTGTTATTAATTCAGATACCAGCCTTCTTGATACTGCTTCAGCGTTTGCTCAAAGGACCAGGGCGTCGTCCTCCTATCCTGCCCCAAGTTGCTACCCCTGAGCAACTAGGCACAGTTAGCGTAGTAGTTCCCACTCTCAATGAGCAATCGCGCCTCAGCCCTTGCCTGAGAGGGCTAAGCCAACAAAGTTACGAAGTTAGAGAAATCATCGTCGTAGACAGCCACTCGACTGATGGAACGCCAGAACTGGTTAAGGAAGTCCAAAAGAAAGACCCACGTTTTCGTCTCATTAACGATGAACCCCTACCCCCTGGTTGGGTAGGTCGTCCTTGGGCATTACACGCAGGCTACTTGCATAGCTCCTCTGAGAGTGAGTGGGTTCTGGGGATAGATGCCGACACTCAACCCTTTCCTGGACTAGTTACAGCTCTCATTAAGGCAGCATCAGCAGAAAAGTTTGACTTGGTTTCCCTCTCACCTCAATTTATCCTCCGCTCTCCAGGGGAGTGGTGGCTACAGCCAGCACTTTTAGTTACTTTGGTCTACCGCTTTGGCCCAAATGGTATTAGTAGCGAGACACCAGAAAGGGTAATGGCAAATGGGCAATGTTTTTTCTGTCGCCGCACCGTACTAACTAAACTTGACGGCTATACAAGTGCTAGGGGGTCTTTTTGCGACGATGTCACCTTGGCTCGTCAGGCTGCGGCTAGTGGCTTCAAGGTAGGCTTCTTGGATGGGGCAAAGGTGATCAAGGTGCGCATGTATGAGGGGGCAAAAGAAACATGGCAAGAGTGGGGGCGATCGCTTGATCTCAAGGATGCTTCCTCTCCTGGTCAGTTGTTGAGTGACCTTTGGTTACTAATGGCTGTTCAAGGCTTCCCTCTGCCAGCATTCCTTGTTTTCTTGGGCTATTTGAGTTTAGGTTTAACCTCTCCTTCAGTTATGGCAGCAGCTGGGTTAAACCTATTTCTGCTCTTGATTCGCCTTGCTTTACTATTGGCGATATCCCCCTCTTATGATCACACTCAAGCATCGCCTCGAGCCTCTTTCTGGTTTTGGCTTTCTCCTTTAGCTGATCCTTTAGCAGTTGTGCGAATTTTCTTGTCTGCTACCAGTAAACCAACTCATTGGCGAGGTCGAAGTTATGAAAATTTTTTTGATTGAAGCATAATAGATGTGTTATTCAGCCCTTAACACAAGCACTAGCTAAATCTTGTATAGTTTTTTACCTTAGAATAAATAAGCATGGAAAAGCGCAGCTTAAGGAAGCTACACCGCCAGCTAGCACCAATTTTATTTATACCCTTCTTCTTAACTGCCACCACTGGCATCATCTATAGAATCGGAAATAGTTGGTTTGGTATGCCTGCCAAGTATGCAAAGCTAATGATGTACATTCATCAAGGCACATTTGTCGGTGACCAACTTAAACCCATTTATGTACTCTTAAATGGCTTAGGGTTAATTGCCATGTTGGTCAGTGGTATTGTCATGAGTGGTATTTTTAGTCGGAGCAAACGCCCTCAAGAATAATTATTATCCTGGTAGAGACGTAGCATGCTACGTCTCTGCTTATCTAACGGAGTTTTTAAGATGATTTAACGAATGCAATAGGATTTGAGCTGATCGGGAATTGACGTTAACAAGTATTTACTCATTACTCATTACTCATTACTCATTACTCATTACTCAAAAAAGCTCTCCCACACCTTTTTTCGTTCACCCCACATCAAGTTAGAAGTCTCAATCATCTGTAACGTTGACTTGGTCTACCCTTTCTAATTGCCAAAGAATTTGATTGCCTTCACGGCGCACTCTGGAGACAATCCAGTTGCGCCAGGGCCAGTTGTCGCCTCGACTAGTGACAGCACTGGCATTGACATCCATCAAGTCAGCCAGTTCAGAGCTGCTAATTAGATAGCCTTGGCTGGCAATTTCTTCAGCAATACGTAGGGTTTCTACTAGGTTACGGAGTTGAGCAACTCTCACCTCACGAGGTAATTCTTCAGTCGCACCAGCAGGGGAGGGAGTAGATAAGTCCGTCATAGCTAAATCAGAGGTGGTTTCGCTCGTTTGTATACTGTTGTCGGCTAACTCAGGAGCAGCGTTAATGTTTGATAATTCTGTTACGGGCTTCTCGCCGTTTGACCTGAGCGATTGTGATGCACCAAAGGCAGGATTTTTGGCTAAAGACAATGGCATGCCATTGGCAAAAGCACGAGCTATCATATCACACCGCTCATTGCCCTGATCACCACTGTGGCCCCGAACATATTTCCAGTCAACCAAGGGAGAATTGAGTTCATCAAGAGTTTGCCACAAGTCTTGATTTAAAACTGGCTTTCCCTGTGATGTCTTCCAACCTTTCTTTTTCCAGCCTTTAATCCATTTAGTAATACCGTTCTTGACGTATTCGCTGTCGGTATAAAGACTGACTGGTTCTGTTTGTCCTGACTGATGGAACACCCTCAAAGCCTGAATAGCAGCAAAGAGTTCCATCCTGTTGTTCGTACTGTGAGCTTCCGCACCACCTATCTCATGAACGGAGTTATCTGTCAAATAAGCTAAGGTACCCCAGCCACCAGGGCCAGGGTTACCGCTGCATGCTCCGTCAGTATAAAAGCTTTTGATTTGGTGAGTAGGAGACATTGTTAGCAATTTTGAGTTTTTTTAGATCGGCAATGATTGCGCCTTGAGGTTATCCGGTTACAAATTCATTTATCCAGTAAACTCAGCTAAAATTTCTCTCTGAGCTACAGAAATTCGGAGTGTCTAATTGTGGCTAAGTATATTGAAGCAAAGTGGCTATAGAAAAACAATGTTTACATAAAAATGTTACAATAAAGCTGAGGTTGCAACCTATAGCCAGTAAGTAAAAACTCAAGCTAACAACCTCGTCAGGAGTCATCCTGACTGAGTGGAGAGAACTAGGAAAATAAATTAAATTTCGCTCCCATCTTCCTGCAGCGAACCTTGTGAGCTATCAACCCCTACACCATAAATATCGCCCCAAGACTTTTGCCGAGTTGGTGGGTCAAGAGGCAGTTTCAAGAACTCTCACTAGCGCCATTGTTGCCCGTAAGATTGCCCCTGCCTACTTGTTGACAGGACCAAGGGGTACAGGTAAGACCTCTTCGGCGCGGATTCTGGCAAAGTCCCTTAACTGTAAAGCTAGCGAACAGCCCACTCCAGAACCTTGCGGTGTGTGTAAAGTCTGCCTAGGAATAGGTAATGATTCTGCCCTAGACGTAGTGGAGATTGACGCTGCTAGTAATACGGGTGTTGATAACATCCGGGAAATTATCGAACGCGCCCAATTTGCACCTGTTCAGTGCCGCTACAAGGTCTACATCATTGATGAAGTCCATATGCTCTCTCAGGCGGCGTTCAATGCTTTGCTCAAAACCCTTGAAGAACCCCCTGAGCATGTAGTATTTGTCCTGGCAACTACTGATCCTCAACGAGTACTGCCAACGATCATTTCCCGCTGTCAAAGGTTTGATTTTCGGCGCATTCCCCTAGAGGCAATGGTTTCTCATTTGAGTCAAATTGCCGACCAAGAAAATATTAACATTGCACCGAATGCCTTGACTTTAGTGGCACAACTGGCTCAAGGAGGACTTCGAGATGCTGAAAGTCTGCTAGATCAACTTAGCTTATTACCGGGACAGATTACTGTTGAGGAGGTCTGGGATTTAGTCGGAGTTGTACCAGAACAAGACCTGCTAGCACTGACTAAGGCGATCGCCTCAGATAGTACCCAATTAGTACTCGACCAGTGTCGTCACCTTATGGATAGGGGAAGGGAACCCCTCGTGGTTCTCCAAAACCTAGCTGGCTTCTACCGGGATTTGCTTATTGCCAAAACTGCACCAAATCGCCACGATTTAGTAGCTCTAACACCTCCGACCTGGAAAGAGCTGTGTGAGTTTGCCAAACCCTTGCTAGTCAGTAGTATTTTGCACGGTCAACAGCACCTGAAAAACAGCGAAGCCCAAATTAAAAATACTACCCAGCCACGTCTCTGGTTAGAGGTAACTTTACTAGGCTTGTTGCCTTCTGCTGAAACTCCCGAACCAAGAGAAAAACCCTTGAGGTTTGCTCCGACCAATCAGCTACAGACTGCAAGGACAGACAGCGTAACTTCCCCGACAAACCCACCAAGCGATCGCTTTGAGGAAGTTAAAAAGGTAACGCTTGAGCAACGAAGTAAAGCAAATTCAGTAGTTCCAGACTTTTCTACTGCAGGGAATTTACCACCCAAGCAGCAACTAGAACAGACATCAGAGACTTTACAATCTCCACTCCAGCCTAAAGATGCTGAGCTAACCGAGACAAAAACAACAGAAAGTGCAGCTAGGACACAGCTATCTGAACTAGAAGTTATTTGGCAAAAGGTGATTGACAATACCGAACTACCTGGTACTCGACAGTTGCTACAGGATTATTGCTGCTTACTGAGTTTTAACCAACACCAAGCATGTCTGGGTGTTAGTAAAAAAGGCATGCTCAAGCAAATACAAAAGACAGCACCCCAAATTGGCAAGGCTTTTTCAATAGTTCATGAGGGTCAGATCAAACTTAGTTTTCAACTCGTGGAGGCGACAGAGTCCCAGTCTGTTGTGTCTCATGAGCTAGGAGCTAACTCGATAGAGACAACATCACCAGCCACAACTAACACTTCAACTCGACAGCCAGATAAATTGCGGTCGTTTGATGGAGAAATGCTTCGACAGCAGCAGGATGTTAAATACTCTAGCGAGATAGGGAAGCCATCCCATAACCAGGAATTAGTATCAGAAAAATCTTTAATGGGAACTGAGCAAACCTCTAGTTTGCTTCCCCTAAAACCGACCACAGAACAAACTCAGAATCTTGAGGAGGATAAAAGTATTGTTCCGACGGAAGTTTTAAGTAAGTCTTCAGTTCCCCAAACTTTACAAAAGTCAGATTGGGATGCTGCTCAGGTAGAGAAGGCCCTTGATAGCCTTAGGAGTTTTTTTGAAGGAGAAATTGTTGAGTTCAAGGATGATTTTACTGAGGATAAGCTGGTAGTTACTGACCAACCACAACGATTAGAAGAAGTAAATGGCAATTCTAACCGCTCCGAATCAAGCTCAGAAACTTACCAGGAACCCTCAAATTCTACAAAATCGGTAGCTAATCACCAGCCACAATTAGGTCAAGTAAGTGAACTAGAAGAGCTTCAGGAATCATTAGGGGAAAGAGATTGGCAGTTTGATGAAGATGGGGATTTAGCCTTCTAGTACTTCGTCAAGATTAAAATGAGGGACTAGCTTTCTGAGCATACCCGCGTCCCCGTCTCTGTGCGTCTTCGCGTCTGCCTCAACCCGTCAATTAAAACTTGACAGACCACTAGGTCAAAATTCAAAACTTTCTTCTCTAGCTTCCTCATCGCCTTGGTGTACAGTTTTGACCCATTTCAACCGTTTAGGACGTACAGAAATGCGGGCTGTAATACCTGCCATTACCAGTATCCAGTGCAGCATATAAAAGGTGCCACGCATTGTCTGCAAAAGGGTGACCAACAATTGGGAGGTTGTTAAGGGTTCACGACTGGTACGGCGCAGTCCTGTAAACATGCCAATCATCATAATCGCTAAACCTAGTCCTGTCAGAGGACTAAGAATAGGTAGACGGTTGCGAACAATCGCCATAATAAAATCCGGTATTGCTCCAGCTGGCAAGAAGTATTGAATCACCATCCAGGAAAATAAATCCAACGTTTTCGACCAACCCATGCGGTTACTGGCAATTAGACGCCAGTAGTCTAAATAACGCTGATATCCTCCTTCTCCCCATCGGTTGCGCTGATGCCATAATGCCAAGGCATTGGTTACACCTTCTTCTTGTACAGCGGGAAAGTCAAGAAAGCCTATATCCCAGTTGTCTAGGTGCAAGCGTAAGGTCAAATCTAAATCATCAGTGATAGTCTGCTCATTCCAGCCTCCGCAACGCTGTAGTGCTGTCCGACGGACAAACTGACCATTGCCTCGCAATTCCCCAATGCCACCAATGGCAATACGCTGTTGCTGCATATAGGTATCGAAGGCCATTTCTGACATTTGCCCTCTTGTCCAGAAGTTGACTGGGGTGTTCGCAATCTGCTTACGAACCTGTACTGCTCCCACTTTAGCTTGGCTAAATAAAGGTAGTACAGAGCGTAGCAAATCCCTGGGAACTTGAGCATCGGCATCAAATACCCCGACAATTTCTCCTTTGCTGAGGGGTAACACCTGATTGAGTGCCCCAGATTTACCGCCACCGGCATCAGCACCTCGGTGCAACACCCGTAGCTGGTTGTATTCTTTAGTCAGCTGGTCTAACAAAAAAGGTGTTTTGTCTGTACTGTGATCATCAATTACCCAAACTTCATAAGATGATTTTGGGTAATCTAAATTACACAACCTCCTAATTAAGTTAGTGATGACAGCTTCCTCATTTTTTGCCGCCACAACTAGGGAAACAAAGGGCAACTTGGCTAGGTCTTCGTCAAGGGGGACAGGCTGTTTTATTGGTCGCGCTATGAGTACCCGCACCGCCTGAATTCCTAATAGTGTCGTCAAGCCCCAAATTAACCAGGAACCCCAAGAAACTATATGGAGTATGATTACGCTGCCCCAAATCGTGGTTAAGATTACTGCCGCCTTACGTCGCCGACCTTCTATACCTTGAAAAAAGAAGTCACTTTCAAAGTCTTCTTCTGACAAATCAGACAAAATAGAGCTAATTGGGTCAAGTTCGCTGCCAGAAGTGTCTCCTGACCAGGAATTATTGGGCATAATTTTGTTTATTTAACTACTTATAATTGTTAAATTGTATCCTAAATTGTTAAATTTCTTGTAGTAAAACAACTTTTGCTAAGCACATAGCACTTCTCCATTGGACGAGCAAAAAGGTCGTTGGTTTTGAGGAAGAGCAACTTGGGAAAAAGGCAGAAGATAGAACTTGGGTGTACTCAAAGTACGTAAAACGCTATAAAACAATTTGATCAACAAGCAGGAAATAAGGGAAGGAGGATTTCTCATTAAAACGACTAAACAAGATCTGAAAGCGAATTGTTAACAGAATGCGAGAGTATCAGGATTTGTACTTAGTGCTGATCGGCAATTTTGATAAAAGGGTGTGAGATTGACCTATGATTACTTCTTTGACAGCTACAGCATTTTGGGGACTGGCTTCTGTGCTTTGGGTAGAACTGGTGCGTGATTTTTATCATGTTTTTTCTCACCATTGGCCTCCTCTATATCGTTTACATGTCTGGCATCATCGCGTATTTCGCCCAGATTTAACACCAGTCAGCGCCCAAATTTACCGGCAAGCTCATTGGCGTAACGACGTACCAGAATGTCTAGTAATGCTGCTGTTTAGCCTGGTGATTTGGTGGCTAGCTTACACTTTTTCGCCAGAACAGCAGTGGGCCGCCTTGGCTGGTTTTCTCTATACTTTGAGCTTTTTGTTCAGCGCGATTGCTCGCGGATGTGGTATCAAGTGGGCAGATCAATTGACGGACTTGACCCATTTACCTGGTCCTTTCCTCAATCGACCAACTGAATGGACTGTTAATCGAACATACCATTGGCGACATCACTTTGATAACCAAAAGGCTTATTACTGCGGCACTTTTACTTTGGTAGACAAAATTATGGGAACAGCACTTTCCCTTAAAGGTAAAACTATTGCTGTAACTGGAGCTTCCGGCACGTTAGGGCAAAACCTTTTACACCATCTTTACTCGAAAGGAGCAAAAGTGATTGCTCTTACCTCCTCACAGCAAACAGTCACCTTAACGGTAGACGCTAAAACTCTGCCTGTCAAAACTATAAGTTGGCAAGTAGGTAAAGAGTCAGAACTAGCTGGAGAGTTAGAAAAGGTAGATATTCTGATTCTTAATCATGGCATCAATGTGCATGGGGAAAGAACGGCCGAGGCGATCGCCAAATCTTATGAAGTTAACGCTTTTTCCAGTTGGCGCTTGCTCGAACTGTTTTTCAGAACCGTCCACACCAACGAAGATATCGCTCGCAAAGAAGTATGGGTGAACACTTCAGAAGCAGAGGTTAGCCCTGCTTTTAGTCCCCTGTATGAGCTAACGAAACGAACCCTAGGAGACTTAGTCACCTTAAGGCGTTTAGAGGCTCCTTGTGTAGTACGCAAACTCATTCTTGGGCCATTCAAAAGCAACCTCAATCCTATTGGGGTAATGTCAGCTGATCGGGTAGCCAAACAAATCATTAATTTAGCTACTCGTGATGTACGCAACATTATTGTGACAATTAACCCTTTGACTTTGTTGGCTTTTCCCCTCAAGGAGTTTTTTGTGACAAATTACTTTAAGCTATTTAGTCATAAAGCCGCTGATTTGACGAAAGAAGTGCCAGAGTCAGACAAATTGACAAACTCGCCTAAGGTTCAATAAAACTGTTGATTTAAACCAAGCCAGAACGCAGTGCTGCTACAGCTGCCTGCACTCGGTCATCAACTGCTAGTTTGTTCATAATCCCTCGGACGTGAGTTTTAACTGTATTAGCGCTTAGGTATAGTTCTGAGGCAATCTCTGGGTTAGTGTAGCCCTCAACAATCAGTTTCAATACTTCCATCTCCCGTTGTGACAAATTGGCAACTTTGCTAACAGGAGACGGTGGTGAAAGATGCTTGATAACTTGACGACCAACTTGAGGATCAAGATAAGTCGCTCCCTCGGACGCAGCAGCGATCGCTTGGAGCAATCGCTCTATATCTGCTCCTTTTACGCAGTAAGCATCTGCGCCAGCTGAGAGGGAGGCTATAATTTCCTGCTCTGTGGTGTGGGATGTCAGCATGACAATCCTGATTTCTGGTAGTGCTGCCTTAATTTGCTCAGTGGCTGCAATGCCATCTAAACGAGGCAGACCAAGATCCATTACTATCAAATCAGGCTTTAATTTTTTGGCAGCTTCGACTCCCATATAACCATCTTCGGCTTGTCCAACAATTTCAATGAAAGGTTGAGCGGCTAAGGATTGCTCTAAACCCAACTGCATCATGGGATCATCTTCAACAATTAAGACTCGCAAAGGTTGAGAGTCAGTCGGTTGGCGAGGTGACCAAGCTTTAAGTGGCATAAGGCTATATAGCGAGGCTAATTATTGATGGTGGAGACAAGAGACAGGAGTTAGAAGGGAAAAGTCTTTGACTTCCTGCTTAAGTATTTACGATAATCCTCTTTCACGACTGATTATGTTTCTTTTTCGGCTAAAAAATAAGCGTTCCTAATCGGCAGTTGTAAAGAGATGTAACAATAGTGCTGTCATGCTGGCAAAACATCTTGACAGCAGCTGATAAAGCCGATAATCTGGCTTACATACCCGGGTAAAACGATTGAAAATATATGCAAGACAAGCAAAAAGTTACGCTGTATCTTCCGCCAGGACTCCACCGCAAGCTCAAAATTAGGTCAGCTGTCGATTCTGAGTCAATGTCGGGAATGGTTGAGAAAGCAATTGTTTTCTACTTAACTAATCCAGACTTGGTTGACGGTGTAGAGGAATCCTACGGAGCAACTCATCAGGTTTACAACTGTCCTGAGTGTTCTAGTTCCTTAGTCCTCAAAGGCGGAGAAATGGTTACCCTAGAAAATCAACCTAGTGTTCTACAAGAAGAGCTTTCGGTTGAAAAGGTTCGAGAAGGAGTAAAATCCTGCACTGGTTCCCAGGGAGAAGAAGAGTTAGTTCCCTGTTGATGTTAGTCAACGATGAGCAGACTGTGTTGCTCTGTTGATGATGTTTGGGCAGTAGTTCCGCCGTCTCTAGTTAGGTCGATAGTCATGCAAGAAGAGCTAAGTATTCTCATTCAGGCTCAATATCCTCTAATCTATCTCGTAACTTCTGAGGAAGAGCGGACAGAAGGGGCAATAGCCCAGATTGCTCAAGCGAGATCTCAACAAAGGCGTGTTTATGTTTGGACTGTTACTCATGGAATTGTCGAGTATGGTCAAGCACGCAACATCACTCAGCACAACACCGTCTCTCCTGAAGCGGCAATCCAGTGGGTTATTCAGCAGAAAGAACCTGGTATTTATATATTTAAAGATTTACACCCTTTCATTGATTCACCCGCCACAACCCGATGGTTAAGGGATGCGATCGCTAGTTTCAAGGGTACACAAAAATCCATTATTTTAATGTCCCCAGTACAGCAGGTTCCCATTGAGCTGGAAAAGGAAGTAGTTGTTCTAGATTATCCATTACCAGATTTGGCGGAACTCAACCAAGTTCTATCTCAGCAACTTGAGCAAGCAAGAGCGAGGCGTACTAGTACAGAGACGCGTGAAAAGCTGCTCAAATCGGCCCTAGGCTTAACCCGGGATGAGGCAGAGAAAGTTTACAGAAAGGCTCGTGTTAAGGCAGGTCGTCTGACCGAAGAGGAAGTCAATATTGTTCTTTCCGAGAAAAAGCAGCTGATCCGTCGTAATGGCATCTTAGAATACATTGAGGAAGATGAGACGATTGACTCAGTTGGCGGTCTAGAGGAGTTAAAGCGGTGGTTGAAACAACGCTCTAACGCTTTTACAGAGAGGGCAAGAGAATATGGTTTGCCCCAGCCAAAGGGAATGCTAATTTTAGGTGTGCCAGGTTGTGGTAAGTCTCTAATTGCCAAAACAACCTCTCGCCTCTGGGGTCTGCCTCTGCTACGCTTAGATATGGGCAGGGTATACGACGGCTCGATGGTCGGCAGATCAGAAGCCAACTTGCGCAATGCTCTCAAGACGGCAGAATCTATTTCTCCTGTTATCCTGTTCATTGATGAGCTAGATAAGTCTTTTGGTGGTAGCAGCGGTTCTTCTGACTCAGATGGAGGTACATCTAGTCGTATTTTCGGTTCATTCCTAACTTGGATGCAAGAGAAGACCTCCCCTGTGTTTGTGATGGCGACTGCTAACCGAGTTGAGCGTCTACCTGGAGAGTTTCTGCGCAAAGGTCGCTTCGATGAGATATTTTTTGTAGATTTACCCACTACAGAAGAGCGTCAGCAAATCTTTACCATTCACCTCAAGAAACGGCGTAAAGAAATTGACCGCTTTGATATTGAGCAGCTTTCCAAGGTTTGTGATGGCTTTTCCGGTGCAGAGATTGAGCAAGCATTAGTTGCCGCAATGTATGAGGCATTTGCTCAAGATCGTGAATTCACACAGCTAGATATTATTGCCGCAATCAAGGCAACTCAACCCCTTTCTCGGACAATGACAGAGCAGGTAGCAGCCCTTAGGGAATGGGCTAGGCAGCGTGCGCGACCTGCAGCATCCTCCGTTGCTGAATACCAGCGATTGGAGTTCTAACAGGCTTTCTCCTGCTCCCAACAGGAGGTAAGGCTAGCTATTAGCTAGCAGTTTGATAAAAAGTCGCTATTGCTTGGCGGCTTAAGCACCAAAGTAAAACCCAACGTTTTCGTTTCTCTTCTATCTCTACTGAGGAAATTAACATGTCTCACTTTAGCACTCTTCGCACTAAAATCACCGATTCTGAAATTCTGAAGGCTTCTCTAAGTGACCTAGGTATCACCGTCAAGACGGAAGCAGATGTTCGTGGCTACAACGGTCAGCGAGTTCGTTCCGACATCGTTGCTGTTCTCGAAGGTGAGTATGATCTAGGTTGGTCTCGCAACAGCGATGGTTCTTTTGACCTGATTGCTGACCTGTGGGGCGTAGCTAAGAAGCATAACCAAACTGAGTTAATCAACTCTATCAATCAGAAGTACGCTGTTAACAAGACCTTAACAGAAGTCAAGCAGCGTGGGTTGCAGAATGCTAACGTCAAGCTTGTTCTGCAGTAGTAGTCCATCTAGACGTTCCCAAGTTGACGGGTTGACCGATTGCGGGTTAACCCGTTTTTTACACGGCTAGGCAAGGGGTTGTCTAGTAGGAGAGTAGATGTAATACAGGAGTATTCCTGCAATAACCGCCAGTATCCTAGAGTCCCCCGTTATTTATTCGGGGGAGTGCGTCAATGGAAATAGGGTATCCAACCCGATAAAGTCCGTCCATAGTCAGTGGCTGTGGACGGAAATTTTTGATTGGCTGAACTAGAGAGGTAAGACCAATAACTTGAGGATCAAGGAAAAATTATCTTCATGAGCAAAGAAGCAAAAACCGTTCTAGTTATAGATGATTGTGCAGAAGACCGAGAAGTTTGTCGCCGTTACCTACTCAGAGACGACCGATATCATTATCAAGTATTAGAAGCTGAGTCCGTACAAGAGGGCTTAGAGTTATGTTTAAAAATCAAGCCGGATGCAGTTTTACTTGATTACTTCCTACCAGATTTAGATGGATTAGAGTTTTTGGCAGAGTTGACAAATCAGAATCAGGCCCTTGACTTGGCAGTAATAATTTTGACTGGTCAGGGGAATGACAAAGTCGCTGTCGCCGCTATGCAAAGCGGTGCCCAAAATTACTTAGTGAAGGGAGAACTAACTCAAGAAAAACTTTCTCTAACTGTACACGCTGCTATTGAAAAAATATGCCTACAGAAAGAAATTGCCCAAAGTCAAGAAAAACTGAGGTTGACCACTGAAATAGCACTACGCATTCGCCAAAGCCTTGACATAGAAGATGTTCTCAGTACCACAGTTATAGAAGTAAGAAAACTGCTTAAATGCGATCGCATACTGGTCTATCAATTTACTCCAGATTTCGATGGGACGGTTGTCGCAGAATCTGTAGAGGGTGGTTGGAGAAAAACTTTAGATCATCAAATTATTGATCCTTGCTTTATGCAAGAAGTAGCCGAGGATTATCGCCAAGGCAAAAAGCACACTATTTCTGATGTTGATCAAGTAGGATTGAACAGTTACTATATCGAACTACTAGAAAAATTTCAGGTCAAAGCTAGCTTATCTGTTCCTATTTTACTGACTGAATCTTCCTCACCAACTCAACTATGGGGATTACTGATTGCCCATCAATGCTCTGATTATCGCCAATGGCAGGCTGATGAACTAGAGTTGCTGGACAAATTGGCAGTGCAAATTTCCATTTGCCTTCAGCAAGGGCAACTTTTGAGACAGTTGCAGGAAGAACTAGCACAGCGTCAACAAGCAGAAGCAGAACTAGAGAAAAGTCAAAAGCGCTACGTGACTTTAGCTGAATTATCCCCTGTTGGCATTTTTAACGCCGATGCCCAAGGAAACTGTTTATATACCAACCGACGCTGGTGTTTAATTGCTGGACTCACCCCAACAGAAGCATTAGGTACAGGTTGGTCCAAAGCCATTCATCCCGAAGATCGAGAGCGAGTTTATCAGGAATGGTATCAGGCCGCGCAAAATAATTTGCCCTTTTATTCAGAGTATCGATTTGCCAATTGCCAAGGGGAGATAACCTGGGTACTGGGTCAAGCCGTGGCAGAAAAGGATGAGGAGGGAGAAATCATTGGCTATGTGGGAACAATTACCGACATTAGCGATCGCAAGCAGCTAGAATCAGAATTGCAGCAACGGGTGCAACAACGCACAGCTGACTGGCAAAAGAGTCAACAGGAACTAGCAGAACGAGAAAACCTTTTAAACGCCTTTTTTGTTGCTGCTGGCACTGCTAATGTTGGACTCTCTATCTTTGATCGACAGCTACGCTACATCGAGATTAACCAAGCCCTAGCAGACATTAATGGACTACCGATAGAAGCTCACATCGGTAAAACAGTAGAAGAGATTTTACCAGAACTAGCCCCCTCCGTTCTCCCCACATTTCAACAAATATTTAACACAGGAAAAGCAATTTTAAACAAAGAAGAAACGGGAGAAACCCCCAAAGCCCCGGGAGTCAAACGCACTTGGTTAGCCTCTTATTTTCCTATTTTTGAGCAGGAGAAAACTGTAACGGCCATAGGTATAATTGCTACTGAAATTACCGAAATAAAACGAATAGAACAAGCTCTCCAACAAAGCAATGAGCATTTAGCTCAGTCTAACGAAGAATTAGAGCAATTTGCTTATGTTGCTTCCCATGATTTGCAAGAACCCCTGCGCAAAGTTAAAAGTTTCACCCAGTTACTGGCAGAAGATTACCAAGGGCAATTAGATGAAGATGCTGATACCTATATTTCCTATATTATTGATGGTGCTTCACGCATGCAGAGTCTGATTAGCGACCTATTGACCTACTCAAGAGTTAGTCGAGTAGAGTTAGACCAACAGGTAACTGACTTAAACTCAGTGCTATCTCAAGTACAAGCCGACTTAAGTATTACTATTGCTGAGAATAACGCCGTAATTAGGATAAACCAGCTACCCAATGTCAGAGCAAATCCTGTGCAAATGAGGCAGCTGTTTCAAAATTTACTTGCCAATAGCATCAAATTTCGCACAGAAGCGTCTCCAGAGATTGACATTGATGTACAACAGCAACAAGGTCAATGGTTATTTTCCGTCCAAGATAATGGTATAGGTATCAAATCGCAATATATTGATAGAATTTTTACCATTTTTCAACGACTACACAACCGAGAAAAATATCCTGGTACTGGTATTGGTTTAGCCGTATGTCGTAAAATTATTGAGCGTCATGGGGGAAAAATTTGGGCTAAATCAGAATCAGGTAAAGGAACAAGTTTTTACTTCACGTTACCGGCTATAGTTGAGTAAGTCAGGATGTCACAACCTACTAAGCTGTCATGCCTTGAAATCGGGTATAAGTAGCGGCCAAGATGGTCGCACTACAAGGATTTATCAACTATTGATAATAAGCTTTAAATGACGAACGGCTTATAGATAATTTAACCTAGTAAAGGATAGTCAGTGACTATACCTCACTATCAAGACTAAATCGTATTTTGTAATATAAATTATGGCAGCTAAACCAGTTGAAATTTTGTTAATTGAAGACGATCCAGGAGATATCATGCTTATTAAGCAAGCCCTCCGACGTTCTCAACTAATGCTCCCCTTAAATGTGGTTAATGATGGGGAAGATGCGCTTGCTTACCTACGTAGAGAGAGAGAATTTGCTAAGGCAGTACGACCTGACTTGATTTTACTTGACCTTAACCTCCCTGGCATGAACGGGCGAGAAGTGCTGCAAGAAATCAAAAGTGACGAACAGCTTAAATATATTCCTATCGTAGTATTGACAACCTCTGACTCTGATGAGGAGATTTTGAAAAGTTATAAGTTAGGTGCTAATGCCTATGTTACCAAGCCCCTGGGGTTAGATGGTTTTGCTACTATGATTAAATCTCTTGATTCCTTTTGGTTTACTATTGTCAAATTGCCTCATACATAAGGTAACTTGATTCTTGCAAACACGAAAAATAAACCCAATTTAAACTAGAAAAAGAAATAGCCAAATAATAATTCTTGTTAGCGAATGACAAGCTGTTCTGCTTCTGAACTCCTCACTATCTCAAGTCAAAGAAGGTAAGTCAGCTAATTTTTCTAAGCACTTTATCCGGTAGTGGCAGAATGTTCAAGTATAGATGATTAAGATCATCGGGTAACTCATGGAAGTGGGATAAGAACATCAACGGTTAGCAAGGAACTTCCTCTAACCGCTAGACAATAACTATTCTCCCATCTCCTAGAAAATGCGTCTTTGTGAGATCTGCATCCACGCCACGCCCAACATCGAAGTCACTATGCAGTCTGAGACTACTCCCATCCCTTTGCTAGACCTCAAAGACCTAATCGACACTGAGATCCTAACGACATCCCCCGATGCAACATTAGCAGATATAATTACTTTAATGAGCCAGGTGAGGAAAACCTGTAGCTTGTTCAATTCAAGGGCAATTTCTGTTGAAAATATTGGGCATTCAGTCCAGCAGAAAAAGATACAAGCTGGCAATATCAACATAACTAACTCCGTGCCAGCTAGTTGTATTTTGGTATTAGAAGAAACTTGTTTACTGGGAATATTGACAGCACAAGACCTAGTGCATCTGCAAGCTGAAAAGATTAAACTAAAACAGACTAGGATTGCCGAGGTAATGAAGCCAATAATGGCTACCTTAACTCTGTCTCAAGAGTGCAATCTCTTCCAAGTATTATGGCTTTTTCGCCAACATCAAATTAGTTATTTACCCGTTTTAGATAGTAACAATCAAATTTTAGGGATAATTACGCCTGAAAGCATTTTGAGAGGACTACCACCTCTAGATCCTTTAAAGTCAAAACCTGTATCAGCAGTAATGACTAGTCCTCTCCCTCAAGCAACGGTAGAATCCTCGATTACCGATGTTTTCCAAATGCTACTCGCGAACCAGTCTCCTTATGTTGTCTTGACTCAAGGGGATGTTAATCAAGACTTACTACCATTGGGGTTAATCACGGAACGGGATCTTATTCAATCAATACAACTGTCTCTTTCGGGACTAGACTTGTCGAAAACCCAAGCGCAAATGCTCTTGAGATTACCCCAGTTTTGCCTCAGTCCAGGAGATTCTCTGTGGAAAGCACAGCAGCAGATGCTACATCTTGGTCAGGTAGAACCATTGCTAGTAGTATGCACTGGTCAAGAAACTGAAGCGAGAGGGGAAACTCAACCCAACCATTTGGGTGTTCTTACAGCGGCCAATTTGTTACCAGAATTGGAGTTAGCGCTTTGTGCTTCTCTTACTCCGAGGGAAATGCTGGGCGTAGTTGAGACGTTTCAACAAACTATAAAGCAGCAGAAAAAACTGCTAGAACAAGTCAAAGAGGAATTAAAAGGACAGAGAATTCAGCATCAGCAGACGGAGAAAACATTACTCGAAAGTGAGGAGAAATTAAGGTCTTTAGTCACCAATATTCCAGGCGCAATCTATCGAGGTATCTGTAATGATAGCTGGATGATGGAATTTATTAGTGATGGAATCACGGAAATCTCTGGTTATTGCAGTTCTGACTTTACTCACAATCAGGTTAGAAAGTTTGAAAGTATTATTCATCCTCAAGACCGAAAAATGGTTGAAAGAGAAATCCAAAAAGCAATAATAGAAAGACGACCCTACGAAATTGAGTATCGTCTTATACGGGCAGATGGGAACATAAGATGGGTTTGTGAAGTAGGTAGAAGTACATTTAGCCAAGACGAAGATATTATCTGGCTAGATGGGGCGATATTTGATATTACTAAGCGTAGGAACGATAAATGTTAATGTCAACCTACTTAATTAGTTTAGCTTCACCCCTCGAATTGAATAATCCAACAACTCCATCGGGTGCATCAAAGTAATTTCTTTGCCTTGCAACTGCAAATGTTTTTTAATTTGTAAAGAGCAACCGGGATTAGAAGAAGCAATTAAATCTGCTCCTGTGTTGAGCAAATTATCAACTTTTTGTTGTCCTAATTCCTCAGCCACGGTTGGTTGCAATAGGTTGTAAACTCCTGCACTACCACAGCATAAAGACGCGTCTATGGGTTCTCGTAATTTAATATTAGGAATTTGTCTTAATAACTGTCTCGGTTGCACACTAATTTTTTGCCCATGTAAAAGGTGACAGGCATCTTGATAAACTATGGTTAGCGGCTCATCTGTCAGTGGTGAAAGTTGTGCCGTTAGTCCGGCTTCTACCAAAAACTCTTGTACATCTTTTACCTTAGCGGCGAATTCCTTGGCTTTGTCTCGATACTCTGGATCATCTTCTAAAATATGACCATATTCTTTAAGGGTATGTCCACAGCCAGCAGCATTAATAATTACAGCATCAACGTCTGTATCTTCAAAACTATCAATCATCTGCCGTGCTAAAACTTTGGCTTGTTCTGTTTGCCCCTGATGTTCTGGTAGTGCAGCGCAACAGCCCTGAGTTTTGGGAATAACTACTTCACAACCATTAGCCGTTAAAACTCGTGCCGTTGCTTCGTTGACAGGGGAGAAAAATAAACGCTGCACACAACCGAGAATCATGCCAACACGATAGCGCTTCTCGGATTGAGCAGGAATAATATCAGGTAAATTATTTTGGAAGAAATCTAGGGTAATCTGGGGCAAAATTAATTCCATTGCCCCTAAACGAGGAAAGGTTTTCTTCAGCAAACCAGTGTAACGAACTAACTTTTGCAGTCCTGATTTCTGATAAAGATAAAGAGGGACTAATAAGGGACGCAAACGTTCTGGATAAGGAAAAAGATTAAAAATTAGGGTTCTAATTAAACGATCAGCTAAACTACGAGGTTGGTTGCGTTCTACCTGATGACGAGTCGCTGAAATTAACTTGTCGTACTGAACTCCCGAAGGACAAGTAGTAACACAAGCTAAACAGCCTAAACAAGAGTCAAAATGTTGGCTAGTGGCCTCAGCTAAAGAAGCCTCACCCTTGTTAATAGCATCCATCAAATAAATCCTACCCCTAGGAGAATCCATCTCCTTACCAATTACTCTGTAACTAGGACAGGTAGAGAGACAAAAACCACAGTGTACGCAAGTATCTATCAACTCCTGCTGTGGAGGATTATCAGCATCAAAACCAGGAGTATGAGTTTCTATAACCGAACTTTCTTGAACAGAATCAGGAGTAGGAAATTGAGGGTTAGTGTTTGTAGATGCTATCTGCATATTCTCTTTTTTTAATCTGTGTACATCTCTGCTTAAAAATTTCCTATCTCCTCACCCAATAATTTTAAATACCCCCAACAAAGCAGCCAGGACTCAAGATATTTTTCGGGTCAAATTGCTGCTTAAGGCGACGCATAGTTGGCAGAGCATTGCTAGTGTAACCCCAGATGTCTAGCTCTTGCTTCAATGATAGCGGTGCTTCTAGAACTGTCAGAAAGCCACTGTTAGATTGACAATGGTTTCTCAGTTCAGCAATTGTCTGGGAATCAACTTTTGCAGCATCAAGCCGCAATTTACCCAATCCACTTCCGGCGTGAATTAAGGCCAATCCAGTTGAAGAAGTTAGATTATCCAATTTAGTCAAAATAGTGACAGCCGCAGTAGGTAATATTCCTATTTTGCAAGTAATTCGCTGCTCATGGGTGGTTGTCCAGATTTGTTTTGGTAATGATTGCCATAGATGAGCATCTTCGACATCAGTGTAAAGACTCCCTGTTAAACCTAGCTGCTTTCCAACTTCTAACAAGCGAGAGGACTGTTCTTGGACAGCATCTTTGACAGTTTGGAAACGCACCATTAAGCCCATACCTTGCCCAACACCCAATTGATTAACCAAACCAGTTGAGAGTAAATCAACAGCTGTGGGTGTCGAAGTAGAAGAGAGTAAAGTTTTGGTTACAGAAGCGATCGCTTCTGCTTGGCCCGTTAGTGTGACTGTACCTGCTGTCTCTGGTACTGGATAAACCCGCAAAGTTACTTGAGTAATAATACCTAAAGTACCATAGGAACCTGTGAATAACTTCATTAAGTCATAACCCGCCACATTTTTCACCACCCGTCCCCCAGCCTTAGCAATTTGCCCGTCACTGCGGACAAAGGAAATACCTAATAACATATCTCGAACGCCACCGTAGCGCTGACGTAAAGAACCACTATCAGCCGTAGCAATAATGCCGCCCAGGGTAGCCTCTTGGGGGTAGGCTGGTTCCAAAGGCAGAAATTGACCTGTTTTCAGGAGAATTTCTTGCAGATCACTAAATTTGACTCCAGCTTCTACAGTAACGCTCAAATCACCGACAGCATGATCAATTACGCGGTTTAGACGTTCGGTGCTAATAACCAGTTCAACCGACTTACCCACACCGCCCCAGCCCAACTTGCTACCACTACCGCAAGGTAAAACACTCCAACCTTGATGGTGAGCGTAATTCATTAACCTAGCGAGGTCTTCAACTGTACTAGGATAAACAATAGTACTAGGGAAATTATCTGCTGAGTTGGCTTTGGCAATCCGTTCTTGAGAGACGGTTGGCAAGGATTCCCAATCACGGATATCACACTCACCAATTATAGATTTTAGCTCTTGGGCAGTTGTTTTCATCCTCTCTAGTACTTTACCAGGGTAGTTTTACTTATTTAGAATCATAAATCGGATCAAGGAACGGTAGCTCATTGCTCTGAATTATGGTCAATGAAACTGGAAATTATCAGGCTTGAAAGGTCGAGGATGGTTAAGCGCAACAAAAAACAACCAACGAAACAAGTGCTAGATCGAGAAATCTTACTACATCGGATCACCACCCGCATTCGCCAGTCTCTAGAACTGCCAAAGATTTTGACCACGACAGCCCAGGAAATTCGTGCTTTCTTAGGTACAGATCGGGTTAAAATTTACCGATTTAATGAGAATGATAGTGGGGAAGTGATTGCCGAGTCAATCAATAACTCCCGCTTACCATCGCTGTTGGGCTTAAGGTTTCCAGCTGAGGACGTTCCCCCTGCTGCTCGTGAGTTATTTGTCAAGGCTCGCCAACGAGTAATTGTCGATGTGGCATCCGGGCGCAAGACTCTCAACCAGTTAGACTGCCCAGAAACAGGCAAAGGCTTGGTCACACCAGATATCCGTCATTATCC
>JBAUJE010000301.1:0-3985 GCA_049683475.1 Coleofasciculaceae cyanobacterium | reverse complement strand
ATTAAAGACAATTATTCCCTCAGTCTATCAACCTCTTCCCGATTTAGCTGAAGTAACTGAACTGTTAAAAAAGATTCTACCAGAAGCCGGACTGCTTCAGCCAGGAGAGGAAATAAAACAAGAACTAGATCAAGCTGTCTCAGGACTGAGTGTAGAAGAAATCAAGATGGGGGTGAGGTTGGTTGCTTGTAGGAGAAGGCAAATGGGAGGATGGGGGGATAGGGGGATGGGGAGAGGGGGGGACACTTTAGATAACGTGGGGACGCGGAGAAACGGAGATACCTTTGATGACGCGGGGACGCGGAGACGCGGAGACAATTTTGATGACACGGGGACACGGAGACGCGGAGACGCGGAGAGAAACCTTGAAAATATCTTTACTTCAACAGAAACCATATCTCCACATCCCCCCATCACCCAGTCACCCAGTCTCCCCGTCCACCATCAAAAGCACAGCAACTCTTCCCACCTCCCCATCCCCCCATCTCCCCACCCTACTCCCTACTCCCTACTCCCTACTCCCTCTCAAAACCTGACTCCCCAATTACTAGACTACAAAATCGAACGTCTACAGGGATTAGGTTTAGATTTCATTCCCAAACCTAATGTTTCAAACTTTGGCGGTTTAGACCGACTCAAGCAGGGAATTGAAGAGGTACGTGCTGACTTTTCAGCAGAAGCACGAACATATAATATCCCTTTGCCAAAAGGTTGGTTGTTGGTTGGCCCTCCTGGAACTGGTAAAACCTTTGCTGCTAAAGTTTGCGCTTACAACTTGGGATTTCCTCTAATTAGTGTGGGAGTAGATGCAGTGATGAGTGGGGGTGCTGCTTATCTCAAACGTTTGCTACGTCGTATTGAAGCTTGTTCGCCAGCCGTTTGTTATTTTGATGAGTTTGATAAGTTTTTCACGGCTAATAGGGCTACGGGGGAAGATAGTCAATCTAAACAAGTTTTGGGTGTATTATTAACTTGGCTACAGGAGAAGCGATCGCCTGTGTTTGTGATTGCTACTCTTAATCGATTAGATGCCCTTCCTCCTGAACTGACTCGTGCGGGGAGGTTTGATAAAATCTACTATGTTGGTTTTCCCCAGGCTAACGAGCGCCAGGAGATTTTTCAACTTCATGCTTCCCGCTTTGATAAGCGTTATTTGTCTGGTGATAGTCCGTTGACTGAGAGGGAATGGAAGATTTTATTAGGTAAGACTGTTAATTGTACTGGAGCAGAAATACGCTCAATTATTGAGTCAGCAGCGCGAAAACTGTTTCATCAAGGGCTTCCTCTGGTGATAGGTTTATCGGAATTATTGGAACAGCGGGAGGGGATGATTCCTCTTTATGCACGAGATACTGAGCGAGTGCTGGCGATGGAAAATCGGGCGAAATATGTGGCTGAACCCGCTTCTTCTCTTGATCAGAGTGTGTTTGCTCCTCCAGTTACATCTTATTGGGGGGATTAAGGAGTTGGTATCTCTAGCGGTCTTAGAGGGAACAGGGAATAGGGAACAGTGACTGGTCTGAAATCTTGTTTTAGACCCTCTTCCGAACTTCAATCTCTAAGAAAGGAGAGGCTTCTAAGCAGTTTTCTCCTGTTGCCAGTTGCCCATCCCCTGTTCCCTCCGAAGGCTTCAGCCTCGGTGATTTAGCTTGATTAATCTAGGATTGCTACTTGGAAAAAGAAATAGGCAAGGCAAGTGTTTTCTAATCACGACAATTGCCAAAATTAACCAAGCTTAATTAGGCATTTTTGGCATTGTTTATTGCCAATAGAATCGCAAGTTTTACCTCTTCAATCAAATATAAATACTCTGCTTTTACGTTAAAAATATTAACATTATTTTTGCAATTAATTATAGTATCAATGATATAATATTGTTATGCAAAAGCAAAAACCCTACACATTTTGCTTTTGCATCTACGCCACATCACTTAAGGATTTTTACAACGATGCAAGACTTTTTACTAGCAACATTCCTGTTTTTCATCTATTTCAGCTTTATCTCTTGGTTTTTCGATCTTCACAAACTTCAAGCTGCAAATGATGCTCCTGCTTCTGACACCAACACTATCACCCCCGAACCAGAGGTCATTGCGGCTGAAGCAATTCCAGAACTGCCTGAAGTGACCTTTCCAGCAGTTGCAGAGTCACAAACCAAAACCAAGCCAATTCCACAGCCCAAACCTTCCTTGGATGAATTGCTCCAAGGAGTTGACCTTGACAAGCTTCAACTTCGACCAGCACGGAAAATTGCCAGTCGCATTGGAGTACAGCAAAAGGTAAACGGCAAAGACCAACCCTTGGCCTGGTTAAGGGCCCAAATCAAAAAGCGCCTTGCTGAGAAACCCCAGGAAGTTGCATCTGTTATTGCAGAAGTATTGAAAGCCGCTTGATTAAGTTGGCAGGCGGTTGCCACCTGCCTTATTGGTAGCAACCGCAGATTAATAGACTTCTTGCAAAAGTCGGGGAATAGGGAACAGGGCAACAGGGAACAGATATAAAATTTGACTCTTTCACCCCTCTATTTGATTGGATTTTTAATTGTGCAAGAGGTCTAATTATCAGTCTTAGTTAAATGAGCATCTCTAGGGACGCACCGATGTGTGTCCTTAACTATAGGACTAAAATAGAAGTAGGTTAATCCAAAGGTAATTATAAATGGTAACATTACAGCTTAGGCAGTTACTTGTGCCTCCAGGACAGCGAATTATTTTGACTGATGTAAACTGGTCAAACTTTGAGGAGATTTTGCAAGAACTTGGTGAAAAAAGAGCTAATAAAGTAGCTTATTCTCAAAATAAGTTAGAAATTAGGATGCCATTGCCAGAACATGAATTTGATAAAGAAATTATTGGCGACATGGTGAAAATTTTGCTAGAAGAATTGGAAGTTGATCGCGAGTGTTACGGCTCAACTACTTTCAAGCGCCAAGATATGGCAGTAGGAATTGAGCCTGATAATTGTTTTTATATTCAAAATTATCGTTTAATGATTGGCAAAAGGAGATTAGATTTAACTGTAGATCCCCCTCCCGATCTAGCCATTGAGATTGATGTTACCTCCAAAACACAACTGAGTGCTTATGAAGCTTTGGGAGTGCCTGAATTATGGCAGTTTTCTAAGGGAAGCTTAAAAATTAATGTGCTACAAGCGGGTGAGTATGTTGAGTCTTCTTTGAGTCCTACTTTTCCTAATTTTCCGATTATTGAGGGATTCAATCAGTTTGTTAAAATGAGTTTGACGGAAGGTTCAAGTGCTGCTTTAAGGGCTTTTCGGAAGTGGGTTAGGGAGAAAATCGAACGATAAATACTCAAAAGTGATTGTTGAAAATAGCACTTCCTGTTTTTATGACTCAAACCATCCCAGCCAGAGAGATTACTCTCTACGAATTAGAAACAAAATTTGGCATCCAGTTGGTGGAAGATAACCAATTCTTCCGAGAGTGGCAAGATAATTTGCCAGAAATTACCGATACGGAAAAAGTAAGATTAGATCGAGTCAAAGTTAGTTATACGAATTTAACAAAATATCCTCCTCTATTAGAAAACACCGTCAAAATGGTTGTTCTCTCTCCCTTGCTAGACTTAGCGGGGTTCTACTTGCCTCCCTTCCACATTAAGTCAGAGAAGTCTGTAGAAGTTGTAGAAGATGATGAGGGAGTTCTAGTCAGAGGAGATATTGATGTTTTGGTTTTATGTGAGCAGTTTTGGGTAGTAGTTATTGAATCAAAGAAAGCAGCGTTTTCCTTGGAAGTGGGGAAACCACAACTCCTTGCTTATATGCTGTCCTATCCTTATCCTGAAAAATCTGCTTATGGACTGATTACAAATGGGAGTAGCTTCAGGTTTCTCAAATTAGTTAAAGGAGAAATAAGTCAGTACGCTGTCTCTAAATTGTTTGATATTTTCAATCCAGGAAATGAGTTGTATAGCGTTCTGGGGGTACTGAAGCGTTTGGGTCAATTAGCAACGAATAAGGAATGATG
>JBAUJE010000300.1:0-2123 GCA_049683475.1 Coleofasciculaceae cyanobacterium | reverse complement strand
TATTCAGCAATTAAATGACCATTTTCCCCTAAAGAGAAAAAAGCATCTGCACCATACAGTTCAAAGTCCCGGTTCCCCTTATCTTCTCGTAAATAAGTCGCCCCAATCCAACTTTCTTGATTAAGTTCCCGCGATAGATGGTAACGTACTCGGCCAGCATAAATATCCGTTTCCTCATCTTCACCCTCAAACTGATAAGTGGCGACAATGCGGCGCACCAAGATACGTCCTTCCTCATCTAAGTCTGTGCGTAGGAGAGGTTGACGGAAGAACAAACTACCTCGGTCATAATCAATTTCATAATCAGCCCCCTGGGACAGACGTTCCCGTTTTAACACTGTACCCGGACGCTCTAATTCTTCTAATTCAATAAAAATATCTTCACTACCAGGTACTACTAACCGCCGAGAGAGAAAGTAATTACCACTAGTACCATCGGGAACAATTGTATCTCGTTGAAAGCCTTCTACGTTGTCACCGTAAAAACCGCTAATTTGCAAATTGCCTAAGTTGTAATTTGCCTTAAAACCGTGGAGTTGGCGAGTGACGGCGGTACATATTTGCGAGGAGGAGGTAAAGTCACTAGTGTTGTAGTCCCCCCACATTAAATAGTCTGGATCCGCTCCTTGTATCTGAGGAGAACGTTCTAGGCGGAAATAAACTTGGTCAGTAGAAGGGGTAATGACATCTACAGTAGAACTATCACCGTAGACGGGATAACCTCGCTCATCAGACTGGTATTCTCGAAACAGTCGATTATCGCAATTGCAGTCTTCATTTAAGGAGCGATCGCTATTGTAAGCTCCAGTATACAACCACTCCCCAATTGTGCCAGTGGCAAAGACCGCTGAACTAAGATCTAGTCTATAGTCATTATCTCGATCAGCAGGTAAGAAGTCCTCAAACCGACCGAAATAATCTGTACCCCTTGCTCCCCAGCGTATGTTAATCACTCCACTGAGTAGACTGGGACGCAAAGCTGTTTTAAACTGAAATTGGCTAAAGCCTTCTAAATTGGTTGTCGTTGCCCGAATTCTGACCGTTTGAGCTTCTAGTTCTGAGCGCAACTGTGCTGTGAATTGCCCCTGTTGAGCTTGTACCTGAAAACCTGGTTGATCTGGCTTTTCATCTATTCCAACAAACTCTCCTGCACTAGTAAAGAGGGTAACAATGGCATCGCGGTTGGTCGGGTTGCCATTTTTATCGAGGAGTTGGCCAACTACTGTAGCTGTAGAACGGCCATCGGCGGGAATGCCAGCTTCTCTCGTTTCTACTACCAACTCTTGCGGTGCACCCCTTACTTGGACAGACACCGAGGCCATTGCTTCGGCTGAACCTTTAACAGTTGCAGTAATTAAGTTGTCACCTTCTTCTAAACCAACACCGTACCAAGTTTGAGTTACTAATCTAGCACCCTCATCAGTTTGGGTACGTCCAATCAGAGAGGAGTCTACATTTTCTCCGTTAACTTGCAGCTCTATCTCTAAACCCAACTGAGACTGGACAGTAATAGTGGCTGCTGGCACATCTAAAATTGTCTCAGGAGTTGGACTGAGAATTGTGACTGGGGAAGATTGAACAGTTGGAGTTGCAGTTTGTTCTGGGGATGGTTGCGAAACTTCTGTAGTACTTTCAATCTCTAATTCTGGTTGGGGTTCTGCTTGAGCTAAAACGGGATAGGTCAGTAAGTTTATTCCGCTAGCTACAGCCCCCACCAATTTTAATATAAAAATTAATTTCTGTGGTTTTACTATTTTCATTGGTTCTCTTCCTCTGGGAAGGTGGGGGTAACTGCAAAGTTCATACGTGCTAGGCCACCTGGCTCTAACCTGACTAGTCGGGATTTGCTGTTACCTTCACTGAAGTGATGATTGGGTGCGATGGTATAACCGGGAACGCTGGTTGGGTCAAGGACACCTGTGTGGTAACCAGGTAGCACATTAGCCACAGAAAATAGACCTTCAGTATCTGTGGTGATGCGATTACCGTCTTCGAGGAAAATTACAGCATTAGGTATTCCTGGCTCACCGGGTTGCTGTTCACCATCAAAGTTTTTGTCCTCAAATACCCGACCAATTAAAGTTCCGCAGTCGGAAAGTAATCCTGGGTCAACTCTGAGTCGG
>JBAUJE010000299.1:0-8210 GCA_049683475.1 Coleofasciculaceae cyanobacterium | reverse complement strand
GAAACGGAAAAATCAGGGTTCTAGGCTATAGGGTTTGCGTAGCTTTGCGGAGCAGACGCTACGCAACGTCGCTAACGCTACGCTAAGGTGCGCCCTTCAGCATTGGCCGTTAGGGCATACAGGGAACGGGGAACGGGGAACAGAAGAATATAGCGATCTTAAATGTCTGAGTGCGTAAGTCCTATTATTAAAGCCATCAAGAGCCACGATACAAAGCTAAATTATGAACAAAAAGCGAGTAAAAAGTAAACCCAGTAACGAAAACTTGACAAATCTCCTCAGACTGTTTGCCTTCATGCTAATTGCTCTGAGTCTTACCCTATTGCTGTCTGAGGCACCTGCCTTGGCGCAAGAATCAGGTCAAGTACAGGGATTCAACCCTCAAGAATGGTTACGGAATGCCCTACAGTGGATTCAAGATCTTGGTCCTGTAGGAGCGATCGCCTTTATCATTCTTTATATTGTTGCTACCGTAGCTTTCTTACCAGGTTCAATCCTTACTCTGGGGGCTGGAGTAGTCTTTGGGGTAATTTTAGGCTCACTCTACGTCTTTGTTGGTGCCACCCTAGGAGCAACTGCGGCTTTTTTGGTAGGACGTTATCTTGCTAGAGGCTGGGTTGCTAAGAAAATCGAAGGTAATCAGAAATTTAAGGCTATTGACGAAGCTGTTGGTAGAGAAGGATTGAAAATTGTTCTTCTCACCCGACTGTCACCAGTATTTCCCTTTAACTTACTCAACTATGCTTACGGCTTAACCGGAGTTTCCCTCAAAGACTACTTCTTTGGTTCCGTTGGCATGATTCCAGGCACAATCATGTATGTTTATATCGGTTCTCTAGCTGGCAGTTTAGCCACCATTGGCGGTGAGAGTCAACCTTCCAACCCCACGATACAGTGGGCAATTCGCATTATCGGTTTCATTGCCACGGTTGCCGTCACCCTTTATGTTACTAAAGTTGCTCGCAAAGCTTTGGACGAAAAAGTTGATAAAGAACAAATTTCTAACGATACAGTTTCTTAATTAGTAGTTCATCACAACAAATTTGACAGGCGAGGAAGACGGGGAGATGAGGGAGATGGGGGAGATGGGGGAGCAGGGGGAGATGGGGGAGATGGGGGAGATGGGGGAGCAGGGGGAGAAGCAATTAACTATTTTCAATTTTCAATTTTCTAGGAGCAAACTATGTCAAATTCTTCTTTTGAAAGAGTTACTGTCCCACCGATGGATGAGTATAACCAAAGATTGGTTGAATATGTTCATCCCCCTGATTGGGTTAATCCTAAACCGGCTGCTTGTTATGACTTAGTTGTAATTGGTGCAGGTACTGCTGGTTTAGTCGTAGCGGCTGGTGCAGCAGGTTTAGACTTAGGTTTAAAAGTCGCCTTAATTGAAAGGCATTTGATGGGTGGGGATTGCTTAAATGTCGGTTGTGTACCTTCTAAATGCATTATTAGGTCTTCTCGCACTGTGTCAGAAATGCGCCATGCCAAAAATTTTGGCATTCATACTCCTGCTCATATTGAAGTTGATTTTCCCGCAGTAATGAGACGGATGCGCAGGCTAAGGGCAGGTATTAGTAATGTTGATTCTGCTCCCCGCTTTCAGAATCTTGGTGTAGATGTTTTTCTAGGAGAAGGTAGTTTTACTAGTGACAGTACCATTGCCGTTGGTGATAAAACCCTCCGCTTTCAAAAAGCTGTAATTGCCACAGGTGCTAGGGCCGTGCGACCTTCAATTGCAGGGATTGAAGAGGCTGGTTTTCTGACTAATGAAACAGTTTTTTCTCTCACAGAACGCCCTAAACGTCTTGCTGTAATTGGTGGTGGGCCGATTGGTTGCGAATTAGCTCAAGCTTTCCGACGCTTAGGTTGTGAGGTAATTCTCTTTCATCGCCATTCTCACATTTTAAATAAAGAAGATGCTGACGCTGCCCAAATTGTGCAAAAAGTCCTGATGCGGGAAGGAATTCGCTTAGTACTAGGTTGCCAGATGCAGCGTGTGGAAAAGACAAAAGAAGGCAAAACCCTTCACTTTAACTACAATGGTTTAGCAGAGTCGATTACAGTTGATGAGATTTTGGCCGGTGCAGGTAGGGCTCCAAATGTAGAAGGCTTAAACTTAGAAAAAGTTGGGGTAGAGTACGACCAACGCAAAGGGGTTCAAGTTAATGACTACCTGCAAACAACCAACCCTAACATTTATGCCGCCGGTGATATTTGCATGAGTTGGAAGTTTACCCATGCTGCTGATGCTGCGGCGCGGATCGTTATTAAAAATACCCTATTTTCGCCCTTTGGTTTGGGAAGATATAAACTTAGTGATTTGGTAATGCCCTGGGTAACTTATACTGATCCGGAAATTGCCCATGTAGGTATGTATGAAGAAGAGGCTCAAGAAAAAGGTTTTGATGTCAGTACCATTAAAATTGACTTGAGCCATGTAGATCGAGCGATCGCAGATGGGGAAGAGGAGGGATTCGTTAAAATCCTTCATAAAAAGGGTTCAGATCAAATCCTCGGTGCCACCATTATTGCTAGCCATGCAGGAGAAATGATATCTGAAGTGACAACAGCCATTGTGGGTAAGATTGGTTTGAGCAAGCTTTCTGGTGTAATTCATCCCTATCCAACTCAAGCCGAAGGAATCAAGAAAGCCGCAGATGCCTACAGACGCACTTTACTTACACCCAAAACCAAGCGGCTTTTGGGAATACTAACTAAGTTTTCCTAGGAATTGCTATTTTCGGTTTGGAGGAGATAGGAGATGGGGAGCAGGGGAAGATTTTTCTGAGTCCCCATTGTCTTCCCGACTCTCGACTTCCGACTTCTGCCAGAAATCTATTGATTCAGCTGGGAACATAAGTTACTTCTTTGCGTCATAGCTATTTATAGGAAGCCAATTATCTGGGTCTTATTGTCTGACCTTTTTCTCTGTAATTATTAGTATTTAAGCACTGCTAAAATCTTTTTTTTGTACGCAAGTAAAATTTGCTTTCAGCTTTATATTTGTACTAATTAATTATTCAAAAAAATACAAAACTTCTAGCACAACAAACACTCTTCAAGTTCTATGTGTGACAGTTTTTTTAGTGAATACTTACTACTAAATTAAAAAATTTGTAATTTTTAATAGTTCTCAGTGGATGGTTGCAGACATCTCTGAATTGCGGAAGGTCTTATTTCTATCACTAAACAGAGCAAAGTAAGCTGGATAGCTGTCAATTTTGCTGGTAATTACTGGTGTGCTACCACCCAAGAGAAATCACCCGTAAATTCATGGCTGCATCCTCTAAATCTTTGTAACTGAGGAAAAAATATGGCTAATATTACTTGGATTGGTGCTGCTAATGGACTGTGGAGCGATACAGCAAACTGGAGTACCAACACAGTTCCAACTGCGGCGGATAACGTCACTGTTAATACTAATGTCAATATAAATGTAGATATAGATGTTAATGTAACCCAGCTTAATCTCCTCGCAGGTAATTTAATTGGTGCAGGAAATGCCTGGAGTGGTAGTTTCGATGTAGCTCAGACTGCTAGTGTCAAGTTAAATGGTACAGCTCATACTTTCGCCACAGGCACTATTTTCAATGGCTTGGGTTTAGTTGAAGTAGAAACTGGTGAGCTAGAAATAGAAGACGGAGTCGAGTTTCAGACTAAGTTTGAGGCTAAGAGCAAAGTCAAGGTCAAAAACAAGGCTACGTTTAAAGGTGAGACAAAATTTGCTAGTGAAGTAGAGATAGCTGACGCTGCTACTCTGGAGTTAAATGGAGCTAATTGCACCATTGACCAAGGTGCCGATTTCACAGGTACTGGTCTTGTTGACCATGTCAGCGGTAACCTCGATATCAACGCCGAGACTAGCTTCAAGAGCAAGTTTAAGTCTAAGAGCAGTGTCAAAATTAAGAACAAAGTCAAGTTCGAGGGTGACACCGACTTCGCTGGTGTGGTGGACTTAGCTGATACTAGCACCCTGGAGTTAATTGGTACTAATCACATTATTAACACAGGTGCTGACTTCACTGGTCTTGGCACCTTCGACCACCTCAGCGGTAACCTCGATATCAATGCCGAGACTAGCTTCAAGAGCAAGTTTAAGTCTAAGAGCAGTGTCAAAATTAAGAACAAAGTTAAGTTCGAGAACGACGCTACCATTAGTGGTGCTGTAGACATAGCAAACGGTGCGCTAGTTGACTTTGCCGAGGGGATACACACTATAGACATTGGTAGTAGCTTTACTGGAGCTGGTAAACTGCGAGTTTCCGGTGGTAGCCTCACTGTCAATCAACAAATCAATGTGGGTGTGCTTGAACTCACAGGTGGTAACGTTGTTGGTCAGAGTAACATCACTGCCAATACCATAGTTGAAAATTTGGCTCTAACCCTGGCAGAAGGACAAAATAAAGTAATCACCAATCAATTCTTGGAGATTACTGATAATGACGCTAGTGCCGATCAAATTATCTACACTCTGACTGACTTACCTGACGGTGGTCAGCTTCTACTCAATGGAGTTGCCTTAGCAGTTGGTTCTACCTTTACCCAAGCTCAAATTAATAGTAAATCACTAACTTTTGCTGACGGTGAGACTGAGTTAAGCGGCGATAGCTTCGGCTTTAGCGTTACTGCTAACGGTGAGCAAATTACCACTAGCACCTTTGCCCTTGATTTTGCTTCAATTGCTCAATTCCAACAAACTGGCACTGCTGGTATTTTCGCCTTTGCCCAAACAACCAATTTAGCTCAACTCCAATTCACCATTAACAACAACGGTATTTCCGGCCGTCAAATTAGTGAGTTTGGCTTATTTTTCACCGATAATGAGCAAGGTCTAATTGATGGCATTGCCCCTGGTCAAGCTGGTTATCAAGAAGCTGCCTTGGGTCGGGCACAGTTAATTCAATCAATTCTTTCCCTTGCTCCCAACGGTTTTGAGGCAAATTCTCGCATTCTAGAGTTGGCCACCAGTAATAACTTCGGATTTTACTTCGTTAAAGAAGGCTCGGCAGCTTCTGGAAATGCAGCAAGCAATGTAATCCTTTCAACTTCTCAGAGTCTTGAGGTTGCTGGCTTCTCTAGTAGTAGTTTCAACCTTAACTTTGACGATAATGGTGATGCTTCTTTCAATGAACTGCAAGTCAGCGTTGAATCAATACTCGAAGAGCAAACCTTAGGAACCGCTCTTCAGGGTGGCATAGAAGGAGAAGTAATTGACCTAACCGCTGTTCAGGGACAGGTATCGGCTAGCTTTGAGGTGACGCGAGAGGCTCAATTCGATAACACTGTTGGTTTTTATGCAGTGGCTAATGAAGCCGGTGCAGTTCTTGACCCTGTAACTGGACAACTAGTTAATCCTGGTGATGCTAATTATGCTCAAATTGCTATTGAGCAACGTGTTAGCTTTGAATTGTCTGTTCAAGATAATGGTACGGCTAATATCTCTGGTGATTTTGCTGGTGGTAGCATCTTTGCACCCTTCTTAATTGTTGATGCCAGTATCGAGGCATTCCTGAGTGGAGGAGCAAATGCTTTCTTCAACTATGGTGCCGCCAACTTTGATGGTCAAGATCACATCAAGCTGCTGGCAGACAATACTTTCGGCTTTGAGGATATAGCCGGTGTTGGAAGTGACTTTGACTATAACGATGTGACTATCAAATTTGAGTTAGCTGTCGCCTAAGTCTGAGGAGTTAGGAGGCGGGAGTCGGGAGTCGGGAGGTGAGGAGGTGAGGAGGTGAGGATGTGAAGAGGTGAGGAGGGGAGGAGGTGAGGAGGTGAGGAGGTGAGGAGGTGAGGAGGTGAGGAGTAATAACACTGGACTACATTAAGCGACCCCATCACTCCATCATCCCATCTCCCCCATCTCCCCCATCTCCCCCATCACTCCATCATCCCATCTCCCCCATCTCCCTCACCTCCCCACTCCCCCTAATACTGTTACCAATTCTTGGGCTAGACGCTTAGTAGAAAAAGGATTTTGTCCGGTAACAAGTCGCTCATCGACAACGGTATAGGGGGTAAAAGGTAAGCCTTTTTTGTATATGGCACCACGCTTGATTAATTTATCTTCCAACATAAAAGGAACGTGTTTTGCTAGCCTGAGTAAACTTTCTTCTCTATTACTAAATCCTGCAACTTTTTTGTTTTCAATTAAGTATTTACCATTAGATAACTTGATATTAAGTAATCCAGCAGAGCCATGGCAGACGGCAGAAACTATTTTGCCAGCTTCGTAAATAGTAACGGCAATTCTAGCTAAATCTGTATTGTCGGGAAAATCCCACATAGCACCGTGGCCACCAGCAAAATATATAGCCTCATAGTCATGGGGGTTGACTTGGCTAGGTAAAAGGGAGTTTTCTAATTTATTGACGGCGACCTGGTTATTAAGAAAATTTTTATTTGTCTTATCTTTTTCATCACCACTTTTTTCATCCATCGGTGGTTTGCCACCTTGAGGACTAACAAAATCTATCTCAAATCCAGCTTCACTTAAGACTTGGTGACAATGAGTAACTTCCTCTAACCAATAGCCTGTTTTTCTGGTTAAGTCACCAAACTGCTGGTGGCTACTAACAACAGTAAGAATTTTCTGAGTCATTATTTTCTACTTGTATCTTAACAAGATATAAATTTTTCTTACATACATTTATGATATCGATTTATCTTTGGACAGCGCTTTAAAGGATAGGTTATCTTGCGAGTAAAGTAGAGGGTTTCTGGAGTTGATGAGGTACATTCAATTTTCTTACCTCGACTCCCAACTCCCGTAAGAATCTTAGGTGCTAACCAATGAAAAACTTAACAGGATATACTCTAACAGTCTTATTTTCGGCATTAGTATTTCCCCAACAAAGTAATGCTCTTACTTTGGCTCCCCCATTGCCAACTCAGGTTATGGAGGTAGGGGGAGACACGGGGACGGGGAGACGCGGAGACACGGGAGATAGGGTAGAAGTTATGGATAATAAATAGGATTTTTGTTCCCTGTTCCCTCTAATAAACAATTTTCAATTTTTAATTATCAATTATCAATTATCCATTTTCAATTTTCAATTTTTAACTTCCCCCACTTTTGCACCTTGACTATCAAGAGAAAAAGGACGCACTAAAGCTGTAATTCCTTCTTTCTGCCAAGCTTCTGTCATTGCTGTGGCTACGGCTGCGGCTTGGGGAGGGGCAACTATTGCTAAGAGGGTTGGCCCGGCGCCACTAATAACTAAACCATAGGCCCCATTATTTAAAGCGGCAGAAAATACTGCATTGTAACCGGGAATGAGTACTTGTCGATAAGGCTGATGTATTTTATCTTGTAGAGCAGTCTTTAACCAGTCCCCTCGACCTGTTGCTAATGCTCGCACAAGTAGACCAAAATGGGCAACGTTAAAAACGGCATCGGCACGGCTATAACTGGTAGGTAGCACACTGCGCGCTTCTTGGGTAGAAAGTTCAAAATTGGGAATTCCTACTACTGGTACTAAGTCGGTATGCCAAGGAATATCACAAATTTGCCACTCTTCTTCTTCAGCCTTAGTAGCCAGACGACAACCTCCTAACAATGCTGGCACCACATTATCAGGATGTCCTTCTAATGCGATCGCTAATTTCATTACTTCTGTCTGGCTAAGGGGTGAACCTGCCAATTGATTAGCTGCCACTAAACCACCGACAATAGCTGTTGCTGAACTGCCAAGTCCTCTGGATAAGGGTACACCTAACTCAATCTCTATTTTTACGGCTGGTGGTGTCTGTCCTAAATGTTCATATAATCTGATAAAAGATTTATAGAGCAGATTATTGGCACTGGTGTCTACTAAATGAGCTTCTTGTCCCTTAACAGTAATACTGACAACTTGAGGCGTTTCCCCTTTAGCGTCAGTCGTCTGGCTAGTAAATTGAAACTGGTTATAGAGGCTTAAGGCGGCACCAATACAGTCAAACCCAGGGCCGAGATTGGCGGTAGAAGCAGGAACAGTAACTTTGACAGTGGAAAGAACAGACATCAGCAATATCGGCGACTAAATTTTTTGCCAGAGAGGTAAACTCCGTTTCTAAATACTACATTTTGAAGTGCAGAATTTTGGCATTGCCTAAGCTATATTCTTCCTCATCAACATCGTCGATACTGCATCCCCGGTAATTGAGAAGCTAACCCTAGTAATTCCAATTGCAAGAGGCTACTAGAAACTTTTCCTGCATTCATACCC
>JBAUJE010000298.1:0-8182 GCA_049683475.1 Coleofasciculaceae cyanobacterium | reverse complement strand
ACGATTAAGCGGAGGACTCCGTGCATGGAAGGATGGTGGGGACCCATGTTGAGAACCATGGGTTCGGTTCTAGTCTCAATTCTTGCCATATTTATTATTGATGATTAGGTTCCCTTTAAGGTTCGCTGCTAGTTCTTAGCTTATTGTCTCTGATTTGTCCATTGTAGAGACATTGCCTGCAACGTCTCTAGCTTGCTCCCTAAAACATTTTCAGAAAATAGCATTCAACTACGGGATTATGAGGTTTTCAGATTCTTTATTTAGGGAAATCTAATTTATAGTTGTGCAGATCTGCTTGTTTAGACAATTCCCTCACTCGTAGGATAGATGTGATTGTCTGTTAATAGGGACAACATTCTTACAGGTGAAAATAATTAGGACTTACGCAGTGAAACGGAAAAATAAGAGTTCTAGGCTATAGGGAACAGGCAACAGGCAACAGGCAACAGGCAACAGAAGATTACAGCGATTCCTAATGTCTGAGTGCGTAAGTCCTAATAATATATCCCACTCAGCTGTCAGCATTTCAACCAGAACATCTTTAAGCTTCTGAAGGACAGGAGAACTCCCCTTGAATGAACTCAATATCGTAATCACCGTTATCGGTGCAATAGTTCTCTTTCTCGGACTCGTATCTGACTATTTCCGACGTAATTGGTGGACTTCTGACCCTCTAACGGCACTGTTGCTGGGTATCTTACTTAGCCCAGTTGCTTTAGGAATAGTTAACCCTAGCAATTGGGGCATACCACAAGAGCATCTTCTTGAACAAACCGCCCGCTTTACGTTGGCAATTGGCTTGATGGGGGTTGCCCTACGAACACCTAAAGGCTATTTTTTCCGAAATTGGCGACCTCTTGCCGTTCTCCTGGGATTAGTCATGCCCTTAATGTGGGTGACTAGTGGTTTACTTGTTTATTGGATTTTAGAAATACCTTTTTGGGAAGCAATGGTAGTTGGGGCAGCAATTACACCGACTGACCCCATTGTTTCAACTTCCATTGTGACGGGCGTTGTTGCAGAAGATAATCTCCCCGGACGCTTACGACATCTAATCTCGTCTGAATCGGGTGCCAATGATGGCTTGGCTTATCCTTTGGTGCTGTTATCGATCCTTATGCTAAAACCATTCTCCTCTGGAGGTAATGAATCCTCCCTAGTAGACTTACTATCCCATTGGTTAATTCAGGTGATTTTGTGGGAAGTTGGCGTAGCTATCCTCTTTGGCGCACTTTTGGGTTACTTAGCAGGTCGTCTCTTAAGATGGGCGGAGAATAAAAAAACTATTGAACGTCAGTCTTTTCTCGGTTATACTGTCGCCCTGAGCCTCACAGTGCTGGGCGCAGCTAAGTTAATGGGTACCGATGGCGTTCTCGCTGTATTTATCGCTGGACTAGCTTTTGATCATGTAATTGAGAGTCGGGAAAGAGTAGAGGAAGAAAACTTCCAAGAGGCGATTAACCGCTTTTTTACCCTGCCGATATTTATTCTGCTTGGCTTAACTATTCCTTGGCAACAATGGTGGTCCCTAGGATGGTGGAATTTAGTTTTAGTTCTAGCTGTACTACTCCTGCGACGACTTCCAGCAATTTTGTTACTCAATCGATTTATTAAGCCAATTAAAAACTTTCCAGAGGCAATGTTTATTGGCTGGTTTGGTCCAATTGGTGTGGCTGCGATCTACTATGCTGGTTACTCTTTGCGTCGAACTGGTGTAGAAGAGGTTTGGTTAGTTTGCTCTTTGATGATTTGTGCTTCGATTCTTGCCCAAGGTTTGAGTGCTAGTCCCTTAACTAAACTCTACGGTAAATACGTTAAAGATAAATATACCTAACTCCCCCTATGGAACTCCTACCTGAATCAATTAGCTACTGTATCCTTGATTACAGGTTTGAGAGGAACTTCGGCATTAAGCCAATTGAGGAAACCTTCGTTGACTGATTCAGGAGAGATTTCTGCCACAAAATGTGTGTAGCTAATTTGTTGGCTGCTAATCACTTGCTCTATCTCTTCTCGATAATTAGACTGGGTTTTGACGATTAGCACTGTTTCCGGTTCCTCGACAATTTTACCCTCCCAACGATAAGCACAGGTGATAGGGAACTAATTAGTACAGACGGCTAACTGTTTTTCCAGTAATGCCTTACTTAGCTGCTGCGCCTGTTGGGAAGTATTGAGGGTGATGTAGTAGATTTTCATTACTATCACAATCTCTTTAAAATCAATGAATATATAAGAGGATGCTCAACTCCAAATGTCAAGATGCTCTTAGTTATGGGGTTGGCAGTTGATATTGACTTTTAGGCAAAATTGTGCTATGGAAACGGAAGCTACATCGGCAAGGAAATCAGAGTTTTTACATGTTCCGGTGTTGAGTCAGGAACTAATTGAAGGTTTAGCTATTGGTTCTAATCGTCATTACCTAGACGCTACAGTTGGTGGGGGTGGACATAGCCAATTAATTTTAGCCGCCGCTGATAATATCTGGCTCACAGCTATTGACCGGGATGCAGAAGCGATCGCAGCTGCTAAGGTGAAGTTAGAAACTTATAGCGATTGCCTCAACTTCTGGCAAGGTAATTTTGCTCAATATGAGCCAGGTGATTCTTTATTTGATGGGATTATTGCTGATTTAGGGGTTAGTTCTGCCCAATTTGATATTCCCGAACGAGGTTTTAGTTTTCGCCATACTGCTGATTTAGACATGCGAATGGATCAGCGTCAGTCTCTGACAGCAGCAGAAATAATTAATCATTGGCAGGAAGCTCAATTAGCAGATATTTTTTATCAGTATGGAGAGGAAAGGTTATCGCGCAGGATTGCGAGAAGAATAGTTGAAAAACGTCCTTTGCAAACTACCACCGAACTAGCCGAAGTAATCTCCTATAGTGTGCCGCGTAAATACCGCTATGGCAGAATTCATCCTGCAACTCGTGTCTTTCAGGCTTTGCGTATTGTCGTTAACCAAGAACTTGAGTCTTTAGAAGAGTTTCTCGAAAGAGCACCTTATTGGTTAAAACCAGGGGGTAGAATTGGCATTATTAGTTTTCATAGTTTAGAAGATCGCATTGTTAAGCATACTTTGCGAGGTTCCTCCCTACTAAAAGTTTTGACGAAAAAGCCAATTATGGCAAAGGAAGAGGAACAAGCAGAGAATCCCCGTTCTCGTTCAGCTAAGTTGAGATGTGCCGAACGAGTTTGTGAATAAAGATTTGAGATTCAAGGGAGTCAGATTATGCAACTAGAACTGAATCAATTAATAGTTCCTCCAGGACATCAATTATTGCTCAAAAATATTAGCTGGCAAGCATTCGAGATAATTTTGGAGGAATTAGGAGAAACCCGCGCCGCACGAGTTTCTTATAGTAACGGTATGTTAGAAATTATGACACCACTACTAGCACAGGAAGCTGATAAGGTCATTATTGGGGATTTAGTCAAGGCATTGTTAGAAGAACTAGATATTGAATTCTGGAGTCTGGCTTCTACCACCTTTAAGAATGAGGAAATGGCTCAAGCCGTGGAAGCTGATGATTGTTTTTACATTCAGAATGAAGCAGCAGTTAGAGGGAAGAAGAGACTTGATTTGAGATTTGATCCACCACCGGATTTAGCTATTGAGATTGATATTACTTCTCGGACGAGGTTCAAGAATTACGAAATACTAGGAGTGCCTGAATTATGGCGATATGATGGGAGTAAGTTAGAAATTAATGTCTTGCAAGACGGCAAGTATGTTGAGTCTGATACTAGTTATAATTTTCCTCAATTTCCGATTAAGGAGGAAATTACTAAATATTTAGAGCAAAGTAAGATTGTGGGAAGAAATACGATGATGAAGGCTTTTAGGAAGTGGGTTATGGAGCAGATAAAATAATTTTTCCCAAATAAGGCAAGTCAGTAAACTTTGAGAAATAATCTAGTTTTTTGGAAGTATAATTTTGAAGATAATCAACGAATTCCTTTACTTGACAGAATAAGAATTGTGAGGAAATTTAAAGTTAAACTAAATTTAAGTTTATGGAATCTTTAAATATAGCTTTCTGTCTAGACAGTCAATAATTGATATAGCTAAATCATGCATGACCTCTAAGACGGCATCTTCGTACTTTTTGTACTCATTAATATTTTTGATTGTCATTTTTTGACCATGAGCAATTTCATTTCTTCTTGTAACTAGTGCTTTAAGTTCAATTTGATATTTATCCACCAAGGTACAAGCAAGACCGGCTTGGATTACATTTTCTTTAAATAAGTTGGGATAAAGATTCGATTGTGTTTCTAGTCTAATTTGAAAGTCTAGATTGTCTTCTATCATTATTCCAAAACCTGTCTGACCAAAATCCCAGAGGCTTTCTGGAGACAAGTCTCCTTTTAAGGTCTTAAATTTCTTTTGAAGTGATAGTTTAGCTATTTCATCTTTACAGTCTTTTCTCTTGACACCGGCTTTTTGCAGTTCTTCCAAATATAAATCCCACGCAAACTTACAGAATCCCTCGTAGTGCGCGTAGAGAAGCGTCCATATTGCCCGGAGCAGTACTCGGTATCTATCAGAGTCTTGGGAAGCTATAACAACTTGCTTTTTCAATATGGCAAGTTCTGTCTCTCTCCAATTGAGATCTTCTTCTAGTTCTTTCAACCATTTACTCATTGTTCAGTTTTAAAAGAGCATTTTCAATAACTTTTATTCTACCTTTTAATTTATCTCTTTTATTAGCTCCTGAGCCAGTATTTTGCCTAAATACTTCAGTCTGAACAGTATCTATTATCGTTTGTTTAACACGCTCTATTGAAACATCACGAATCTCATCTAATGCATTAAGAACACCTACCGTAATTGCTTCATAGTAAGCAGGTGCAAGACCTCCTTTTGGGTCATTCCCTTTGTATTTCACAAACGCCCCTTCTCCAAGAGAATTGCTTAAAAATTTAAATAGTTTATTGAAGTCAATATCTTCTTTTTTATAGTCAAAATCTATTTCATTAAGCAATATTTTTTCCATATAATTATCTAACCAATCTCGAACACTACCTTTAAACAAATTTCTAGCATTTTTAGTAGCTAAAAATCTCAAAACTAATTCTTCATCACCTTTTTTATCTTTCTCTACTTGTGCCAAGGTTTCTATACAATTCATAAAAGCAGGATGAGATGCTTTTTCTTGGATGAAAGAATAAAAGCGAATACCATTCTCACCTACCATCCGAGCAGAGCAGTTACGAATTTCTTGAGGATCTAAAATTGCTCCACCTGTATTTAAGCGTTTAAACATTGCATATCGTAACATTGACTTACTTTGACGCTTGATAACTACTGTTCTTACAGATGAGCGTTTTATTGTAAGTCTAAGCATTAATGACAAATCATCGAATTTTTTATTGTTAAGTTCTTCAACTAAATCACATCCTTGAAGTTGTAGAGGCTCTAACTTTAAAATCGTAGGATTGATAAACTGAATAACTGAACTTACTCGTTGTAAACCATCAATTAACTCAAATACTCCATTTTCTCTCTCAATTACAAATATTTGAGGAATAGGTAACTCCAAAAGTATAGATTCTATGAGACGTGACTTTTGCTCATCAGACCAACGAAAAAGACGCTGATATTCTGGTTGAATTACAAGTTCTTCGCTTGAATGTAAATTTACAATTTCGCCAAAAGTTAAATCAAGAGATTCAGTACGAACTTCACCGATTTCTCGATCTATAGCATCTTCAAGGGAATTCATTAAAATTTCTCCTTACACACAGTCTAAGTTCACAAAGTACTTTACTATCGTGAACCATCCAGAGTTGCTCTAATGTGTTCCATCAACTCCGCTACATTTTCCCGGCGGAAAAACTCAGTCAATCTGCGAGTCTTTGGCTTAACCGGAAGCACCTGCAAACAGGATACCTCTTTAGCCACCTGCTCTAATACAGTACGATAAGCACTACTAGTAGCGTAACCGATACAAGCGTTATAATGACCGCCGTGATGCTCCAAGAAATTCACCAAACGATCAGTCACTAAGGTAATTTGCTCCGTATTGAAACGCTCTAGGCGAAAATCGTACCCTAAAACAGGTTCTTCTTGCTCGTATTTCTCTGGTACGATACCATAAAGTCCAGAAAGCGTTACTTTTTCGAGCAATTTTGTCTTCTCACCCAAAGCTTGCTCAAGACGTTCTGCGATCAGGCGATGGGTACGAGATTTAGAGTAAGGCTTGCCACTTGAACAAGGGATTATTAGCAGTACACGCTTGTCTTTAGGCGGTTGATAACCATTCTTCAGAATATCGAAGTCATCCGGGGTGTATTTGAGAGAAACAATCCGTTCATCCAGGCTTGATTTCTGTTTTTGAGGCATTGAGATTATTGTGCGTGATAGCCTATCTCGCAGACTCTCATCTTCTTGAGCGATCGCATCCAGTACAGGACGTAACCGAGAAAATTTCTCTGTATGTTTTACGAGATAATCCTGTAATGAGTTAGCTTTTATTGCCTCCCTAGTCTGTTCTACAATTCGGAAGTCCATCTCCAAATTGTGCAAAGCAATATCACCATAATATTTACTTTTGTAGTGACCATTATGTACAGCACGACCTCGAATTTCTGATGTCAATGCATTTTGTATATATTCAAGATTTGCCTGTTGGCATACACGGCAGTCACAAGTCAGCTGATCCATTTCTAGAATAGGCAAAAAGCGTCCAGTAAATGGGTCAATATAACTCAAACTTCTAGTTTCTTGGATGTAGGTGCTAGAGTCAAAGCTATCTACTCCCAAATAGGCTAAAAGAGGAACTATATTGCCCGTAACACCAAAAACGTGGATTGGGATTTCATCTCGCCGTTTTTTCGGAATACTTTCCCGCAAACCTAATAAAATGTTGACAATAGCAAAATATTTATGCCCCCCACGTAACGGCACCAATGAACCAACAGCTAATCCAAAGGGATAATCTTTTAAGTCTTGACGAGAGAACCTACGGAAAACCTGTTTAACATAGTTCCCCATACTGTCTCTATCTTGACCGTGAGCAGCAACATAAAGAAAGGGTTGATAGTCTGACCTTTCACGTAGATTCAAGGCTGCGCTAACAGCATTTTTGATACTTTTTTGCATACGCTCCTCAGCCTCCGTCTGTGCCAAACCAGGAGGCAAAGGATAATCCAAGGTAGCGACGATATCACCACCTAAGTCTTGTTGCAATTTCAGGATAGTTTGTGGACCATTCCCATCTTCGATAGATAGATCATAAGCAGACAGGTTGACACTTTTGTTCCAAAGCAGCTTAAAACCACCAGAATCTAGAAACAGTGGAGCCGTATATTGTAGAGATACTTCCTTGTTGTAACGCTTTTTAATACCCTGGTTTCGCCACTTTTCTAACTCATGAGGGCGATCGCGAATAAAATCTAAAAAATGAAGTACTTGAGACATCACGGGCAAGTCACGACGAAGTAAACCATTAGCTACGTCTGCCTGGAGAACATATTTCCATAAGCCTCCTCCCTTGGCTGTTGTCCCCGTCATTAAACTTACCACGGGAAAGAGAATTGGTGTAGAAATTTCCCTTTGTTGTGGAAGATGTAACTTACCTATACGACCATGACTAAAATTTTCTACTGAAAACATATATGAAAGATAAAGGGTTGATACTCCTTAGATGAACAGGAGATCGCATACTAACTCTTGATATCTGATTAATCTACGATTAAAAGTTGTGAGTTGAGGCAGGATCACCAACAGGTAGGAGTTATAAGAAAAGTGAATATAAATTTGACATGTTTAGAAGGTTACAGCTTTTGATTTTTCAACATAACTCCAGATATAAAGGGGTACAGAAAAGCCTACATTCCTGCTATAACATAAGCAACATAAGCCAGGGACTTGAGTCCCTGACAAGCAGGTAGGCAAGTTTAGTATTCTAAAAGTGTCTCTCCCTCATCTACAACTATTCCAAAATTACTTTTTTCCTCACCAAACTCATTACCTCCCCAGACTCTCCATAAGATACTGGCGGACTCCACTCATTGATTTCTGCAAAGCGCAGGTGATGCAGCATTCTGATAATTAGCTTAATTCCTGGACGAGAACCAACAACCATCACTTTAACGAATTCTTTTCTGGAAACTGAATTGATTGAAACTTCAGTCAAAGGTGACTGACTCTCATTTGGTAGAAATTCTTCTT
>JBAUJE010000297.1:0-9537 GCA_049683475.1 Coleofasciculaceae cyanobacterium | reverse complement strand
TTAGTAGCTACTCATACCCAATTTAAATGCGTGACAGCTTAGAAGTTAATTAGTGTTTGAAACTATGACTAATGCCCCGCTCACCTCGACAACTACAAATAGGATACTGCTACCATATAACCACCCGCTGTAATAATCGCGAGTTTCGCCTCACCCGTCGCGAATGCCGGGAAGTGTTTCTCTATGCTTTGAAGAAGGCTCTGGATAAGTTTAAGTTCAAGCTTTATGCTCTGTGCATCATGAGCAATCACATCCATTATTTGCTCGAACCCCAGACACCTGAAGACTTGCCTAAGTTAATGCACTGGTTGAACTGGTATACGGCAATGTGCTTTAACCGAATGCTTAACCGCACTGGTCACTTCTGGGAAAAACGCTACCATAGTTCCCAATTCGACAACTTGGACTACCGTAGGGCACTAAATACCCTCAGATACATTCATGCAAACCCCAAGGCTGCTGGTACTCAGCAAGGCTTTTTCTATGACTTTAGTAATTATGGCATCCATGACCGATTGAGTGATGATGGGTTGACTCAGTGGCACCCAGCTTTTTTATCTCTGGGGAAGACGCTAGATGAGTGTGCCAGGAAGTATCGGGGCTTTTGCAAAAAGTATAAGCCCAAGCCTAAACCTGAGAAGCGTTATCACTGGGGTCGTAAGTTATTACCAAAGGTTTTGAAGGGTAAGGGCAAGAAGTCATCACCTGGTCAAATGAAACTGCCTTGGGACACCTGGGAAGCAGCGGATTCAGAGATTAGAGAGGTTGCTGAAAAGTTTGTGCTGGCAAATTGTTATGACCCAAGGGTTGCTATGCAATTTTTCAACGACTCTTGAGGTGATGGGGGAGGGTGAACTAATGATATGAATGTAATATTGTGATAATTTCTTCCTTGAATTCTCCCCCTGGGGTCGGTGCCAGGTATCGGAATCGCCCAAAGCTAGAAAACTCGTAGTTCAGTGGTTGAAAATTTACACTTGACAAATGCCTGGAGCCGTTATATCTTACAGGTTACAGCTCTCTGCGCGAGAGAAGAGTCGCCCCACCACCCCACGCCACAACGACGACCACAACACTCGACAGGGAGGTGACCACGTGGTGCTTGGGTACTAAAAGTAATTTACAGGGAGGTGACCACGTGGTGCTTGGGTACTAAAAGTAATTTGGTCGTAGCTCAACCACTCTCCTCCTTTTCGCCATCCCAGGCGATCGGCTAACTTGCCGTCGGTTTCATAATCGACTTTGCCGCCGACTTCAAGCCACATGCGCTTCTGAACGCTGAAGCCGAAGCGACCATTAGAGTATTTTACCCAAAGTTGGTCAATTGTGCGTAAGTCAGCACAGGGAAATTTTTGGATGTCTTCTATCTCAAAGTAACCTCTTTCTTCTTGACCAGCTGTCTTGAGCATAACCTTAGCTGTTTCCTCATCAGCCTCTTTCCACTTACCAGCAGCTAGGAAGTCACGCAGTTGGCTGTAGTCTACTCCTTTTTCAGAGAGCAGTTCAACTTCATCAGACTTTGGTGGAGATACAGGTTTTGTTTGTGGTGCAATGGGTGCTTCTATCGCTGCAACATCTTCATCCCTGAGTTCTAAAACCTCCTGAAAACGCCTGAGTTTGCGTCTGTCTTTCTCTGATAAAGAATTGTTCTTTTGCCAAACCTGTTTAAAAACCTCTTCATAGCGTTGGAGTTTCTCAAAACGCTGACGGTAAGGTTCCATAACCTCACCTTCAATTACTGCTGCATCCTCTGAAGATAATCCCAAGCTAGTTTGTAATTCATTCAGGTAGCGGCGGTTTACTAAATCTATTTCCCCTTTAATAAAATCAATATCCTCTCTATCTTCACTAACTACCTCCTCAACCGCCTTACGATATTTCAGTTTAGGGTCATCTTGAGGCGATCGCGCCAGGTAAATTCTGTAACCTTCCTCCACTGGATAAAACTGTGGGTTCATCGCTGGGGAAGCTTCTTGTACTTTATTAGTAGCGTATCGGTGCAACTCGTCAGCAGAAATCCTGCCATCACCATCAAGGTCTGCTGCTCCCGTTTCGATGCCTTCAACTATATATTGGGTGTAAATTGAAAGTGCCTTGTCCTGTTGAAAAGAAGATTGAACTGAGGTTGAAGAGGTAAGAATTGCCCGTCCTTTACCTCCTAACTCAGTGAGTATGTCTATTTCACCCTCATCTTTAGCTGTTAATCCCTTAGCGATCGCACCACTGTAACAACAGTCAAGAATAATTACTTCCCGTTGACAAAGGCTGCGGTTCATTTGGGTTTGTAGATAACTAGCAGCAACGGCTGTAGGTGTTACTACTACTCCTCTGGAACTTTTGCGGGTTTCTGGAGTAGTTAGGTAGAGGTTGCGGTGTTCATCTTTAACCCCGTGACCAGAAAAATAAAATAACACCACGTCTTCTGAGTGGCGTTCAGCAAATAAATCATAAATGGCAATTTCCAATTCCTTCGTAGCTGGATTAGTTAAAATCTCCACCTCATCAAACCCACCCATTTCTGGATGCTGCAAAACTCGCTGCATAGCAAGCACATCCTGTGCTGCACTAGCTAAGGGTTTCAGTCCAGGTTGATATTCACTCACACCAACTAGTAGAGCAAGTTTTGCCATGAATAACTAATCCTTGCCATTAATAAAGTCATCTATTTTGGGCATAATCGCTTCTAGGTCTTCAGGACGACGGATTTCTAACTCTAGCTTTTTGCCCTTACCTTCTACTTTAACTTTGATTGTCTTACCGAACAGGCGATCGCCTAAGAAACGGACTAAGGTTTTAATATTTTTGGCATTAATCTCAGCCGTGAGAATTCCCACCAGAAATCCTCCCACCCCTTTAGAGTCAGAGAGTCAATTTTTAGATTTTTAGCTGTAGGGGCAAAGCATTTGGGGCATTGCTTCTATTACTCAACCCAAATTTCTGTATCCAAATGCTTTGCCCTTCTATGCGATCGCACTTATCCACTATTCCCTGTTCCCTTTCTTCTCCGACTACAAGCAGACTGCAATAACTTAACCTTATAAGGGTCAGCATCCTTACGCCAACGGAGGCGATGACCTTGCAGTTCAGCGCAATGTTCAATTAGACACTTTTGCCAACCCTTGCGAGTACCAATAGTTTTAGTATTATCTAATAACCCCCAATTTTCCTCTTGGCGAGTTAATTTAGAAAACTTCTCATACAGAGGATAATCAGCAGTCAGAAAAGTCTCTTTACGATGCAATATCGGAGGATTTTCCGATTTGTCGTAATCGCGATAAGTAACTTGTAAATCCCTCAAGTCAATCTGCATGCTGGTATGTAAAGCCGGATGAGGGTCTGTATCAAAGTCCGGATAAAATAAGTAAGATATTTTAGGTTTATTAAGGTGAAATTTAACCAAAGTAGCCCCATCTAAGCGACCAATAGTCCGACTAGCACAACCTTCATAAATTCGCAGCAAGGGATTAAGGGCTTCTAATGCAGAAACGTGAACGTAGAGAGCATTAGGTAAAATTTTACCAATTTTGCTCTGTTTAGAACAATTAGTAATTAAACGTAAATCTCCTACACTCAGTAATAATAAGTCAGCAGCAGCACATGCTTGTTTATAGTTACCAAAAAATACTCTGATATCGTTTTGCAGGGTATCATCAAGAGAACCAAAACGAGGACGGCGACTGAATTTAGTTAGAGCAAGATAAACCAAAAGGTCTTGACGACGTGTGTCAGAGATAACATCCCATTCGTTTTGATTGGTAGCACGCAAGACGACTCGAAAAGCACGGCGCAGACTGCCAAATTTTTCTACAATTTTATCTGTATTAGATAATTCTACAGAGTTAGGAAGACGACCCCGTTCTGTAAAAAAGTTCATCAGGGGTTCTAGCAATTCCTTGTGTTCTTCAAACAGCTGAACACTAATGCGAATTCTCGGAGTCCTAGCACGGGAACGGAAACGAGAAGCCCGGAAATTCTCAGCCGTAGCTTCGTCACGGAAAACAAAATAGATACCTAAAGCAACAGGAATGGAATCAACACCGAGAACTTGATCGATATAGGCTTTCAGTTCTTCTTGTTCGTAATACTTCTGAAAAGTTTTGCGGCGAGTGACAATGCCGTCACCGTAGGCAATTTGACCGCTACGCCCCTCATCAATTAAAACCAAGGCAGCAACAATTAAGACTTTTTGGGTCAGTTCCCAAGCTTTAAGCAGGGCCTCACGGCGTTCAGCAGTCTTTTCGATAACATTAATTACATAGCCCAGGTTAACAACGTCGGCGGAGGTAATAGGACTGTCTGGTCTGTAATAGGGGTCCCAGCCAGCACAGCTGTAGCCTTGTTTGTTTAGGCGTTGAATATCCCCACCGTGACCAGAGCCATAATCAAAAAATGTGTTATCTTGTGTTAGGATTGCGCTCTCTATGGCTAACCGCACCGGCTTAGAGATGTCAGTACGGACAATCGCGGCTCTGTGACGCTCGATTTCAGGGGCTTCTGGGATGGGAGCAACCATAGCTGAATCAGGAGCATTTTTAGTTACTATACCTTGACAGGATAATTAGCTGCTAGACAAATTGCCGATTAATAGTACTAGACAAACACAAATCTTCATCGGAATTAATCTGTTTTTCCAGAAAACCCCTGTAGTTATTAGAAGACGGTAACTAGTGGAATTAGCTTCCTGGGGGTACAGAAATGGGATCATTTTTTTGACTATCCTGGATTTGTCATTCGATCCAGGAAAAGTAGAGGAATAACAGAAAAGGTATATATACGTCTGAAAAATACATAGTATAACAGCATGACTCTGCGCCAGAAGACACTGCTGATTGTTGGTGTTACACTTTTTTCTCTACTAATCGGGCTTTATCTTAGCTTATCAACGATCTGGCTAAGCGGTTTTACCAAACTTGAGTCACAGCAGACTTACCAGAATGTTGAACGAGTCATTGAGGTTATCAGAAATGACTTGATGGAGTTAAGTAATACAGCCAGAGATTGGTCAGTTTGGAGGGAAAGTTATGACTTAGCTGAAGAAGTCAAACAGGAATATACCCTTGCAAGTCTTCAGGTGGCAACTCTTGCCAATCTCCGTCTCAACATTGTGCTGTTTATTAATTCATCTGGAGAAATTACCCACGGGAAACGTCTAGATTTGCAACAAAAAGTAGCCATACCTATGTCTAGCAGCTTGAAGCAATATTTGGCTACTAAACCTTCTTTGATTGAGCAGGCAAATCCCAATGATAGTAACACGGGAATTATAGTTTTACCAGAAGGAGCTTTGTTTGTTGCCACTCGACCTATTTCCTCTGGGGATTTTAGTGAACCTAATAGTGGCACTCTACTTTTAGGTCGTTTCCTCAATGCGGCTGAAGTGGCGAGACTCTCAAAGCTAACTAATTTGCACCTTACTATCTACCCCCTCCGAAATCAGCAGTTACCTAAGGATATTCTTGCAGCGAAGGAGGAGTTAAGTAAAAAAGCTGCCGATGATGAAGCTTCCTCGGAACCATTAATTATAGTTTCTCCCCTCAATTCTGAACGAATTGCTGGCTATGGTTTGTTTCAAGATGTTGAGGGAAAACCTGGTTTGTTGTTGCGGGTGAATAGCCCTAGAAATATCTATCAGCAAGGTAAAAAAGGCTTGCGTTATTTACTAGCAGCCTTGCTAATTGCCGGACTAATTTTTGGCTTGCTCACTCTTTTGTTATTAGAGAAGTTGGTAATGTCTCGTTTAGCAAAATTTAGTGCTACTGTCAAAGCAATTCGCTCTAGTGGCGACCTTTCCAAACGTTTGTTTGCCAGAGGTGAAGACGAACTTTCCCAGCTAGGCCAGGCAATTAATTTATTGTTAATGACCTTACAGCAGTCCCAGCAAAGCTTGCATAAAAGTCAGGGAAGATATCGGTTTTTGATAGAAAGTATCAGAGAGGTAATTTTTCAGACGGATACTGAAGGGAAATGGACGTTTCTTAATCCGGCTTGGACAGAGATAACAGGTTTTACTATTAAAGAAAGCCTCGGTAAGCCTTGCTGGAAGTTTGTCCATCCGGCAGAACAATCATATCACCGCCAGCAATTTTGCCGACTCATAGAAGGCGACAGACAAGATACTCGCTATGAGATTCGTTACCGGACTAAAAACGGTCGCTACCGCTGGTTACAAGTAAACTTACGTTTAATTCTTGGTTCTCAGGGAGTAGTTAGTGGCACAGCTGGTACACTCAATGATGTCACAGAAAGAAAAATTGCTCAGTCCAGAGAAAGGGTAAGAAGTAAAGAGTTAGAGAAAACTTTGCGCGAACTAGCTGAAATCCAAGCACAACTAATGCAAAGTGATAAGATGTCAAGCTTAGGTCAGTTAGTAGCAGGCATAGCTCATGAAATTAACAACCCGATTAGCTTTGTTGCTGGTAATATTAACCATGCGAATGAGTACATTCAAGACCTGCTATACTTAATTGATTGTTATCAGCAGCATTACCCCAATCCTCCAGCAGCAGTTACTACAGAGATGGAGGAAATTGATTTTGATTTTCTGGTTGAGGATCTGCCAAAACTTTTGAAATCCATGAAGCTAGGCACAGACCGCATTTGTGATATTGTCAACTCTTTACGTAATTTTTCACGGCTTAATGAATCTGATATCAAGGCAGTTGATATTCATGAGGGAATTGACAGTACTTTACTGATTTTGCAGCACCGCCTGAAAGCAAAGGGTAAATATGCTGAAGTTAGAATTATTAGAGAATACGGAAACTTGCCTTTGGTAGAGTGTCATCCTGGGCAATTAAATCAGGTGATCATGAATTTGTTGGCTAATGCTATTGATGCTTTAGAAGAGAAAAGATTGAGTAGCGATGCCGAAGTAGTGATTGAACCACCTTGCATTGAAATTCGTACCGAAGTTAAAGATAGTAATTCGGCTAAATATGGTAGAAATTTCTCAGCTAAACCTGCTGATGCTACCAGCATTATCATTCGCATTGTTGATAACGGGCCAGGGATAACTGAAGTGGTACGCCGCCAATTATTTAAACCTTTTTTCACAACTAAACCCCTAGGCAAAGGCACTGGCTTGGGATTATCTATTAGCTACCGAATTGTCGAAGAAAAACACAAAGGTCAATTGCGCGTTAAGTCCCAACTAGGTCAAGGTACAGAGTTTTCTATCGAACTGCCGGTGCAGCAAGAAACAACTGTGAAAACGGAGGTTAGTCAGGTTTGAGGCAACATGGCAAGGGTAATTAAATTTTTAATTTTTTTAAGATTGGGATCACCTGCTAGGTAGCCGATACCACGATGCAGATGAAGTTGAAATTGAATGGCGAGGGTTTCTTGATTGCAATCTAAGCCGTCGTTATGACAGCGTTGTTTGAGGGCAATGAGCAAAATATCAGACATTTCTCCCCCGAAGGTGCGCCAGGTTAGTTCAACGTTACTATCGGTAGGGATAGGTACTGGGGAGGGGATAGTTGGTTCGGCGAGAGAACGACAAAAAGCCCAACGACAAAGAATATTCCATTGGTCTATTTTGGTGTAACGTTTGAGTTTAATTAGTTGCTCTTTGGCAGATTGGGAGAGTTTAATGCGATCGCAAGGAGGTTCCATGTTTAAATGAGTAAGGAGTAAGGAGTAAGGAGTAAGGAGTAATGAGTCAGAATTAACCTACCAAAAGTACCCCTTCTCAACCACAGTCTGACGTTTATCTTTATCATATTTTAAAAGATAGTCTCGTGCGATCGCCGAAGCTTCTCTTAACCTTTTTACTTCAACTTTGCCCACTTCTGTATCCGTAGAGAGTAAAATTACCTGATGGGAAGCAGCGGGAAAATAACGTTCAACTAAATTAGTACGGTGGGAAGAATCTAAACGTCCCAAAGGAGTATCAATTGCCACGGGTAATTGCCTACCAGAAACCCTAGCTAGTCCCCATAAAAAAGAAATTGCTAATAACTGTTTTTCTCCTGCCGAGAGGCGATGTTTAGGAACGGGTTTTCCCTGTAAATCATATAAAGAAAGGCTAAAGCTATGGGTGTCTATTGCTACCCGATGCACTAAGTCTGATTTATGTAAGAGGTAGAGAAAGCATTCAGTGACAACCGACTCTAATTGATTTAGCTTACGCAGGGTTAAGCGTTCACGAAATAGTTTGAGGGTTTTCTGAACTTTAGCTGAGGCGTTGATGATATGTTGATCATTTTTAAGGTCAATATTTTGCTCACCGTAGCGTGCTAAGTCTTTTTTTGCCTTGTCAATTTCTCTCATTAACTCATCACATCTGCGCTGTCCTGAGTCATAGGCAGCTTGGGCTTTAGCCAGTTTTACTTGCGCTTCTCTGACATCATTTTCTAGTTTTTCGTATATTTCTGGAGAGGCGGATGCTGCTATTTGCCTTTCTACAGAGTTAATTTCGTCTTCTAACTCTTCAAGTTTATTTAGTTGTGCTTGCGCCAGTTGTATTTGAGTTGGCTGGTGATGGTTAAGTAGATTTTCTAAGTAATTAAGAGTTTCTGTATCTGCTGTTAACCAAGATTCCTCATAACTGTTCGCTTCTTGTTCTAGTTCTTGGTTTTCTTGCTCAAGAAAATCCTTAATTTTACCCAACTTCTTAGCAGGCAATGATAGCTGATTTATACAATCTAGTAAGCGTTTATCTCGTTCTTGTAAAAGATTTAGGGCAGTTTTTGCAGCACTTGCCCTATTTTCTTGTTCTCCTTGAGTTTGCCCCTGAGTTAATAGATTTTGAATTAAGGTTAAGGGTAATGTACCAGCTGCTAATTCAATTAAATTAGCACGGGTTTGTCCAAGATTAGCTTGCTGTTGTTTTAACTGACTCTCCAGTTGATTCTTCTCGCCGGCAATTTTACCCCCTTCAGAGATAAATTTATCGGAGGTTAGACGCACCTGCTGGTGTGCTTTTCCTAACTCATTTTGCCGACTTACTAAATCATCCTTCGCGGCTTCATATTTTGACTGATAATCTTCAATTTTTTGTTCAATTTCTTCTAAATTTGCCCGTTGCGTGCTGTCAGCTAAGGCTTTACGCTTACGGCTAACTAAAATATCCAAATCTACGGCTAAACGTTCGGCAAGTTCTAACCCCAATAGGGACTGTATTGCCTCTACAACTAGGGGAGGAGTGGTTTCTAGTTCAGCAAGTTCTTTTACCTGTTCACCATCAAAGAGAAATAGGTTAGAAATTCCCAAAGGTAGGAGGTTTTCAATATAATCATCCCAGGTATTTACCAGCGCTTTATCTGGCCATTCATCCTCACCAACTAAAATACCTAATGTGTCTTTAGTCTCTTTAGTTTCCTTTGTCCAATATCTGACAATTCTCAGTATAGTTGGTTGGTCGTCTTGGATAATTTCAAAAGCTAACTCTATACGAGTGTTTTCCGTAGGTAGTGTGTTACGGTTAACGGACTGATTAAGAAATTCACTATATCCTAAGCTACCTCGCGTAGAACATTGGGCTCGCTGTCCATACAAAGCAAGGCGAATCGCATCCATCAGAGTTGTTTTACCGCC
>JBAUJE010000296.1:0-1572 GCA_049683475.1 Coleofasciculaceae cyanobacterium | reverse complement strand
TAACTAATTACCCGGATTCTATAGCAATCCTATTTCAGTTATAAATTTTTGGTGGTGGTAGGTGGTAGGTGGTAGGTGTTAGGTGGTAGGTAGAAGACAAAATAAATACATCTAAATTTTTCACAAATCATTTAGGATTGCTATATATAAAAACTATTCAGACTATTTTTACACAAATAATAAAAAGTTTCTTAGACTTCTCCAGAAAGTTAGTTTTTGCCCTTGTTTGATGAAGGTTGAAATCTCATTTTTGGAGATAATTACCTAGGCAAAATTAATTAGACAAATCTCAATGTAATAAGAAATAGCTGTATTCTTCTAATATCAGCTATTACAGTGTTGTTTATTTTATCGTAACTGCCTAGCTAGTAGTAATCAAGTCAAGAAAAACAGAGACATTACCAAGTAGTGTCTGAATAATAACTTCCAGGAGATTAAGACCATGCTTAGAAGCAGTGGAAAGAAAAGAACGGATATTGGCAAATGAAACCGCAAAATTGAATGAGCGAAAGCCACCGGAAATCTTCTGCTTACACTTCATCATCCGTAAATCGCGTTCAGCTTGATTATTGGTAAAAGGAACATCTGGTTCAGTGAGAAACCGTAAAACATCAGCACGGAAATTGTGAAACCGCAACAGCAGGTTATGACCAACGCGCCGTTTTACCCGTCCACGATTACTTTGACGGGTTAGGGGGGGAAGGCTCTGATGAAAACTTAGCCCTCGTTGTAGAATTTGCTCATACAGTAGAGCAAGACGAGCCACAATATCTTTGGGAACGCCTTTGGGATAACGATGTTTGTAATTGCCAGCTAAAATCAACAACTTGTTGATTGATTTAGCCCAAGATTCTTGCTCTATTTCGGCTATTGCTTTGAGTTCTAGAAGATGATGAGCATTACACAAAGCGTGATTAACATCTTGGAGTTGATAATAGGGTTTCGAGTGGTCGTGAACTACTACACCTTTGATATCAGCTAATACTTTACTTCTATGTCTTTACGTTTGCCACGGGCTCGAGCCCCAAGTATCTGTTTCCGTTCAAACCACGTGCAACCAATTGGTTTGACCATCAATTCTCAATCCGCAAATCGTCTAAATGTTTCACCCCTGCTGTTTTCACTGCTGCTGCAATTTCATCTACTACAGGTTCGATGATTTGAGCTAGAGTCAAAGTTGTCTTGGCGATAGTACCTGGTGTCATTCGACAACCAAATAAATCTAGCAACACTTCACTCAATCGGTCTTCGGGAATAAAATGTTGATGGTGTAGATCAGCCGCAACTGCTCTAATTCTCGCTCCATACTGTACTGGTGCTGTGACTGCCTGGGGAAAACTCCCAATTCTTTGAGTCAAACATTCTGGACATTTTTTGAGCGCTACTCTGTGTTCTGTGACAATTATTCTTGGAGCTGGTATCTCAAATACTTGTCGCTTGATGATTTTTTTGGCCTCTACAACTGACAGAGCGCATCCACATCCGGAACATGAGCATGGTGTGGGATATTCTACTATGTTGTCTGGCTGCAATACTTGTTAAACATGTTTGCCCTAGATGACCTTTTTGTCC
>JBAUJE010000295.1:0-14321 GCA_049683475.1 Coleofasciculaceae cyanobacterium | reverse complement strand
CTTGAAGCCCATCTGTCCAATTTAACCCATGACGGGCTGCTAAATCTTCTATTTGTTCTAGGGTTAAGGATAATAATTTAAGGCATAGCCCTACGTTAAAAGGGGATTGATTAAGGTCTAAGGGAATGTATAATTCTGTTGAGTGAACTACTACTAAACGCAGTTTTTGTAGGCTCTCGATATGTTTACTCTCTTCATGCCAAGAGCGTAATAGGGGTAGGAAATCTTGGGCAATTTGAGGATGCTCGAAAATTGTATTTACTTCATTCAAAACCAAAACTAGGGGTGTGTTGATTTGTTCGAGCAAATACCCTTGTAAATAGATACTGCAGCTAACTTTGCTACCAATACTTTTGTGCCAGTAATCATCTAGTCTTGGCTCTAGCTTTAGCTGTAAACTGATATTGCTACAAAACCAACGCAAAAATGCCTCTAAACTAGCAAAAACTGCTTTCTCTGCTTGCAGGAAGTCCAAAATTACCGTTTGATAGCCTTGAGCAGTGGCATGAGCAGCAATGCGCAGCATTAGGGAGCTTTTGCCCATTTTGCCAGGAGCTTTGATGCGGACTATGCTTCCTGGTTTGCTGATTTGGGACAAGGCAAGTCCTTCAATGGGAGGACGCTCAATATAAAAGGGGGAATAGAGGGGTACAGGGCCACTAGGAAACTCTAAGGAAGTTATGGGGATTGGTAAGCCGTTTTTGAGTTTCTCAACTGGCGGTTGTTGATCTACAGGAAAAGGAAGTGGTTCGAGTTTGCAGCGGAGGTTGACTTTATTAATTGGCTCCCCGAAGCTTTCTGAAAGCGTACGCCATAACTGAGAGGCTGCGTTTCTAAGATAATCGGCTTCGTAGTGAGATGTTTTTGCCATGCTTGCGTAGGTTTCTCCCACCCAAGCTCTACGTAGCACAAGCTCCTGTACAGGGGCTAGATTTTTTTGTCTTTTCAGCTGAAGCAGGTAAACAACTTCGTCTATTTTCATCGGTTACAGACCAGGAAAGCTTCAAAGCAATATTCAAAAATGTATTATTTTCAGGGGTTGGGTAGAAGGTTGAGATAATTAAGAACTATCTAGATTCTTGAATATTGGTTTAGATTACAAAATAACTTACATATTACTCTTGACAAAAATAGTTTTTATTATTTTAAGACTAATTCTTGCCTGAATACTGACACTTGAACTCCGTGATGGAAAATCTTGAATTTTTTTGCCCGTGGTTCACTGTTGGTCTAATCGCTTCCATTGCTGACTAGTTGAGGGTTCTGGTCTGCAAGCTTCTGCCTTTTTCTTTACCAATAACTTAGGTTGATTTATAAAGATATGACAAAATAGTGCCTCAGTTGCAGCAAACAAGTGACAAATAGCTAAAATGTAAGTGATGTTTTGTCATCAGCAAAGTTGCATGGCTTTTGAAAGATGAGCTAAAAGCTTCAAGATTATGAGTCTAGAAACCGCACTACGTCAGCAAAACACCCAACTTGAGCAGCGTCTCCAAGAGCAAACAGCAGCCTTGAAGCAGGTTAATGAAGACTTGGAACGTTTAGTGGTTGAACACAAACAGCTTAAATTGGCGCGATCGCATTTCTTTGAAATTTCTCTCGATCTTTTTTGTCTTTTCAGCAGAGATGGCTATTTCAAGCTAGTTAACCCAGCTTTTGAGAGAACGTTGGGCTATGGTTGGGAAGAATTCTTAGTTATACCGCTGATCGATTTTGTCCATCCTGAAGATCGAGAGGCAAGCATCCAGGAGCTGAAGAAGCTTAATACTAGCACCTCTACTCTCTACTTCGAGAATCGCTACCGCTGTAAAGATGGTCATTACAAATGGCTCGAATGGCACTGCTATCCAGAAAAAGATGGGGGATTAATTTATACGGTAATTCGCGATATAACTTTTCGCAAAAGGGTAGAGGAAGAAGCACAAGCTAGTCAACAGTGTTCCTCTTCTCTGGCTAAAATATCTCCTGTTGGTATATTTCGCCTCGACACCAAGGGAAACTGCATCTATGTCAGTGAGCAATGCTACGAGATTACTGGACTCAACTCAGAAGAAGCGCTAGCTCGGAATTGGTATCCCCCGATAGACTCGGATGATCTAGATTGGCTGATGAGTCAACTGCACCAGACAGTCACAGAAAATCAATCATTTTGCTCTGAGTATTGGTTGCATTGCCCCGATGGTACTACCAAATGGGTGTTAGTTCGGGTAGCTGCCCAAATAAATAGCTGTGCTGAAGTGACTGGTTATGTGGGTACAATGACCGATCTCACCAAAATTAAGCTAATGGAACAGCAACTACAGCAGTTGGAGAGAGAGTTAGCATGCTCCAAAAGAGAAATCGCTCAAATGACTTCTGTAGTATTTCAGGATTTGCAAGAACTGCGACAGACAGTTAATTCATTTACCCAGTCTTTAGCACAGCCATATAATAATTCTATTGACCCTCAAGCTAAGCCATCTCCTACCTCGATTACCAATAGAGCTACTTTCCTTCAGCAGCAGATTGATGACTTAACTATCTATGCTCGGATAGGAACAAGTCAAAGCAATTTTGAACCAATTGGCTGTAATTCAATTCTTAGGATAGTTCAGACTCATCTCAAAGCGAAGATAGCTGCTGAAGGTGCAATAATAACCCATAAATCCTTGCCTAAAGTAATGGCGGATGGAGGACAACTTGTACAGCTTTTCCAAAATCTAATTAGCAACGCACTTAAGTTTCGTCGCCCTAACGTTACCCCCCAAATCCATATTTCAGTAGAGCATCAAGACAAGGAATGGGTTTTTGGTGTCCATGATAACGGTATTGGTATAGAAACTCAGAATTTTGAGCGCATCTTTGAGGTTTTTCAACGTCTACCTCCCCTTCGTAAATATGACGGTACGGGCGCAGGTTTAGCCATTTGCAAGAAGATTGTTGAACACCACGGTGGAAAGATTTGGGTGAAATCTCAGCCGGGTATAGGTTCAGTTTTCTACTTTACAATTCCAGGCTGAGGCATCTACTGCAACGGTTTAATTGAAAATTGAGTAACTAGAAGCAGTTTTAATTTCTTATTTTTAACTGTTAGTTTTGTGTGGTGACAGATAAGAGATAGTTGGGGTGTTTTTCGACAACAAATCGTGCAAGTTAAATGTGCATGAACTTATAAACATGCCGATAAAAAGCGTAGGAGTGAAAAACAATCAAGAAAATGCCTAACCAATCAATGTCATTCCGCCTACCAGAAGAGCTAGCTGAAGTAATTACTGCTCAAGCCCAAAAAGAAGGAAGAAACAAATCATCCGTAGTAATTGATGCTCTAAACCAGGCTCTTATAATACCAAGAACCCAAACTTTTGAGCAACAATTAAGCCAGCTTACTGATAAGATAGTGCAGCTTTCAATGGAGCTAGCCCAATCCCAGGAATTTAAGTCAGAGGGCAAGCTACAAGATTACTGTACAGTAATAGAAAAAGCGTTTTCTTGCTTATTTCGCAGTATAGGTTTCCTCTTGTCTAGTCAACCTTCAGCTTCTGGCCTGTTGCTTAAGACTCTAAAAAATTCCCTGGGAGAAATGACAGGGGAGGTTCAGCGAGAAGCTAACTCTCAAGCTTTCCAATCAGCTACGGCCAAAGAACAGCCTTGTTGCGAACTTAAGGACTGTCCTCAGCCACTTGAGCAAATTCTCGCAGCCTCTCCTGATCCAATTTTCGTTTGCGATCGCTTAGGTAGATTTAGCTATCTTAATCCAGCCGGATCTCGATTGTTGGGGTTAGAGAGAAATCAGGTTTATGGAAAGACTTGGCTAGAGTTAGGCTTACCTCCAGACTTAGCAGAACAACAGCTCAAAGAAAGTGAAATCGTCTTTGCCACAGGGCGATCAATCAAAAAAGAAATCTGCTTTCCCACCAGCTGCGGAGGAAGCAGAGACTACGAATACATGAGAAGCCCCATCCATGGGGTTGATGGCAGTGTTGAGGCGGTTTTTTGGATAGCGAGAGATATTACAGAACGCAAGCACGCCGAAATGTTACTATCAGAATCTGAACAAAATTATCGCCACCTCTTTGAGTTTGCTCCTGACTCAATCTTTCTCATCGATGTCAATACTTTCGGTATTGTCAAGGCTAATTTCAATGCATCAAGGCGACTAGGCTACACCCGTACTGAACTCTTAAAACTGTCAGTGTCAGATATTAATGTCATAGTTTCTAAGAGTACAAACTATGAAGCCTACAGGAAGGAAATTCGAGAAAAATTGCTGGCTAGTGGCAGTGTGATATTCGAGTGCGAACATCGGCGCAAGGACGGTACAACAATACCTGTTGAAGTTAGCAGTCGAGTTATCGAGTATCAAAATCGGTTAGTTTGCCTCAGTTTTGTGCGCGACATCTCCGAACGCAAGCAAACGGGAAAAGCTCTGATGAGGAGTGAAGAGCGCTTTCGGATGTTAGTCAATAGCCTGGATGTGGGGGTTATGCTCCAGGGAGCAAATGCCGAAATCCTCTTTTGTAATCCCGCCGCCCTCACTTTGCTGGGTACGAGCAAAAGTCAGCTACTAGGCAAAACTTGCTTCGATCCAGATTGGAATGTAATCCACGAAGATGGATCACCTTTTCCCGGAGAAATGCACCCAGTTCCCCAAGCAATTGCGACCCGTCAAGCGGTGCGAAATGTGGTAATGGGCGTGTACCGTCCCCTCTCAAAGGATCGCCTCTGGTTACTAGTCAATGCTGAGCCACAGTTAGATACCGATGGCAGTATTACCCAGGTGCTATGTACCTTCAGTAATATTACACAATTAATGGAGAAAAAAGCAAAACATTAGGTAAGGCAATCTTGCCTATAGCGTTTCTCTATTTTGTGAAGTACAAAGCCCTGGATTTTCGGGAGTTGGGAGTTGGGGAAAGCAGAGGAAGATGAGGGAGACAACTATCAATTTAACAATTTTCAATTTTCCCTTAACTTAGTTTATCAATATATTCTCGCCAGTACTTTATTTTGCCTTCCTCAAGTTCAAAGACTATAGCGTCTTCAGCGTGGGATATTTCACCGTTTTCTTGATTCTTTTCTATCCAATCCCACTCAATTACTCCTGTAGCACCCTGAAAAATAATTCTTTTAATTTTTATCTTAGTATCTGTGAATTTAGCGAAGTAATCCTCAGCAGCTTGTTGAATTTGCGATTTACCTCGAAGAATAGTGCCAGGTACAATAAATAGACTGTCTTCTGTAAAATCGGCAATAATTTTCTCTGAATTTCCATTTTCCCAAGCATTGGCTTGCCTTTCTACTAGTTTCTCTATACTTAGATTTGTAGACTCTGATTCAGACGACAGCATAATTATTCCCTTGTTTAGATAAGTTTTGATAACAACGAGTTGAGAAAAGTTTTGAACAAAAGCGGGGCTAAAATTAGCAACTAAATTATAAATAATAGCAAGTATTAGAATAGGTGGTATTAAACAGACAGTAAATCTAAATAAGCTCTGAATTGTTGCCACTTTAATATTCATAATTCAGAGAAAAATGCTAATCAAGATTAATAATTTTCTACTTTCTATTTTCAATCAACAACTCGATATCCGTCTGGATAAATGGTTAGACTATCTAGGTAGGCGTAAGAGAGTTCTGCTTTCTGGGCACGAAATAGGTTGCAACCATACAACTTAGTGTTGGCTAAATTTGCCTTTCTTAAGTTAGCGCCCCTTAAATCAGCATTACTCAAATCGGCACCACTGAGGTCAGCATTACTCAAATCAGCACTTTGCAAATTGGCACCTGCTAAGTTAGCGTGCCGCAAAATGGCTCGACGCAGAACCGCTCTGAACAAATTAGCGTTTTGTAAATTGGCTTGAGATAGGTTACTCTGGTAAAGCTGTGCATTAGTCAACTCCGCTGAGAGAAGTTCAGCTTGCTGCAATTCAGCTTGAGATAGGTTGGAGTACGATAGATAGGTTTTTCGCAGCTTACTGCCAGTGAGATCGATACCTGAGAGTTTAGCTTCAAACAAGTCTGCTTCGCTAAGATCGACCGCGCTAAAGTTTCGCCGACCCCTGGCGTACTCAACCAGTAACTCTGCTCCTAGAATTTTCTTCATCTAAACTTTTGCTTTAAAAGCATTTGCCGACTTAGTAGTAAGTCAGCTCAATCTGCTTTTTTAACTAAGTATTTATGCTTAATCAGCTTATCTCAGAATAAAACAGTGTAGCAGAACACACATTTTTTCTAATTATTTTTTAAGATTTGTAAATATCTCTCGATAACTATATTTTGAACAATCAAAACTTGGAGTAGGGATCAAATCCACTAAATTTTTAGACACAAAGCCGATAACCTGATTGACATACTCCCGCCACTAATTCGGAGTACCAAATATAGTGGGGGATTCCCAGCAATTTCTGGTTCTCAGTTCAACGCGCTAGCGCGCATGCTAACACAAACGAGCCAACTTAGAGCAAGAGCGTCTCCGTTCTTGAGCTTCTTGTTAGTTTCTCCCTGAGCTTTTGAGCTTTTGGCTCCAGATTCCGTATGCCCTACGGTACTGTTTAAGTGTTCAGCTAATAGCTTAAATCCCTTTGCCAAGATATTTTTTGCCGCGTTGTGATCACGATCTAGAACTGTGCTACATGTGCTACATCTATGGGTTCTGGTGCTAAGAGTCTTCTTTACCAATGCTTGACAACAAGAACACTCAACAGTCGTGTTGTGCGGTGGTACTGCAATTACTATGACACCATGAACCTTGGCAAAATATTGAAGCCATTGCGTGAATTGATACCAAGAAGCATCGCTAATAGACTTAGCTAAGTGGTGATTTTTCACCATGTTTCGTATCTTCAAGTCCTCGTTTACCCAGTACAAACATGGGTAGAATTACAAGGATTCCCTATCGCTCAATTATTATCTGGTTGGCATTCATGAGGGGCTGCGTGCCGAATTCACTTCGGCCGATTTATTCGCCCCATCTCACCGTTAAAGCTTTGAGGGAACTCGGCTACGCCTCGATAATCCCTCTCGCCTATAAGCGGGAGCCTTCTGCCAACATTAAGGTAAGTTAATCGTAAGAAAAACAGAATTATCTAGGGGGTAAAGGAACTTGGAGAAAACGAACGCTTCAATTGCTCAGCACTACCATGATCGTACCAAGTACGACCCAGAAACGATTTCGTCAAAAAGTCGAGGACTAGACTGGGAAAATCAGCCTGTACCTTTCAAAGAATACAAGCTTGGGTCAGAAATTGATTTGAAACCCTACCTAAGAAAAGAACCCCAAGAGTGGACAGAAGAAGCAGACCAAACTTTGTCTCGGCTATCGCAGCTGCTTTTTTTCAGCTACGGTGTGACAGCTAGATTAGAAACAACGATGGGACCACCTTTGTATCTAAGGGCCGCTCCCTCAGCCGGTGGATTGTACCCAGCTGAGGTCTATTTAATTGCTCGTGGCACCTCCCTGTTACCAGCAGGCCTATATAATTACCAGTGTCGTACCCATTCTTTGATTAATTTTTGGCAGAGTGAGGTTTGGCCGGGTCTGCAAACAGCTTGTTTGGGAAACCCAGTCTTGGAGAACACAGAACTAGCTATCGTACTCACAGCGGTTTTTTATCGTTCAGCTTGGCGCTACGAAGATCGAGCTTATCGGCGAATTTTTCTTGATAGCGGTCATTTGCTAGGTAACATTGAGTTAGCCTCAGCATTTACTAGCTATCAAGGTCATCTAATTGGAGGCTTTGCCGATAATCAGTTGAATGATCTGCTTTATCTTGAGTCGGAAGTAGAAGAGGCGATCGCAGTAGTTCCTCTAGTTGATCAGCATAAGCAACGACAAACCTTGACACCCGCTACCACTGTCTTACCTTCTGCTACTCAAACTGACTATCCAAGTGTTCCTGATGGTCAATTATTGGGCTACTTGCATGAGGCGACAAAAATTGAGGATAACAGGAATTTAGGGCAAGAGGGGGAGTTGTTCAAGACAGACTTGCAGGGAAAAACCTTAGAAGATAAGTACAACTTTCCTTTTTGTACCAAAGTCTCAACAGCGACAACTCCCATTGACTGGGGAGGCGCAATGGGTGAGGAATTACCTCTACAGAGACTAGAAAATACCATACTCAAACGGCGCTCTACTCGTGCTTACAGCGGAGCAGATATCAGCATAGAAGAACTAAAAGCCATACTGGATTTCACCTATCAAGCTACACATTACATTGACCAAGGTCTTAATGGATCACCAGACTACTTTCAATTAAATTTAATTGAAACTTTTGTAGCTGTCTCCGGGGTAAACGATTTAGAGGAAGGTTGCTACTACTATGCACCTATTGCCCAAGAGTTACGGCAGATTCGATTTAAAAACTTCCGGCGAGAGTTACACTATCTATGTTTAGGGCAAGAGTTAGGGCGGGATGCCTCAGCGGTAGTATTTCATACGGCAGACTTAAAGAAAGCTGTAGAACAATTAGGCGATCGCGCCTACCGCTACCTACATATGGATGCTGGTCATTTAGGACAAAGGCTAAATTTAGCCGCAATTGGTCTAGGTTTAGGGGTAAGTGGTATTGCTGGTTTTTTTGATGACTCGGTCAATGAAGTTTTGGGCATACCGACTGATGAGGCGGTTCTCTACGTCACTACTTTAGGTCGTCCGATCAGACGTTAGAAACAGACAGCAGCAAAAACCAATACCAACTAGCCTTAAAATAGAGCTATATAGAGGTTCGCAAGATTTCAGGTGGTAGATATTAAGTTTTAGGTTAATCTCTCCGAGCTAATATCTAGTATCTAATCACCTGGCCTCTGAGTCAAAATAAAATTAAGTGAAGAAAGCCAATTTTTAGTTTACTTTGTTACACAAAAATAATTGCTTTTTCAGTCAGGAAAAAGCTTAAGAGAAATCCGAAACAGATTAACTTTTTTCAATACCTTTTGGTCTAAACCAGGTAGGTGAGTCTTTATGAAGACGGTTTTAATTGTAGAAGATAGTTACACGCAACGAGAGATAATATCAAAATTGCTTAAAGAGAGCGGCTTAAATGTTAAAGAGGCTAGTGATGGCGTAGAAGCCCTCAAGCAAGTTCAAGAGCATTGTCCTGATCTAGTTCTTCTAGACATTATCATGCCCGGAATGAATGGCTACGAAGTCTGTCGCCGAATCAAGTCTGAACCAAGAGGTCAGAAACCAGCTGTGGTCATATGTTCTATTAAAAAAGAAAAATTTGATCGCTACTGGGGTATGAAGCAAGGTGCGGACGCTTACATTGCCAAGCCTTGTTACCCGCAAGAGCTAGTGGGTACAGTTAAGCAAGTATTGCTTGAACAAATTAAGTCAACTTAGTGGAGGTGCAAATCTTCTTCTTGGTTACCAAAAGATAGAGTAGGAGATTTGTAAAAACCGAATGGAATGGAATCATAAAATGGTAGAAGCCAAAATTGGACTCAACTTCAAAAATAGTGATACTCTCCGTCTCGCTTTAATGCATCGTTCCTATGCTCAACAAGTTGGCGAACCAGAAAATCACAACGAGCGACTGGAATTCTTGGGTAATGCGATCTTCAATTTCGTTATTACTGATTATCTTTATTACCATTGTCCTTATTTGACGGTTAGTAATCTTTCTGCATTACGAAATAAGCTACTAGAGGGAGAAAGGCTGACTAAGCTTTGGTTTAAACTTGGCTTGGGGGAAGCTTACCCTTTTTTGGGTATGGCGCAAGAAAGACACATTTTGCGCAAAAAAGCCAGCAATCCTTTTGTAGATGCTCTTGAAGCATTAGTGGGAGCAATTCATTTAGATCGCGGTTTTTCACAAACACGCAATTGGTTAACTAAAAACTTAATTGCTCCTTTGCTAGAGCGTCACCTGAAAAGTTCAAAAAAACGTTCCTCAGCAACTAAGCAGCTGAGATTCCTGGGAGACAGTCTGCTCAGAGCAATCGTTACCGATTATTTGTACTGTCACCTACCTCATGTCAGTGTGAGTCGGTTGAATGATTTGTACAGAGAATTAGCGTCGTCTGAGAAGCAAGCTGAATATGCCAGCAAAATTAGCATTGAAGATTTGCTCTTGGCTGGGGAAAATAAAGAGAATGTTCCAGCTAAATCCCTTAAGACTTTGTTAGCGGCAATGTACCTTGAGCATAACGCCACTGATCCCAAGAGTAGTTTCTCTCAAACTGGTGAGTGGTTTATCAATCGCTATATAGATGAAGATGAAGTTCTGCAAAAGGCGATTACCTTACTATTAGAAGAGGGTAAACCCCAAAAATGGATTATTCGGGAAGTAATGGGATATGAAAGCAAGGATTATCACGAAGGTAGGGAGCGATTCAATACTTTGATCCAAGAGCCAGAATCTGAGGAGAGTCTTCCATCATAAAAAGGTTGGAAATAAGTAACTCTCTAAAAACTGGCAAATTTATCCGTTGCTTCAATTAATGCATTGCGGATACCTGGTTCTGACATGGAATGACCTGCATCTGGCACAACAATCAACTCAGATTCTGGCCAGGCGCGATGCAACTCCCAGGCTGACACCATAGGACAAACCAGGTCGTAGCGTCCCTGCACAATCACACCAGGGATGTTGCGGATTTGATCAACGTTGCGTAATAGCTGATCTTCTGGCTCAAAAAATCCTTTATTGAAAAAATAATGGCATTCAATTCTGGCAAAAGCTGTGGCAAATTGACTTGCGCCAAACCTTTCCTTTAAATCTGGGTCGGGGAATAACTTACTAGTACTTGCTTCCCAAACTGACCAAGCGCGAGCAGCTTCTAGGCGTTCTTCTGGGTCTGAACTAGTTAGTTTGCGGTGGTAGGCCCTAATCATGTCGCGACGCTGGTCTACGGGAATTATGTTGAGATATTCCTCCCACGCCTCCGGGAAGATATTGCTGGCACCTTCTTGGTAGAACCAATGGATTTCTTTTTGCCTGAGCATGAAAATACCGCGCAAAATCAATCCCAGGCAGCGTTCCGGATGGTTTTGACTGTAAGCTAAGGATAGAGTACTGCCCCAACTCCCTCCAAAGACAACCCATTGCTCAATACCTAGCTTAACTCGCAGTTTTTCTATATCGCTGACTAAATCCCAGGTAGTATTCTCCTCAAGTTCTGCATGGGGAGTACTTTTACCGCAACCTCGTTGGTCAAACATGACAATTCGCCATTTTGTCGAGTCGAAGTATTGGCGATATTTCGGTTGACTACCCCCCCCTGGCCCTCCATGGAAGATGACAACAGGCTTTCCTTGCTGATTACCAGACTCTTCGTAGTAGATAGTGTGGAGTTCTGAAACTTTTAGGTTTCCTTGGTTGTAAGGCTCAATGGCAGGATAGAGTTCTCGCATGGTTTTGGTGGGAAATCAAAACTATCATACGCTTTTTCAGACCTAGATAGCTTTAGTCAACCCTACCTAAAAGAGGTTTGTTGAAAAGGCTGCAAGATATGATTAATAAGCTTTTTCAGACTTGAGGTGAAATGTTAGATCTTAAAATAGGTTAGAATAATCACCGTTTTTAACCTATATTTCGCAGCTCTAACTGACAGATGGGATTTTTCATCAAGCAACGGAGGTTGCAACAGCCTTTTACCTAAAAACTCGCAATAAATTCGATTATTGAGAGAGAACCGGTAAATTGTGCTAACTAAATCGTTGAATAATCTTTGCTCAGTATAAGGTTCAAGTCTGAACCTGTGGGTGTAACACTCACAATTGCGAGATGTAGGTTCTAAAATCATGTAAAATTGGAGACTTCGTGCAATCAAACACTGTGATTAATCAGGCTGCAACCACAGCCTCGTCATCCTCTACAGCAGAGTTACCCTTTACTCTCCAAGACTTAAAGAGCGCAATTCCTGCTTACTGTTTTGAACCCTCTGTCTGGAAGTCTCTTTCTTACTTCTTTCTAGATGTTTCTGTCATCGCGGCTCTTTACGCCATCGCCTATAAACTGGATTCCTGGTTATTTTTCCCCGTTTTCTGGTTAATGCAAGGAACCATGTTTTGGGCGCTGTTTGTGGTGGGTCATGACTGCGGTCATGGCTCTTTTTCTAAGGTCAAATGGCTTAATAACTTAATTGGGCATCTTGCTCATACTCCCATCCTTGTACCTTACCACGGTTGGCGCATTAGTCACAGAACCCATCACGCTAACACGGGTAACATTGACACTGACGAGAGCTGGTATCCCATCACTCAGTCAAAATATGAGCGTATGCCTTGGTATGAAAAGCTCTTCCGCTTTTATTTACCCCTGCTAGCTTACCCCATCTATCTATTCCGGCGATCACCTAATCGGGACGGATCGCATTTTCTTCCTAGCAGTCCCCTCTTCCGTCCTTCTGAGAAAGGGGATGTGTTAACCAGTTCTCTACTTTGGGTGCTGATGGTAGCCTTTCTCGGCTTGCTTACCTATCAGTTTGGTTGGCTGTTCCTACTGAAATATTACCTAGTTCCCTACGTAATCTTTGTAATGTGGCTAGATTTAGTTACATTCCTTCATCACACAGAGCCAGACATTCGCTGGTATCGTGGAGATGATTGGTATTTCCTCAAAGGAGCACTATCTACCCTAGATCGTGACTACGGCTTTATCAATCCCATCCATCATGACATTGGCACTCATGTGGCGCATCACATTTTCCTGAACATGCCCCACTATCACTTGAAAACAGCAACAGAGGCAATTAAGCCTATCCTGGGTGATTATTATCGTCAGACGAATGAACCCATTTGGAAGAGTTTTGCACGCTCTTACTGGGCCTGTCATTTTGTTGCTGATCAGGGTTCTGGTATTTACTATCAGTCTCCCACCAATCGGGATGAGTAGATTAGGTGTAAGTAACTCCTCAAATTACTCAGTGCTGATTGTAGAAAGTTTTAGTCTTTTGAAATAAGCTTGAGCTATTAGCCGTGGCAATATTTCCACGGCTTAGTTCTTCATGTTCTTACTTTAAAAGACTTTCTCTTTCTTCAAATAGTTCAAATAAGCCTACTGTACCTACAAAAAAAGTGTAAATACCGTATTGGACGAGAGTCTTACCTTTAGATGGTGCATAAAAAGTAGCTATAATAGCCTCGATTAAATGGGCGATGAGAGCAAAACGTTCTACCCAGAAAACAGGATTAAGACTATTTGGTATTGCTTGGTCTGTCAGAGTAGCATAAATGTTATACAGTTCCCAGCCAATGGCACAGCTTATCAGAACTGTCGAAATGACTTTAATTGCTGTTACAAACTTTTTGTCAATTCGCTTTAAAAGCATATTTATTCTCAGTTTTGACCTTCATTGCCATTAAAGTAGTTTAAAAAGGATATGCGATCGCCTTCTAGGGAATCTAGCCAATAATAGATTAAGCATACTGGCAACTACAGTTGTCTCCTCAATCAATTAAAACAAGTAACTTCATTATGCTGTAGTGGTCAAGCTCCTCTACTTTTTTAATGGAAGCTAAAATTGATTTGATCTTTTTAGAATGTTAAAGTTTTCCCCTCTAAGCTGCGGCATGTCGGTTAAAACTCAATACCGGCTTGTGCTTTAATACCTTGTTCTCTGAAAGGGTGCTTAACCAAACTCATCTCTGTTGCTAAATCTGCTCTTTCAATTAAGGCTACTGGTGCCCCTCTACCAGTGAGGATAACGTGAGAATTGACTGGTTTTTTTTCCAATCCAGCTAACACCTCTTCAACTTGAAGGTAGCCTAGCTTTAAGGCAATATTAACCTCATCCAATAATACTAACTGGAAGTCAGGGTCAATAATAAACTCTAGTGCTTTTGTCCAAGCTGCTTGAGCCTTTTGAGTATCTCTGTTGCGATCTTGAGTTTCCCAAGTGAAACCTTCTCCTAAAGCGTGAAACTCTAACTGGGGTTTTTGATCATTGGCTGCGACTGTCCAGTGTTGGAAGGCGGCTTTTTCTGCTGGTTCCCAGGCTCCCTTAATAAATTGTACAATTGCTACCCGGTAGCCATGACCAAGAGAACGCAGTACCATTCCCAATGCAGCAGTAGTTTTACCTTTGCCATTGCCAGTGTTGACAATAATTAAACCTTTCTCTTGGGAGGCTTTAGCTAAGCGTTCTTCCTGTACCTCCTTACGTCGCTGCATTTTTCGCCTGTATTGTTCCGCGGTAAGTTCTGAGTCGCCAGAACCTTTTACTTCAACAGATTCTAAAGTAGCCTTTTCGTCAGTAGAGGAATTAATTTTCATGCAAAAATTGGGGTTGGTAATGGGTTAAACCCTTAGGGAGAGAACCATCTCTCGACTAAACACATAAGGTATTTAGTTTAACTGAGATCACCCCATGCCTAGAAGGGCAGGGGGTTCCAT
>JBAUJE010000294.1:0-2791 GCA_049683475.1 Coleofasciculaceae cyanobacterium | reverse complement strand
AGGCTTACCGTTAACTTCCTGATGCAAAATGGGGAAGTCTTGACGCACCTTAGCAGCAATGGTAGTTTCCTGAGCAAGAGTCATGGAATTGGAGAAAGGCCGTACTTTGGCAACGAGATTTCTTTCCTGAGCAATGGTCATTGGTTACAAGTTCTTGTTCATTGGTTACTGTTGACGAAGAAAGGAGATAAGAGTTTTTCTTGACTTCTTCCTTACTGAATTACTAATGATTAAAAAGTTCTACAGCCAACACATTGAGCCAGTCTTTGGCGCAGGGAAGCCAGAGGAATGCGGTCAATAATTTCAGCGGCAAAGGCATCTATTAGCAAATTGCGAGCTTCAGCCTCCCGAATACCACGGCTCTGCAAATAGAATACTTCTTCTGGATCAAGTTGACCAACGGTAGCACCGTGGGTGCATTTGACGTTATCAGCAGTGATTTCTAGTTGGGGTTTGGTATCAACCCTAGCCTTAGAAGATAGTAACAAGTTACGGTTCAACTGGCCAGCATTAGTTAGCTGAGCTGCCTGTGGTACTAGTACTTTACCGTTGAAGACAGCGTGGGCACGGTCACCAACGATACACTTGTGCAGTTGATCAGTATTGCTGTTGGGGTGATTGAGAGAAATGACAGAGTGGGTATCGGCTAGTTGCTCACTCTTAATTAGGGTTAAACCGTTGAGGTTAGTTTCCGTTCCTTCCCCTGTTTGGAAAACTTCTAAGTTATGTCGTGATAACTTTGCTCCCAAAGAAATAGCATTACAAGTGTAGCGACTATAACGGGCTTGAGAGATCGCGGTTTTGCCAATATTAAGAGCATTACTAGCTTCTCGCTGATACATAGTATGGTTAACTTGAGCGTTTTCCTCTAGCCAAATCTCTGTTACTTGGTTATTGAAGTAGGGGTGATTAAGCTCAAGACCAGGACAGCTTTCTATATTTGCCTCATAATGTTCAACTAGACTTAGTTGAGAGCCTGTTTCTGCTACAACCAAGCAGCGAGGCTGACAGATAACTGGTACATCTTTGGTGGTAGAGACGAACAGAAGATGGATTGGTTGCTCTACTATGGTATTTCTGGGAACCCAGACTACCGCAGCATCAGTTAGTGCTGCTGTATTAAGAGCAGTAAAAACTTCAGACGAACCCGGTTGCTTACCCAAATAGTTGGGGATGCGGGTTGCATAAGCCGAGGGTAAGGTCGTTAAGCTACCAACAAATACTTTTTCCGGCAAACCTGCAACTGAGGAAAGTTCAGGTGCATAAATTCCATTGACAAATACTAAACGACTATCAACTGCTTCAGGCAAAGTAAGAGGGGTAATGTCTAGCTTAGTGGTTGGTGCTTTAGCTGCTTGAAATTCTACCTCAAAGAGAGGTGACAGGTCAGTAAAACGCCATTCTTCATCCCGTTTACTAGGCAGGGTTTGTTCATAGACTATAGCCTTTGCCTGTTCGCGCAACTCTAGCAGCCAATCGAGTTGGACTGGTGGATTTTGACGAGATTGCTCTAAAAAGCTATATAAACAAGAAACCTCTGGTTTAACAGAAACTTGAGTAATCATTGAACCGCCACCTCCGCTTCTTCTTCCAAAATCCAGTCATAACCACGGGCTTCTAGTTCGAGTGCCAGTTCTTTTCCACCAGTTTTGAGGATTTTTCCCCTTGCCATGACGTGGACATAATCTGGTTCAATGTAGTTGAGTAGGCGCTGGTAATGGGTAATTAAAATAGTGGCATTGTCAGGATTAGTTAGTTGGTTAACCCCATCAGCGACAATTTTTAAAGAGTCAATATCTAAGCCGGAATCAGTCTCGTCTAAGATAGCCAGAGTTGGTTCTAAAACCGCCATCTGGAGAATCTCATTCCGCTTCTTTTCCCCTCCAGAAAATCCCTCATTCAGACTACGGTCTAAAAAGCTGGGGTTCATCTTGACAATTGCCAGCTTTTCCTCTACAAAATCTTCAAAATCTAGGGGGTCAATTTCCTCTAATCCCTGCTGTTTGCGACGGGAATTGTAAGCTACCCGCAAGAAGTCTAAATTACTAACCCCAGGAATTTCTAAAGGATACTGGAAGGCAAGAAAAATACCGGCGATTGCCCGATCTTCTGGCTCTAATTCTAGCAGGTTTTGCCCTTTAAAAACTATCTCCCCGCCGGTAACTTCGTAGGCAGGATGTCCGGTTAAAACTTTGGAAAAAGTGCTTTTACCAGAGCCATTGGGACCCATGATCGCGTGAACTTCTCCCGCCTTAACCTCCAGGTTGAAACCTTTGAGAATTTGATTCCCATCCACATTTGCCGTCAAATTGCGGACAGATAGTATTACTTCACTATTTTCTACAATCATTTCCAGTAACTTAACCTTTACCCCAATTTGCAGTTAATTCCCAACCACAGATAATCTCTGTCTATCTGTAGTTAATTAGCCAACAGCGCCTTCTAACTTTAGGCTCAACAGCTTATCCGCTTCTGCGGCAAATTCCATCGGCAACTCATTAAAGACATCCTTACAGAAGCCACTAACCATCATCGAGATAGCATCTTCTTCGGAGATACCCCGTTGAGAGAAGTAAAATAGCTGATCTTCACCAATTTTTGAGGTGGAAGCTTCGTGTTCTACTTTGGCAGTATTGTTTTCTACCTGAATGTAAGGGAAGGTATTAGCTTGGGCAGTGTTACCAATTAACATTGAGTCACACTGAGAGTAATTGCGAGCGCCTTCTGCCTTTGGCCCTACCTTTACCAAACCCCGGTAACTATTTTTCGATTTACTGGCAGAAATACCCTT
>JBAUJE010000293.1:0-7942 GCA_049683475.1 Coleofasciculaceae cyanobacterium | reverse complement strand
AGCAAGCGAATTTTTTCCCAAGCACTGGCATATCTGATCAGCAACATAATGTAGGTGACTTGAATTTTTTGCTTTTTACCAATCAGCCTTTCATCTGACCAAATCTGAGTATAAGCCTGACGTGGTGGAAAGATATCTTTGATTAAGTCTTTAACAAGTCGCTGTAGAGGATATCCTGTGCGTTTCTTGAGTTCATAAAGTCCACCTGTCACACGAATAACTTTTTTGTGTAGTTGAACCCAAGAATGCCTTGCTGGGTGTCCTACACAGGTTTCTTCGGAATAAACCTGTTGATAACCTGCGGCCCTAACCCTTTGCCCCCATTCGTGATCACCACCCGATTTAAGGTTTTCATCAAAAATACCAACTTTTTCAATCACACTTTTGAATGTGAATAAGTTAGCTGTTGCTCCAAAACCTAGTTCCTCAACGTAGCGCTTTTGTTCAAAAGCTTCCACACTCTGATGTAGTTCTACTGCTGTTGGTTGATTGGGGTTTTTAAAGAATAACTCAATTTTGCCTGCTACTAAACCACAATTAGCTAGACTTACCAGCTTAGCGACTCCGTTTTCTATCCAGTTTTGGGCAGGAACACAATCAGAGTCAGTGAAAGCAATCACCTTACCTTTAGCTAGAGTCAGACCTTGATTTCTTGCTGCGTAGGAACCAGGTTTACTTTCATAAGTAACCAAAGCTTGACTAAATTGACTAACTACAGTTTTGATATCTTCTGCTGAGGCATTATCAACAACAATGATTTCGTATGACTCCTGGGGATAGGTTTGTTTTTCTAAAGACTTCAAACAAGTTTTTAAGCGTTCTGAGTCATTAAAAACAGGGATAATGACAGAAACAAAGGGATTAGATAGTTCAGCCATGAGTTTATTTTTATTTTCTCTGGAGGGCAAAAGCTAGGAATAGGCAAAAAAATGGTTGCACCTCAGATAAACAGATATTATTCGGTGGGTGAATTGAATCTTGAAAAACTTATTCAACGGCTCAAACACTGCTTATATACATCCAGTGTCTCCCTAGCAACCAGCTCCCAGCTCCACTGATTCGCTAATTGCTGATTATATTGACCCATATTTGACAAGGCGGTCTTCTTGTGCAAGGCAGAGTTCATTGCTTCTAACAGTCCTTCCTCCTGGTCTGGATTGTATAAAAATGCTCCGGACTCATGGAGAATTTCTCCTATACAGCCTCTACGCGGTGCAATACAAACTTTGCCAAAGGACATTGCTAGGATAACTGTGCCTGATGTCAGCACGTTTTTGTAGGGAAAGATGACTGCGTCGGAGGCATTCATATAGACTTGAATTTGGTCATCTGGAACAAAACCTGGTCTGAATTTAATGTTGTCAAAACCTTCGATTTTCTGCTTAACTTGTTCTGTTAGCTCATCATTTAAAGTTTTGCCTGCAATTACTAGTTCTAATCCATCTTTGGGCAACTGTTGAAAGGATTCAATTAACTCAAACACTCCCTTATATGGTCTGATTAAACCGAGAAAAAGAAAAACAGTGCTTGAGTCAGAAAGACCTAAGAGCTTTCGGGCTTCTGTTTGGTCAATTTTGTTCTCATAATAAGTGTTATAGTTTCCATGAGGCATGGCAAAAACTTTGTTCTTATTCGTCAAGTTGAGTTCTTTGATAACCTCCCATTTAGCTGCTTGGCAATGGGTAATAATTGCGTGAGCAAGTTTTGCTACAGTGAAGGTGCAAATCCGATCTAAAAACTGGCGTTGGTTCTCATGATCTTTGAGGTTGTGGGCAGTCCAAACAATTTTGATACCCATTAATCTCAAAATGACTAATCCGCTGATAAATTTGGTTACTCTGAGTAAAGCAGTTATTGTATTTGGCGCTTTAGAGAATGTATGCAACCAATGTAGATGGAAGATATTTACTTTTCCTTTCTTGGTGGCGGTGGGCAAGAAAACTTTACGATAACTAAGTCCATCTACTTCAACACCTAAATTATCAAGGTATTCAGCTAGTTGTTTTTGGTAAGGATTTGTATTGATAAAATGGGGAGCGAAGATTGTTCGGAGATTACCGATGTTAAGATCTTGATCAATCTTATCCTTAACTAACCCATTTTGATTTACACTAGACAAGGATAAACTCATAATCTTCGCTGTTGTTTCAAGTTGCTAGTTGGATTGCTCGTTCAACACTCCCGGAATCATGTCAAAGATAGCAACGAAGTCCTTATCGTCTCAAGTTTTGTTGCTACCTTACCTCAAGTTCCGGTGTTATACCTTTTTCCTAAATGCCTGCTACACATCAATCTCTGCGTCATCAGATCTGTAGCCAACATAAATTAAATTGGTATTACTTTGCCGATGATGATCCCTTTCTTCCCTTGCTCGTTTTCACTGTACTTCTCTGAACTAATGACCAGCCTTTTCTTAGTCAATGAAGGGATTTTGGCAGACAGAAAAGTAAGATTAGTTCTTAGCGAATACTTCTGCTAGAGCTTGCTCTAGTCCCTTTATTCTCTGACGGTAATGCTTGATTCCTGACTCTATTCTATTTCTGGCTGTCGATGGTTCACCCAGTACACTTTCAATCATAGGAACTAATCGTTCCTTCTCAAAACAGTCTAAGGGAATAGAAAATTCAGACTGACCAATCTCTTCCATAAAACCGCGTACTTTGGGATCGTACTCCGCAGCAATAACTGGCACCCCGGCGCCAGCTGAAAGAATCAGCGAGTGGAGTCGCATACCAATCATTAAATCCAAACTGCCAATTAATTGGTTAAAGTCTTGGAGTGAGTCAAAATATCTGTGGACGACAAATTGCGATGAATAACGGCTGTAGCGTAGTATTTTCAGGATGCTAATATAGTCGTCATCAGTCGGATGGTAGCCGACTTTATGAGCCCTCAAAGGTAGAAAATGAACCGTTGCTCCATACTCTTGGACTAAATAATCTGCTATGGCAGCAATCTCTTTTTGTAAGGTAGGATACCTCTCAACATCGACGGAGGCACCGCGGCCACTCAGATGCCTTACAGAAATTCCTACTTGCAGTGGTTGTTCTGGGGTACGCAGGGGTTGAGAGAAGGTTTCTGGCAGAGTCTGTAAGGCTAAATCGCTCATGACATGAATCTGCTTGCGGACTCCTAGCTTCTCTAGCTTAGTTTTAGAATGTAGGTCACGAACAGCCAAAAGATCAACCTGATTAAGTACCCTGGGAATTAGTGCTTGGGTTTCTGGCTTCCAAATTTCGCCAACGCTAATACCCATAACTATAGTGCGGCGGCGGAGTTTAAGGGCTTGCTGTAAGGGGCGCAGCCACTTGGGAGCAACAGAGTATTCTGTACTATCCCGCAACAAGTCACCACCTCCGAGAATAAAATAGCGATTTTGAAAAATTGTTAACAGCCGTTGAGCTTTAAGTTTCCGGTCAAGGCGATGGATAGATTGGACAGAGTAACGAGTTTGAGTGTCCTGGGGGTCATTGGAAAAGACTGTAAATGATAAATCTTGTTTTTGCTTACGCAAAAGTTTGAGCATACCAGCAAGCATTGCCTCATCACCAAGGTTGTAATTGCCGTAAAATCCGCAGATTAAGGCTTCTGTCCTTTTCACCATTTTTCCCTACCAAAAGTTAACAAGAACTGAATTAATTAATTTCCTTTTCAAAGGCAGTATCCTCAAGCCGAAGAGCTTTTACTCACTACTCAAGTTTTCTTTCCTGCTGATTTTGGTAAAACTGAGCGAACGAGTTCTAATACCTGTTGAAACAGCTTCGGCGCAATTAATCTCATGGTCAGTCCATAAGCAACAATGCCAATAGTTATACAAATTACCAATATGGCCTCATCCTTAAGCCAACCAACCAGCAACTGCTTAGACCCGAAAATGGCAAGCACCATTACTAGTGAGCCAAGCAATGGAGCAGTTAATTGGTTGAGGTAAGTTAAGATCTTGACACCAATTAGCTTGCGCAGCACCCAGAGGTTGATGGGGGAAAGCAGATAAGCACGAACAGCATAAGCTGCGGCCACCGCTAGTATGCCCCAGCGCACTACCAAGATAAAACTAATTACATTGACACCCGTACCTAGGGTATTAATTCCTAGCCGCCAACCTGGCTTACCCATTGCCATCATAATTGGGCCATTAAAGTGGGAAATCGTTTGCAGTATTCCTACAGAGGTAAGAACTTGCATTACCGGAATACTAGGGGACCACTGACTGCCGAACATAACTTCCACAATCTCTGGTGCTAGGGCAAACACCCCAAGAAAAGCTGGCAAGGAAACCAAGCTAGTGAACTGTGTTGCTTTGTAAAAAGCATTACGTAACCGTTTAGGCTCATTTTGAAGTTTAGAAAAGGCAGGAAAGGCAACTTGGGCAGTTGTCTTGGATAGCAACTCGATCAGCACCGTTAGTACACGATAGGCCACGGTGTAGTAACCTAGTGCTTCAGAACCAAGGAAGCGACCAATTAATAAATTATCGGAGTAGCGATTGAGAAAGTTGAGTCCATTAAGACCAATCACATTGATGCCGTAGGAAAACAGTTCCTGCAAATGTTTTCTTGAAACTTTTAATCCAGGCCGCCAATCACTCACTGACCAGAGAACAATTACTTCAACCAAACTAGTAGACAGTTGATAGCAAACAAGACTCCAGACACCAAAGTTAAGGAATGCCATAGTAGCACCAACCGTACCACCAACAGTCATGGCGATTAGAGAGCGTACTGCTAAAGTTTTAAAGGCAAACTTGCGGGTGAGAATGGCGCTTTGTACACTGTTGAGAGCTTTTAAAGGAAAGCTAATCGATAAACAGCGGATCACATTAGCTAGCTCTGGCTCTTGATAAAAACTAGCAACTAGCTCCGCAGAGGCGATCGCAATTAGCATGAGCAGTAAGCTGCTGCCAAAACCAACCCAAAAGGCGGTATCTAAGTGTTCCTGCTCTACTTCTTGGCGTTGGATAATGGCCGAGGCAAAACCTTGGTCAAGAAATACCTTCATGAAGGCAATGAAGACACCAGCCATTGCAACCAAACCGAAATCTTCTGGTTGCAACAGACGGGCCAGCAGGAGAAATACGCTAAAGGAGATGACATGACCACCCCATTTCTGGAGGCCTGACCAAATCACGCCTTTCATTGCTTTTTGTTTTAGGCTCATTGCTGAGAATTAGGGGTAAATCGACCAAGATAGCCGATAGGTTGGACTCAAAGTTTTTATTTTTCGGGTAGAGGCGAGAAGAAAGTTTGTTCTATTGTCAAATGCTCTAACTTAATCACTCGAAAATTGACAACCACAGATAAACATGGATGTGTTTTGCTCAAGAAAGGAATTAGTTGGAAAGATTATAACCAAGCTTTTAAGCACTATTAGTTGTTCCGGATGTGGTCTTATCTAAGCTAGAGCTAGAGGAATCTGTTTCTGGGTAATTATCTTCCCTCATGTAGTAAAAAAACCTGTCCGACTCCTTTTCCGTCAGCATCCCGTTAATGACAAGACCAAGGACATTTTGACCAGACTGTTCTAGCAACTCTTTGGCACTGCTAGCGCTGGCGGCATCAACTACTCCCGGCCGAACTACTAGCAACATACCGTCACTCATCTTGCCTAAAGTTAGAGCATCTGCTGTCGCCACGATGGGAGGGGAATCAATAATTACGAAATCGTAGGTTTCAGCAAAGGACTCTACTAAGGAGGTCATGCGTTTAGAGTCTAGTAAGGCTAGGGGATTGGGAGGGATAGCTCCTGAGGGGAGAACATCTAATCCCTCAATTACCGTTTGCACGGCCTGGTCAAATTCCACCTCACCGACCAAGACATTACTTAGTCCTACCTGATTGGTAAGGTGCCAAATATGATGCTGAGAGGGGCGGTGCATGTCCGCATCTACTAGTAAAATCCGACGCCCCAGTTGTGCCATAGTGGTAGCCAGGTTTGCTGAGACGGAAGATTTACCTTCATTGGGTACGCAGCTAGCCATTACTACTACCTTTGGTTGCCGATCTGAATTGAGAAACTTCAGATTGGCTTGAAGCATGCGGTAGGCTTCGGAAATAGGTGAGCGGGGCCTATCTTTGACAGGTACTGCTGCCGCTGATTCTGTATCTTGTCGGTTGGTTAACCATAATCTTCCCCGCCGTGGTGTGTCTCCATAAATGGGTATAGTTCCCAGTAGGGTATATCGGAATTTCTCCCGTGCTTCTTTAATTGTTTTGATAGAAGCATCTCCTAAATCTAGGATGAAGACAGTGGCTATACCTAGGAGAATACCAACTGCACCACCTAGACCCATGATTTTAACTTTGTTCGGAGCAATGGGAGAAGTAGGAACTGCCGCTTCAGAAATAATCCGGATGTTACCAACGTCTTGGTTTTCTTTGATTTGTACTTCTTGCAGTCTTTGGGCTAGGGTGTTGTAGGTAGCTTGTGCTGTTTCTCGCTTGCGCTCTAGTTCTTGCTGTCTTTGCTCCAATTTAGGGATGACGTTCATCCGCTGCTTGTAGGTGGCTTTTACCTCAGACAAACTATTAAGTTGGTTAGACAAACCTAAGCGTCTAACTTCTGAGCTAACTAGTTCTTCCGTTAATTTTTGTTCCGTGTTGCTAAACTGCAAATTACCAACGGACTGTCGCCCTCCTGGGCCAAGAACCTCTTGTACTCGTTCTTCTAAGACAGCTTGTAAAGAGGCTTCATCACCCTTGAGGTTTTGAACGGTTGGATGATCATCTGTGAAGCGACTGCGTGCTGTGGCTAATTCACTTTGCGATTTTTGCAGTTCTTCGAGAGCTTTCTGCACTCCAGGAGACTGACTAAGAGAACTTAGGGTCATTGCCTGCTGGGCATTCATGCCTATTTTGTCTTGCAAAGCGCGAGATGCAGCCGTTGCATCTGCCAACAGAGCCTGAGTATCAGCAATTTTTTGGTCTAGGTTGGAAATTACTGAAACTGCTGATTCGGCTTCCTGCTGGAGAGCAACTACATTATTTGTTTCTTTGAACTGACGCAATTCATTTTCAACTTGCCCTAGATACCTTTCTGTGTTGGGCAATTGCTCATCAATAAATTGACGGGCCGCAGATGCTTCTTGACGATTAACGCGAATCTCATTAGCTTTATAAACCTTCATCAAACCGTTAACAACTTCAGCGGCTTCTTCCGGATTATCGCTTTTGTAGGAAAGTGCCAAAATATCGGTACTACCAAGACTTTTGACACCTACTCTTCCTAAAAGCTGTTGAGGTGTAAGAGGTTCACCTAATTCATTTCTCAAGTCGAGTTCAGCAATTACCTCTTCAGCAATAGGAATTGAGCGAATTACCTCTGCTTCTGTTTCTAGGGGATTACTCTTATTACCTAAAGGGTCAATTTTTTCTGGTTCTCCTAAACCTGTTAAGGAAGAAGTTCGGTTGACCTTATTAATAAGAAGTTTTCCGTCAGCCTGATAAACAGGCTCTTGCTGCATATAATGGAAACCTGCTAGACCCACAGACACGCCAAAAACGCCTAAAGCAGCTAGCCAGCGCCTTTTAAAAACAAGCCAGAATTGTTGCAAGTCGATGTCTTCTTCCCCGTATCTTTTAGAGTTCATAAGCAGCATTTGTAAATCAACAACAAGAATTTAAGATGAAGGAGAATTTAAAATTTAAAATTGTTTATCTTTCTCTGCTCCCAGACGTTGCAGGCAACGTCTCTACATTTACCCCATCTCCCTTATCTTCATCACCCCTGATCACATCTTCGTAGAGTTGTAGATAATTCAGCGCAACTGCACGGGGTTGGAAGTGGGTTTGGGCGAAAGTTTGAGCTTTCTTTGACCAATCTTGTAATTGAGTTGGTTGATTGAGAACTTTCGACAACTTAGCTGCTGCTTTCTTGGGATTAGCTGGGAAGACTAAACCTAAATCATGTTGCTCAAAAATGTCTGCTAGGTGAAGTGTATTGGCGA
>JBAUJE010000292.1:0-10433 GCA_049683475.1 Coleofasciculaceae cyanobacterium | reverse complement strand
AACTCTTGAGCCTTCGACAGCTTAGAACCTGCTGACTCTCCTGCAACTAAATAGTCAGTTTTAGAACTAACTGAACCTGTAACTTTACCCCCCGCTTTTTCAATTAATTGTTTTGCCTCATCCCGCTTCAAGGTAGGTAAAGTACCCGTAATTACAAAAGTTTTGCCCTGCAAGGGTTGACTAGCAGACTCAGTTGTTTTTTCCACCTTAGCTGAGAATTGCAAACCTGCTTTTTGCAGCCTCTCAATTAATCTTTGATTACTGGGAACCCGGAACCAAGAAGAGACAGACTGAGCAATTTCTGGCCCAATACCATAAATACCTTCAATTTTGGCTGCTGAGGCCTCGGCTAATTGTTCCACTGTGGGGAGTTGTTGCGTTAAAGTTTGCGCATTGACACTACCTACATGACGAATACCTAAACCATAGAGGACTCGTGACCAAGGTTGAGTTTTAGAAGTGGCGATCGCATCTACTAATTTCTGGGCTGATTTCTGACCAAAGCGTTCTAAAGCTGTTAACTGCTCAACATTTAAATCATAAAGGTCCGCTACCGATTGCACTAAATTATTATCTACCAATTGCTCAACAATTTTTTCTCCCAAACCATTAATATCTAAAGCATCACGACTTGCCCAATGGGTGAGAGAGCCTTTAAGAATAGCAGGACACGAGGAATTAAGACAGCGAGTTACCGCTTCACCCTGGGGACTTGCCACAGGTTGCCCACAAACAGGACAATGGCTAGGTATTTGAAAAGGTTGAGTATTCGCAGGACGTAACTCTGGCAAAACCCGCACCACTTCCGGGATAATTTCACCCGCTTTTCTTACTATTACTGTGTCCCCTATGCGCACATCTAACTGAGCAATAAAATCTCTATTATGTAAAGTAGCTCGTTGTACTGTTGTCCCGGATAATTGCACTGCTTGTAAGTGTGCTAAGGGAGTTAATGCTCCGGTGCGACCCACATTGATGGTAATATCTTTAACGAGAGTGGGGGATTCTTCGGCGGCATATTTAAGTGCGATCGCCCAACGAGGAAACTTTTGAGTAAAGCCTAGTTGTTCTTGCAGGTTAAAGGAGTTGAGCTTTACTACTACTCCATCTGTTAGATAAGTTAAATTCCGCCTCTTTTCATCCCAATACTGATAATATTCCCCTACCTCTTCCAATGAAGGGCAAAGTTGGCGATTGGGATTTACCCGAAAACCTAGCTGTTGCAAAAATTCCAGTGCTTCCCACTGAGATTGGAGATTAATTTTATCTGCATTATTACCCCTTAAATGGAGGGTATAGGCAAAGAAATCTAATCTTCGTTGAGCTACAATTTTTGAGTCTAATTGGCGTAAAGTACCTGCGGCGGCATTACGAGGGTTGGCAAATAGCTGTTCTCCTGCTGCAACCCGTTCTTGGTTAATTTGTTCAAATACATCTATTGGTAAAAAAGCTTCCCCTCGCACTTCGACAATTTCGGGATACTCACCATTGAGTCGCAAAGGAATAGAACGAATTGTACGGACATTTTGGCTAATATCTTCCCCTGTCACACCGTCTCCCCGTGTCACTCCCCGCACTAGTAAACCTTTTTCGTAGGTTAGGGCCAAAGCTGAACCGTCAATTTTCAACTCACAGACGTATTCTGCATTGGGTGATGAGTCGGGAGGTAATTGTCTTTGCCAACGTTCTTGCCATTTAGCAAACTCTTCTAAATTAAAGGCATTTTCTAAACTATAGAGGGGAATATTGTGGCGGACTGAGGTAAATTGAGTTGCTGGTTTTTCCCCTACCCGTTGGGTGGGACTATCGGGAGTGACTAGTTCAGGATATTGGGTTTCTAAATCTTGCAATTCTCGATACAGCTGATCGTAAACCGCGTCCTCGATGGTGGGATTATCAAGGACGTAGTAAGCATAGCTCGCTTTTTGCAGCAGTTGCCGTAGTTCTTGAACCCGCTGCTTAATTTCTGGTGTTATTTGTGCCACAACATCCATCCCCTCAAAGATATCCGCATCTAGTCTAGCGAGGAGAAAGTTGTAAGTTATCGGAATCTGGCTAATTTAGTTTACCCTCTATTGTGTAAACAATCTCAAAGTTGCGCTCTTCTAACCGCACAGTTGGTCTGATAATTTAAGTAGGAATAAGACAATATTTTTCTGGTGAGGTGCTCAGTCCCTAGCTTTTGGGGGAATCTGAAGCCACCATCTCCATTTAAGTTGAACTCAAACAGTAAAAATAGTGAGGTGGTGAGCTATGGTTACATCAGTTCAATACTCTATAGAAGTAATTCGCGAAGAAGCACGCCAATTGGTTCAAAAGGGAACCCTTAGCCGTCAGCAGCCAATTTATACTCTTTGTCAGTACATTCCTGTCCGTGAATGGGTTTATGTCGAGTACGAGCTAGAACAAAATGACTTTTTGCTTAGAGATCACATCATTGACCTGCTTGGTAGCGAAGAATGGGGGAATGACTAAATTCAAGAATTGATAATTAAGAATGAATAATTAAGAATGAATAATTGATAATTTCCTCTTCCTCAAAGAAAGACCGATTGAGCAGAAGTATTCAAGAATTGATAATTAACAATTGGTAAGCAATAAGTTATAAATGTTCTTGTTATCACTTACTTAGAATCGTTTTCTTAGTTTGACCTCCGTTGAGGGTTCTTCGCATTAGTGGGTTATTTTGAGGTATTTCACCTCTGAGCAGCCATTCTTCCATCTCTGGAGTTGTTTGAGCATGGCTGAGATTCTCTCTCAGTTTTTTCCCTTCTAGAATTTCTTTGTCTAAAAGGTCTTGAGCCGTTTCTTCTAGTAGTCCTCGGTTTTTTTGGAGAATTGCTAGGGCAATCTGGTGTGCTCCTTCAACTAGCAACTTAACCTCTCTATCAATCTCTTCGGCAATTTTGGGACTAACGGGACGGCGAGGATTGGTCAGACCTTCTAAGAATCCTGCTTGTGCTTTCTCAAAAGCAATTGGTCCGAGTTGCTTACTCATTCCATAAAGTGTGACAAAACGCTCAGCTAAGTCAGTGGCTTTTTGGATATCATCACTAGCCCCGGTGGATACTTTACCGAAAACCAACTCTTCTGCCGAACGCCCACCTAATAAGGTAGCAATGCGACCGCGAATTTCATCTTCGATCATTAAGAAACGGTCTTCCTCTGGTAATTGCAGAGTATAACCTAAAGCACCAACGCTGCGGGGAACCACTGATATTTTTTCTAGAGTACCAGTTCCAGGCATTAAAGCCCCGACAATAGCGTGACCAACTTCGTGGTAAGCAACAGTCTTTTTCTCAAGGTCATTGAGAACACGGGATTTTTTCTCCAATCCTGTTAAAATTCGCTCAATCGCTTCATTTAATTCGATCATGCTCACAGCCTCACAGTCCTTGCGAGCTGCCAGTAATGCTGCTTCGTTGAGAAGATTAGCTAAATCAGCTCCAGCAAAGCCTGGGGTACGAGCGGCCAACTTCGCCAAATCCACGTCCTCAGCTAGCTTGACATTTCTGGCATGAACATTAAGAATTGCTTCCCGACCAATCTTATCTGGGCGATCAACCACAATCTGGCGGTCAAATCGACCAGGGCGCAACAGGGCGGAGTCTAGCACTTCAGGACGGTTAGTCGCGGCTAGAAGAATAACTCCGGTATTAGGTTCAAAGCCATCCAGTTCCGAGAGTAGTTGATGAAGAGTTTGTTCCCGTTCATCATTACCACCCATCAAAGAACCAGTCCCGCTTCGAGACTTACCAAGGGCATCGAGTTCATCAATGAAAACCAGACAGGGAGCTTGGATTTTTGCTTGTTCAAACAGGTCGCGCACCCGTGAGGCTCCAACACCAACAAATAATTCAATAAATTCTGAGCCAGAGATACTGAAAAAAGGTACACCAGCTTCACCAGCGATCGCTCTTGCTAATAATGTTTTACCCGTTCCTGGCGGTCCTACGAGCAAAACCCCTTTGGGAATTTTTGCGCCCAGGCGAGTGTACTTGCTCCTATTTTTGAGAAATTCTACAATCTCTTGCAGTTCTGCCTTAGCTTCATCCACCCCTGCCACATCATCAAACTTGACACCAGTGCTGCCTTCTGAGTAAATATGGGCTTTACTTTTACCAAAGGTTAGGGCTGCGGCACCACCGGCTTGGGAACGACCTGCCAACCAAAGCCAGAGCCCTAAGAAAAGCAACGGCCAGATAATCCAGCCAAATACCGAAGACCAGCCAGAACTAGCTGACGGTACAGCCGAGAATTTGACGTTATGCTCCCTCAGAATCCTCGTTAAATCTAAATCCAAAACAACTGGTGTTGTAACAAATACCTGGCTTTCCTCATCTCCTTGACTGTTCGTGTGAGAGGATTTGATCACATATTTAATACGATTAGGGGCAATTTCAGCACTAGCAACTTGACCTGCTTCGACTTGATCAAGAAATTCACTGTAGGACATTTGATCAGACTGAGAACTGCGAAATAAAACGATATTCAACAGCAAAAGCCAGATTAAGAGCATGATTATGCTACGGCGAAATTGCCAACCATCTGGCTTTTTTTCGTTGCTATTATTGTCAGTATCAATAGGCATATTAATTGCTGCCTTCCTAACATACTTTCTTAAATGCGTGACAAATTAGTTGTCTGTGTAAGATGCTGCTGGAACCACTGACTGGTCAATCTTGCCACTTCTTCTAACATGCCTGGTTCTTCAAACAAATGGGTTGCTCTAGGGACAATCTCCAGTCTTTTTTCCGTGTGCAGTCCAGCCAAGGCTTTACGATTTGACTCAATTATTGCTGTATCTTTCTCCCCTACAATTAAAAGCGTTGCCGCCCGAATGCGAGACAAAGCTGAACCAGCTAATTCTGGTCGTCCACCGCGAGAGACAATTGCCCCAACCACCTCAGGACGTTCAGTAGCTGCTAATAAGGCAGCACCAGCAACTGTGTTGGCTCCAAAATAACCAATCTTGAGGTTTTGAGTGTCTGGGTATCTGAGTAGCCAGTCCGTCGCACCAACTATCCGCTCAGTGAGCAAACCAAGATCGAAGCGAAACTCCCTTGTTTTCTGGTCAATCTCCTCTTCTTCTAAGGTCAGCAAGTCAATGAGCAAAGTACCTAGCCTCGCTTGACGCAACATTTGAGACATACAACGATGGCGAGTACTATTTTTGCTACTACCACTACCGTGGGCAAGGAGGACAACACCCTTGGCCCTTTCGGGTATGGTAAGATTTCCTTCCAATCTGACTGAACCTGTTGTGACTGAAACTAGATGTTCCTGATCTTTCCATTCTGATATTCTGTTCATTGTAATTACAGTTGCAGTTAATTGAGTAGTAGCTTGAACCAACAAATTGCTAACCTCTTGATCAGTTGTTTGCGAGAAGTCTTCGTACCAAAGACCAATGGCATAAAGAGGTTCCGGCATCATTAAACAAACGACCTCGTCCACTTCTTTTTTTAATTCGCCACTGGCTAATGCCCCCATAGCTAGTTCTGAGTGTCCTGGCACACCAAGCTTGCGCACTAGGCAGATATCTAATGGCAACTTGAGGGCTTTTGCAACTTCAAACGCTACTGGTACACCCCCCCGGGGTAGTCCTAACACCAACACATCCCGACGCTTGGCATAGACTGTGAGCTTTTTCGCTAACAGCTGACCAGCCTCGGTTCGGTTGCAAAATACCCTGCTCATACTGCTCACCTTCCTACGGGTCACTCGTTGTTAGGATGGGGAAGGGAAGAAAGGCAAAAAATAATATCCCAATTTCTCTCTCTTCTGCCTCATCCCAATACAACCCCTTGTCAAGCTTGAGCTGTTTCCTGTCCTGTTGTTCCCAGCCAGTATATTAATGCCAAGGCCTGATTGAGCTGAGCTTGAAGTCTTCCTTTCGCGTAGGCTTTGAGCTTTAATCCATCCTCTAGTAATACTTGTATCGGATTCAGTTTTGGAGCCGATAGTCTTAGTACTCCTGGAATTCCTGCTGGACGAATTAAGGGGTGAGACTCGATCGGTAATTTCCAAGTCTCAGGAACAGGATTAGTTTTCTGATTTGAGCTAGCTACCTCCCAAGGATCGGAGATGATTTGCGGATTATCAGCTGGGGCTGATGGACACGGTGGATCTCTAGATAAATTTTTCGTCATGACAAAATTTGTCTCCTCTATCAATCCTGAAAGGCTATTTTCTGTAGGGATTAACAGGCTTATTCGTTTCTCCTTTATGTTAGATAAAAAGTCTATAAAAATCAAACAATATATTAAATATTGTTAAATAAGAAAATAAGATTTGATATGAATAATTTTTGAGAGAATTCGGCAATAAAACGTTTTATTCAACGTTAAATAAGCCAAAGAAGAAAATCGCTATAAATACAGTTTGACGGACTTTGTCCCTCGCCGACTCAGCCCGTCAAACTCTTATCTGTATTGGATTTTCCAAGGTTGCCTCCACAACCAATTCAAATTGAACCGCTCTCGCAGCTCCCTATAGCTTCTCTCATAGTCGCATCTTTCTAGACCTTAGTTTGACCTTGCCTTTAACATAGGCGTTGTCACTGAATATATGATGAAAGTCATTTAACTGCGATTACACTTTCATCTTAACAAGATTTCTGGCAAAGCTGAGAGACATTTACACAATTTTACAAGCCATAAGTGTAAATAGTGAATTGAAATTTAAAAATTGTTTACATCCTCCATTCGTTGTCAGAAATCAGGAGTTAAGAAGACAGAATATTGATGGAAACTCTTCCTCGTCTTCCCTTGGGTTTGCATATTGTTGCAAATGCTGGCAGAAGCCACTAACTTTGAGGGAATATTTTAGTAGGAGCTAAGTTTTTATGTGACTCCGAAGTTTTGTTTGCTGAGGAGGTGATGGTGATGACAACCCTCAAGACTCAGATAAAGAAAAAGAAGAATCCGAAGCGAGAAAAGCGTTCTGTGCAGGTTTCTCTAGGCAAACCAAAATTTTCTCCACGTCAGCGCAACGCCAAGCACAAGCCTGAAAAGCTCAGTGATTGGGAAAATGCTTCCTAGACATAGTCAAGGGAGAATTGCTAATAGAGAATTGTTCATGGATCAATCATCAATCAACCATCAACAAGCAAATTTGAGTAACTCAGCGACAGCAGCACCGCAGCCGCCGGTTGTCTTTCATGTGCGTGAAGTTAGTAAAACTTACCACATGGGGGAAGTAGAAGTTCAGGCTCTCCGTTCTGTAAACCTGGAACTGTACGAGGGTGAATTTGTGGTGCTACTGGGGCCTTCTGGTAGTGGCAAATCAACCCTGCTCAATATTTTGGGAGGACTCGATGTTCCCTCAACTGGTCAAATACACTTTCGCGAACACAACCTAACCGCCGTCAATGACCAAACCCTAACCCGCTTCCGGCGAGAATACGTTGGTTTTGTCTTCCAATTCTATAACCTCATACCTAGCCTGACAGCACGGGAAAACGTTGCCCTAGTTACTGAGATTGCCACTCGCCCCATGCGCCCCAGGGAAGCATTAGAAGTAGTAGATTTAGGTCATCGCCTCGACCACTTCCCAGCTCAATTATCCGGTGGAGAACAACAAAGGGTAGCGATCGCCCGTGCCATTGCCAAACGTCCAGAAGTACTACTGTGCGATGAACCAACAGGGGCCCTGGACTTCCAAACAGGCAAATTAGTCTTAGAAACCCTAGAACGCGTTAACCGAGAACTAAGGACAACCGTAGTTGTTATTACTCACAACGCAGGCATCGCCGCCATGGCCGACCGCGTAATCACCATGCGTAGTGGTCAAATCTCACAAGTACAGCAGAATACAACTAAAGTTGCTCCATCTGAGTTGGAATGGTAGAGGGAATAGGCAATAGGCAACAGGCAACAGGGAATAGGGAATAGGGAATAGGCAACAGGCAACAGGCAACAGGGAATAGGGGATAGGGAATAGAAAAATATCCTAACAATTGCGTTGACTAATACATCAATTACCAATTCTAAATTCTAAATTCTAAATTCTAAATTCTCCATGAAAGCCCTCGACCTCAAACTCCTACGCGATATCCTCCACATGCGGGGTCAGGTTATTGCTATTGTGCTGATTGTGGCTTGTGGTATTGCGGGGATGGTGACGATGATGAGTGCTTATTCTTCCCTAAAGCTTTCTCAGGCTACTTATTATGATCGTTATCATTTTGCTCAGGTTTTTGTTTCTTTGAAGCGAGCACCGGAGATAGTGGCAGAAAGAATTGAGGAAATTCCGGGGGTGGGACAGGTGCGATCGCGAGTTGTGGTTGAGGTGACTTTAGATGTACCAGGATTAGAGGAACCAGCTACCGGACGTTTGGTTTCAATTCCTGAACAACAACAGCCGATACTTAATGACCTTTATCTACGGCGAGGTCGTTATATTGAACCGAGACGCAGGGACGAAGTGTTAGTTAGTGAGGCTTTTGCTCAAGCTAACACCTTGCAACTTGGTGATACTCTCGGTGCTGTTATTAATGGACGCTGGGAAAAATTGCGAATTGTCGGGGTGGTACTTTCCCCGGAATATGTCTACGAAATTCGGGGGGCTGATTTTTTTCCAGATAACCAGCGCTTCGGTGTTATTTGGATGGGACGGGAGGCTTTAGGTAAGGCTTTTGACTTAGATAGTGCTTTTAATGATGTAACTCTTTCCTTGCAGCCAGGGGCAAATCAGGCAGAGGTTATCTTTCAACTCGACCAACTGCTGGAAAGTTACGGGGGACTGGGGGCTTATGGACGTGATAATCAGATTTCTCATCGCTTTCTGGCTGATGAAATTACCTCACTGCGGGTAAATGCGGTCTTTGTTCCCTCGATCTTTTTGGGTATTGCTGCTTTTTTGCTCAATATTGTCCTTTCTCGGTTGGTAAGTACGCAACGTGATCAAATTGCTGTCCTTAAGGCTTTTGGTTACAACAATTTAAGTGTTGGTCTGCATTACCTGAAATTAGTGCTAACTATTGTATTAGCAGGTGCAGGATTAGGGACAGCCCTTGGTCTGTGGCTTGGTTCTACCATGACTCAGTACTATACTAATTTTTTCCACTTCCCCCTACTCCGCTATGAGGTAGGTTCAGGGTTAATCCTTACTACTATTTTAGTGAGTGGTGGTGCTGCGGTGCTGGGTGCTTTTGCCGCCCTGAAACGGGCAGTTTCCCTACCACCAGCTGAGGCTATGCGTCCGGAAGCACCTGCCCAGTTTCGACCTACCTTTGTAGAACGTTTAGGTTTACAACAATTACTCTCCCCTGCTGGCCGCATTATCCTGCGTAACTTAGAACGCAAACCAATTCAAGCCTTTCTCTCCATTCTTGGTATTTCCCTAGCTGTGGCCATTTTGGTAGTGGGTCGTTATATGGGAGATGCAATGGATCACATTATCGAGGTGCAATTCCGTAATGTGCAACGGGAAGATGTAACCATCGTTTTTAATGAGCCGCGCCCTAATCAAGCCCGTTATGAGGTGAATAACTTACCTGGTGTCATCCAATCAGAACCATTCCGCAGTGTAGCAGCCCGGTTGCGCTTTGAACATCGCACTCATCGCAGTGGTATCACAGGAATTTCCCCAACGGGGGAGTTACGCCGCTTAGTTGATAGTAAGTTGCACTCCGTCCCTTTACCCCCTCAAGGAGTAGTACTGACTAACAAATTAGCTGAAATACTCGGTGTCTCAGTTGGAGACAAACTAACCGTTGAAGTACTAGAAGGTAATAGACCAATCCGCCAAGTCCCTGTGGCAGGTTTAGTAGATGAATTAATTGGGGTAAGCGCTTATATGGATATAAATGCTCTCAACCAGTTAATGCGAGAAGGGCGAACAATTTCCGGTGCTTACCTAGCCGTTGACCCACAACGCTTAGATCAGCTTTACTCCTTACTCAAACAAACTCCGGCTGTTACTAGTGTCTCAATTCGCCAGAGTGCGATCGCCAAATTCCAAGAAACCATTGCCCAAAGTATGGGAGCCTTTACCGCCGTGCTGGTTATTTTCGCCTGCATTATTGCTTTCGGTGTAGTCTACAACGCTGCTCGCATCGCCCTTTCAGAACGTGGTCGAGAACTTGCAACCCTACGTATTATCGGCTTCACCCGTGGAGAAATCGCCTTTATTCTCCTAGGAGAACAAGCAATTGTCACCATCGCGGCCATTCCCCTCGGCTTTGCCCTTGGCTTCGGTTTAATTGCCCTAATGGTATCGGCCTATGACTCAGAACTCTACCGCCTACCCTTAATTATCAGCCAAGCCAGCTACGCCTTCGCCTTCATCGTCGTAGCCACAGCCGCCCTTTTCTCCGGAATTATCATCCGCCGACAGTTAAATCATTTGGATTTAATTGCTGTACTGAAAACGAGGGAGTAGGTGAGGGTGAGGGGGTGAGGGGGTGAGGAGGTGAGGAGGTGAGGGGG
>JBAUJE010000291.1:0-12797 GCA_049683475.1 Coleofasciculaceae cyanobacterium | reverse complement strand
GCTATCACCTTATTTGGCCGTTTTAGAATTTAGAATTTAGAATTTAGAATTTAGAATTTAATTCTGCGTTCTGCATTCTGCATTTTTTGCCAAAATTTAAGCCACCCCGCACTTTTTCAAGAGGAGTCGAGGTGGCCTGGGATAGCATGACTAGCTAGGCCTCCGGGACTGGTATGTACAGTTTTGGGGGTTAGCCTTTCAGGAGCTTTTCCAGAGCTTCCTGGGGGCTAGGAGATATTTGGCTATAAATAATTGACTCAACTAGAGTAGCAGATTTTTGGTTTTTGGCAAGTTGAGATTTGTTAATTTGTTGGGGAGTCGGGAGTCGGGAGTAATGGTAGGGTGGGCAAAGACAATACCTTAACGACTCAAATTACTAACTAGATATTTGCCCACCCTACTCCTCTAACAACTCTCAATTCCCAACCTGCGTAAAACCCCCAACCAAACCAGATAATTACCTTAGCGACTGATAACTGACATACAGGAGCCTCGCTAAGTGTATAGAATCATCCTATTTATATGTTCCCTATTAATAGCTATAGGGCTGTCAATTTTCCCCAGCCCACTCAACCACCCAGCCACAGCTATTGAACAGACCCAACCAACCACACCACTCTTCGATAACCTAGGTGATCACCATCACCCCATCTCTACCAAAAACCCCGTTACCCAGCGCTACTTCGATCAAGGGCTAATTCTCACCTACGGCTTCAACCACGCCGAAGCAGAACGGGCTTTCCGCACCGCAGCCCAACTCGACCCAGATTGTGCTATCTGTTATTGGGGTATCGCCCTCGTTATTGGCCCCAATCTCAATGCTGCCATGGGAGAAGATGCCATATCCCCAGCTTGGCAGGCGATCGAAACAGCCATCGAACTCAGCGACAAAGCCAGCGATAAAGAGCAAGCCTACATCCAAGCCTTAGCCAAACGCTACACAAAATACCCCGTTGCAGACCGCAAACAGTTAGACCTTGACTACGCTAACGCCATGCGGGAGGTAGTCCAAAACTATCCCCAAGACCTAGACGCAGCCACCCTGTTTGCCGATGCCCTGATGAACACCATGCCTTGGAACTACTGGCAAGAAGACGGCACAGCCAAACCCGCCACCCAGGAAGTTTTAGCAACCTTAGAATCCATCTTGCAGCGCCAACCCAACCACATCGGTGCAAACCACCTCTATATCCATGCAGTAGAAGCCCAAAAACCAGAACTAGCCGTAGCCGCAGCCGATCGCTTAGACGGCAAAGTCCCAGGGGCAGGTCATCTCGTCCACATGCCCTCTCATATTTATATCCGGGTAGGGCGATATCACGACGCTGCTATAGCTAATCAAAAAGCGATTAAAGCCGACCAAGACTACCTCAAACAAGTCAACGCCCAAGGCATCTATCCCCTTGCCTACATGAAGCATAACCATCACTTCCTCTGGGCCTCCGCCAGCCTGGAAGGTCGCAGCGAATTAGCACTGCAAGCAGCACGGGATACAGCCAAGGTAGATCACGATAAAATGTATGAACCAGAGTGGGCAACTCTCCAACACTATTACTCCATCCCCCTCTACACCCTAGCCAGATTTGGTAAGTGGGAGGAAATTATGCAAGAACCCGCCCCAGACAAACAACTCAAATATCCCACAGGCGTTTGGCACTATGCCCGTGGTCTAGCTTTCACCGCCAAAGGTCAACTAGATAAAGCCTCTGAAGAACTAGCCCAACTACAAGCGATCGCCACCGATCCAGAAGTAGAAAAAATTAAAATTTGGGACATCAACTCAACTGCTAGTTTGCTCAAAATCGCCTCCGAAGTTTTAGCCGGAGAAATAGCCGCCAAACAAAGCAACTACCCAGAAGCGATCGCTCACCTAGAAACCGCCGTCAACTTAGAAGATGCCCTAACCTACACCGAACCCGCCGACTGGTACTACCCCGTCAGACAATCCCTCGGAGCAGTTTTACTAGAAGCAGGACAACCAGCCCAAGCAGAACAAGTTTACCAAGAAGACCTAAAACGCTACCCAGAAAACGGTTGGTCTTTACTTGGTCTAGCCGAAAGCCTACGTCAACAAGGTAAAACCGAAGCAGCCCAAGCAGTACAACAACGCTTCGAGGAAGCATGGAAACATGCCGATATTCAGCTTACAGCCTCTCGGTTTTGAGTGAAAAGACTTCTTGCAGAAGTCGGGAACAGGGAATAGGGAATAGGGAACAGGGAGCAATGAGTAATGAGTAATGAGTAACGAGATAGAATGACAGAATATTGATAAAATTTATCCTCATCTCCCCCTGCCTCCCCCATCTCCCTCATCTCCCTAAAATTGCGGTAATCCGCACCTGTAGGGATACCCATCTAAACTTTAATATCAAATTGTGGGTTAAGTTTCATTAAGAACTGTAACCCATTTTGATGCAAGTAAAAATCTTAAAAAGACATGGTTAGCAAGGTACAAAAGACAGAACAAGAGTGGAAGCAGCAGCTGACACCAGAGCAATTTAAAGTCACCAGAAAGAAGGGAACAGAAAGAGCCTTCACTGGAGAATACTGGGACAACAAGGAACAAGGTATTTACAAATGTGTCTGCTGTGGCACAGAACTATTCAGTTCAGACACTAAGTACAAATCAGGCACAGGCTGGCCTAGTTTCTGGGCACCCGTTAACCAGGAAAATGTCAAAGAAGAACAAGATAACAGCCTGTTCATGCGCCGAACAGAAGTATTATGTGCCGCCTGCGATGCTCACCTTGGTCATGTCTTTAACGACGGCCCTCAGCCTACAGGATTGCGTTACTGCCTGAATTCTGCATCCCTTAAATTTGAGGAAAAAGATTAATTAAGTCCCCATACCCTATTTAACTGAACAACAGCCTAGCTTAGCTCATATAGCTAGGCTGACATCATAGCCGGAAAATTGGCAAAATTGAAGACTAGAAACTAATATGTACTTAGCTTTCTAGTCTTTTTAATTTTCTTTTACAGATAAATATTATTCGTCTGTGGCTTGCTATATAATGCGTAAACTTATCAAAAATATGACAATTGTATTCTTTGATAGTTAGAAAATAACCTATCCACTACCATATAATAATATGGTGGCAAAAAGCAACTAATGGTAATTTTAATATATTTTTTTTTAAATTTTATTTATGGTAATTCCTGGTTTCTCTTTCAAAGAGTTGCCTACAAATTTAGTGGACTGTAGCTATTTTGTCTCGACTTCTGTGCATCCCCGTTTCAACGGTTTGAGTGACAAACTATGGGGGAGTAGCTCATCAACTTAATTGAACCAAACGGCTCATGAATAGCAACAAGACATTAGTAACCTTTGCAGACATACTAGTTGTTGATGATACACCAAATAACCTGCGTCTTTTAGCCGGAATGCTCAGTGAGCAGGGGTATAAAGTTCGTAAGGTAATTAACGGTGTCCTGGCACTGCAAGCAGTAAAAGTCGCTCCACCTGACCTGATTTTGCTAGACATCAATATGCCTGGAATGAATGGTTATGAGGTCTGCCAACGGCTTAAAGATGATCCAAAAACGGCTCAAATTCCCGTTATTTTTATCAGTGCTCTCGATCAGGTAATTGATAAGGTAAAAGCTTTTGAGGTTGGGGGAGTAGACTACATCACCAAACCGTTTAAACTACCAGAACTTATTGCCCGTATAGAAAATCAATTAAAAATTTGCTTTCTACAAAACCAATTAAAGCAGCAAAATGAACGTCTGAAAGAGGAAGTTGCAGTACGCAAAAAAACAGAAGCCGCTTTACGCTTATCGGAAGAAAAGTTTTGCAAGGCCTTCCGTGCTTGTCCTGATCCCATGTCAATCGCCACTTTAAAGGACGGACGTTACATTGAGGTTAACGACAGCTGCCTCGAAATTGCCGGTTATTCTCGCGAACAAATGCTTGGTCATACCGTCTTTGAACTGAATTTCTGGCTCAACCCAGAAGATCGTCTCAAACTGAGCCAGCAATTGCAAGCAGAGAAAGCTGTTCGTAACCAGGAATTTAATTTACGTTCTAAGTCGGGCCAAGTTAAGACAGTACTTTTATCGGCAGAGTTAATCGAAATAAACGGAGAAACCTGCATCCTGACCATAACTAGAGATATTACCGAACGTAAGTGCATTGAAGAGGCACTCAGAAAAAGCGAAGAACGCTGGCATTTGGCATTGCGCGGCAATAACGACGGCATTTGGGACTGGAATCTCGAAACTAATAAAATCTTTTATTCGAGCCGATGGAAGGAAATGCTGGGTTATCAAGAAGCTGAAATAACCAACAACGTTGAAGAATGGAAGAAACGCATAAATCCCGATGATGCAGGACTGGTAATTGGTCTTGTACGTGCTCACTTAGCCGGTACTACCCCTTACTATATTGCTGAGTATCGCTTGCGGACAAAAGATGGTAATTACAAGTGGATTTTAGATCGAGGGCAAGCACTTTGGGATGAGCAAGGCAAACCTGTACGCCTGGTTGGCTCCCATACAGACATAAGTGAGCGCAAGCAACGGGAAGAGGCCCTACAACTGATTGTTGAAGGCACAGCCGCTACAACTGGCAAGGAATTCTTTCGTTCCTGCACCCGTTACCTAGCTCAAGTGCTGCAAGTTCGCTACGCTATGGTCTGTCAATTAACTGACGAGACAAAAACCAAAGTGCGTTCCTTGGCGCTTTGGACAGGGGAACAATTCAGCGAAAATGTTGAGTATCAACTAGCTGGCACTCCCTGTGAACAAATTAAACATGGTTCAATCTTCTATTGCCAATCAAAAGTCCAAGAACGCTTTCCTGAAGATAAATTTTTAGTTGAGGCAGCCATAGAAAGTTACTTAGGTATTCCTTTAATTGATTCAACAGGCGAAGTTATTGGTCTTTTGGCGGTGATGGATTGTTCACCCCTCAAAAATAATTCAGATAAAGAGTCAATTTTAAGAATTTTTGCTGCTAGAGCAGAAGCAGAACTCGAACGTCAACTTTCAGAAGAGGCATTACGCCGTAGTGAAGAACGCTGGGATTTAGTTCTGCGCGGCAACAATGACGGTATTTGGGATTGGAACATTGAAACAGGGGAAACCACGCGTTCCCCGCGTTGGAAGCAAATGCTTGGTTATCAAGACGAGGAAATAGCTGATACCAACGATGAATGGACTAGCCGCCTACACCGAGACGATGTTGAGCGGGTTATGGCAGCTAGGTGGGATTACCTCAATAAGGTTACCTCCCATTATGCTGTTGAGCATCGCCTGCGTAGTAAGGATGGCAACTACAGATGGGTTCTTTCTAGGGGGCAAGCACTCTGGGATGAAAACGGTAAACCTGTACGCATGGTTGGCTCAACTAGAGACATAACAGAACGCAAGCTAGCAGAAGAAAAACTACGTAAGAGCGAAGCTTCCCTCGCCGCAGCGCAGAGAGTTGCCCACGTCGGCAGCTGGGAATTTGATCTTAAAACGAGGAAAATTACTTGGTCAGAGGAACTATTCCACATTTTTGGCTTTGAACTGCAGCAAGCTGAACCAAGTTATACTCAATACTTCCGTCGGATTTACCAAGATGACCGTTCACTGCTGCGAAAAACCTTTGAGCAAATAATTTTAACTGGTAAACCCGACGAATTGGACTATCGAATTGTGCGACCGGACGGTTCTATTCGCTATCTGACAGGTAGAGGAGAGGCTGTTACTAATAAGGAAGGGCAAATAGTCTACCTCTTTGGAACAGCAATGGATATTACAGAGCGCAAACAGACGGAAGTTGCTCTACAAGATTCTGAAAAGCGAGCAAGGGAAAATGCCAGCAAGCTAAAATCAACCTTGGAGAGATTAAAGCGCACTCAAACCCAACTAGTGCAAAATGAGAAAATGTCTAGTTTGGGGCAAATGCTAGCGGGTGTTGCCCATGAAATTAACAATCCAGTTAGCTTTATCTATGGCAACCTATCTTTTGCCAATCAATACTTTCAAGAAATAATTGGTTTGATCAAAACCTATCAACAGACTTGTCAACATCCCGCACCAGAAGTTAGGGAATTAACAGAAAATATTGATTTAGATTTTCTGCTCAAAGATTGGCACAAACTGATGAATTCCATGCAAGTAGGGGCTGAGCGTATCCAGGAAATTGTCCTTTCTTTGCGCAACTTCTCGCGAGTAGATGGCTCAGAAGTCAAATCAGTAGATATCCACCAAGGTATTGAAAATACTTTACTGCTCTTACAGCACCGACTAAAAGCAGTAGGCGACCGCCCAGAGACTAAGATAATTAAAGAATATAGTCAACTGCCACCAGTTACTTGTTATGTAGGTCAGTTGAATCAGGTATTTATGAATCTACTTAGTAATGCTATTGATGCCCTAGAAAACGCACCAGCCCCACGGGAAATTATCATCCGTACCGAAGTAAAAACTGAGCAGGCAAACCACAGGGAAGAGAGAGAGCAAGTTGACCAGAAAACAGACGAGAAACAAATTATCCTCTCACCCCATCACAATTGCAGAGATTATCCCGACTCTCTCATTCCCTCTATTATCATTAGCATTGCCGATAATGGCTCAGGTATAACTCAGGAAGTACTCCATCAAATATTTGACCCATTTTTTACCACCAAACCTGTTGGTAGTGGTACGGGTTTAGGGTTATCAATTAGTTATCAGATTGTAGTAGAAAAACACGGTGGTACACTCAGTTGTATTTCTGAAATAGGGCAAGGGACAGAATTTGTGATTGAGATTCCCCTCGTCGCAAAACCTCTCAATTAACTATGAACTATTAACTATTGTTATCCGGCATAATTGCTCCTTCTAGGTTGACTTTACTCAAGTTCACACCCCGAAGATTCACTTCACTAAGGTTAGCCCCCCGCAGATTAGCTCCCCAGAGGTTAGCCCCCCGCAGATTAGCTCCACTAAGGTTAGCTTCACTGAGGTTAGCTCCCCGCAGATTAGTCCATCTCAAATCAGCTTTATAGAGTTCGGTCTGGCTAAGATTAGCTTCAAATAAATAAGCTCCGTTGAGGTAAGCTTCGGTTAGGTTGGCTTTATGGCAGTCAGCTTTATAACAATAAGCTCCAATTAGTTCAGCCTCGTAGAGATTAGCATGGCTGAGGTTAGCTCCAATCAGGTTAGCTGTAATTAGATTCGTTTTATAGAGTTTAGTCTTGGTTAGATTAGCATGAGCAAGATTAGCACCTCTCAAGATAGCTTTGCTCAGATCCGTGGCAATGAGGTTAGCACTACTGAGATCGGCTTCTTTCAGGTCAGCTTCTCTCAAGTCAGCACCAATGAGGTTAGCATCCATCAAGTCAGCCCCTCTCAAACTAGCCCCTCTCAAACAGGCATTAATCAATTCAGCGGCGACCAGATAAGCTTCATTTAGTTGCGCCTCTTGTAGGTTAGCGTTACTGAGATTGGCATTATTTAGACAAGCTGCCATTAAATGAGCCTTGCTTAAATCAGCATTTCTCAAGTTAACTCCTTGCAAGTCAGAGCCTCTCAGGTCAACCTTACTGAGGTTAGCTCTACTCAAATCCGGTTTTACATCTAAATTTTTATTTCTCCACTCTTTCCACCTAACTTCGCTTTTCTTCAGTAGGGCCAGATGCTCTATATTTGCCACTAACAATTCTCCTTTAGCACTTCAATACAGTTCGAGTGCACTAACCAACATAACTTTAAACAAGAAAATTCATTCCTTTTTCTGATCAGCGATATTTTCTCTACCCGGCAAGTTTTGCATTGCTGTTAGCGCAGCTTGTGAACCGGCAATAATGTCTCTTTCTTCTCCACCCAAATAAAGCCTTCCAAAGCTCCCCACAGCTTGAACTTGCAGGATATTGATAAAGGCAGCTTTTTCTGCTTCATTGGCAGCTAGGGCAGCATAGGCAGCAGGTTGAACTTCTAGGACATAAAGGGTTTGACCGGCTAAAATCATCTGACCCCGTCGAGTGCGATTAATCAACTGGGCTTGATGGGGGTCAAGATTGCGGATAATCTGGCTGGAAACGACACGGGGTTTAAGACACTCACTTCGGCTTACACCTAACGTCTCCAGAATTGCTTGACCCGCAGCCCGTGTTTCCCCCTGTCTGCTAGAGTGAACTTCTAAAAGACCATAAAGCCGTTCGACAAACTGCACTCCTGGACGGACAACGGCTGATTTTAGGGCTACATCAGTGATGCGATTAATTTCAATACCAGGTGAGATTTCAATCCAGAGGGAAGTATCTCCTGGTAAAGGCAAGAACCCTAGCGCCACCGTTCCTATATAAGCCGCGTGCTGAGCCTGCAAACTATCTATAAATACGTAACTGCGCAGTTCTATACCCAAGGTTTATTTCTCCGTTTAGGGGTGGCAAAACGATTGAAGGTGCAACATCTGAGTTTACCTTGTTCGCTCCCCCCCATCTGCCAACAACAGAAATTATTGTTGAACCAGGGTGAATTTTTGTAAAGGGTGGCTGTTATAGCAGTCGCCACGATTGTTAAAACATTTTTCTGTTCCCTGTTCCCCGTTCCCCGTTCCCCGTTCCCTTTTATTGTATTTGTCTTGTTTGGGCAATGACTATTGTATTTTTTCAATAAAGATTCCGGCGCAGGTGAGTTTAGCTAAGAAGTCTATTTAGGTAGTCTCTAATAAGAGTCTATCCTCATCAAGACATCAGATTAAGCCCGACAGTCTAGAAATATACAAGAGAGCTGATGAAACTCACCTATCGCGGTATTAAATACGAATCTAACACCTCTAAACTGGAGATGATTGATAGTAATGTAGTTGGCAAATATCGCGGCAAAGAATTTAAATTTAGGCAGAAAAAAGCAATTCTTATTCCCAACTCAACTCTGAGGCTGAAATACCGAGGAGTCACTCATCTAGCTTTTAGTAGTTCTTGGTATCAGTTACCTTTAGAAAAAATAACTGATCCAGAAAAGCCTTGCCTCAATAGTGATGATCAATTGAATAGTCCTGATTGTTGAGTAAATTGGCAAATAACAGGACTTAAATACTCAGACATGTAGAATATCTGTAATTCTTAGTTAAGAGTTCTTTGTCGGCTAAGAATTACATTTTATCTCTCACTGTGTAAGTCCTAGTTACCATCAATTTGATGCCCTATTTAGTACACTATCAACTAACTCCTTACCCCTAGGATTAAACACCTGTAAACGCAATGTATTTGGGTCATTAAGCCGCCAAGCTATTTGGTAAAGATAGCCACCATTATCCCAAGTATAAATGCGCCGTTCGCTAGTACCAGAAATCCTGCCACCGGATAAACTAATTTCGTTGCCATTACTTAAGTCTGTGCCAGTGTAACGGTAAGAATTACCTTCTTGTTGAACAACAACTGTCCATTGATTATTAGAAAACTGTCCGGATAAGCCTTGACTAGCAGCAGGACTCATTACAGCATTAAGAATTATCCGGTTATTGCGGTCATAAACCCTCAAACGGTAGAGCAAACTTTTACCTATAGGAGACATAGTGTAGGTATAACCACTATTTTCCCAGGTATAGGTGCCGCGATTATGGTTAGAAGCTTGAGAGATATAAAGACAGCGATTTTGGGAGTCACAACCATGATAGGAAGCATTACCACCAGAGCCGTCAATAGTGACGGTATACCCGTCACCCTGGTAAGTATCAGCTAAGGCTGAGGTAGAAAAAAGGAGACTTGTGGCTAGTGTTAGGCTAGCGAGAAATAACTTATATAATTTTATCATTGGCAGTTAGCACTCAAATTATTGTCTATCTTATCTATAGCCCTTCTCTATCAGGTGAGGTACAAACTTCCGGGTTTTAGGGAACAGGGAACAGGTAATTTATGATTTAAATGCCTGACATAGTTAATTTCTCACCTCATCACCCCATCACCTCATCACCCCATCACCCCATCACCCCATCACCCCATCACCTCATCACCCCATCACCCCCAACTCTCCTTTGAAAGGTCACCAGTATGAGTCATCTACGCCTAGAAAACATCAGCAAGTACTTTGGTAAGTTTATTGCCAACGATGATATCAACCTAAGTGTAGAATCTGGCACTATCCATGCCTTACTGGGAGAAAATGGTGCGGGCAAAACCACTCTCATGAATATATTATCTGGTTTATACAGTCCTGATCGTGGTCAAATTTACCTAGGAAATCAGCCAGTACAAATTACTTCACCTAACGTAGCTATTAAACTAGGTATTGGCATGATTCATCAACACTTCATGTTAGTACCAAAGCTATCAGTCACAGAAAATATTATTTTAGGAACTCAGCTAAATTGGCAACTGAACCTGACTCAAAAAGCAAAAGAAATTGTCACTTTATCTCAAGCCTATAACCTAGAAATAGAACCCCTTGCCAAAGTTCAGGATTTGCCTGTAGGCGCACAACAAAGGGTCGAAATCATCAAAGCTTTATATCGTCAAGCAGAATTATTAATTCTAGACGAACCAACCGCAGTGCTAACTCCTTCAGAAGTTAAATCATTATTTTTTATTTTGCGTCAACTGGCAGCAACGGGAAAGACGATTATCTTCATCAGCCATAAACTTGAAGAAATAATGCAACTTTGCCAAACCGTAACGGTTCTACGCAGGGGTAAAGTTGTTGCAACTACCACAACCACAGATTCTAGCCGCCAAGAGTTAGCAGAATTAATGGTTGGGAGAAAGATTTTATTTCAATTAGATAAGCCTCAAGTTGAGGTAGGCAAAACAGTACTTGAAGTAAAAGATTTGCAGGTAAGGGACGAACGCCAATTACTAGCAGTACAAAATATTTCCTTTCAACTACACTCCGGCGAAATTCTTGGTATAGCTGGGGTTGATGGCAATGGACAAAGAGAATTAGCCGATGCCATCACAGGTTTACTTCTAGTTAGCCAAGGACAAATCAAACTATCAGATAAAAATATTACTAACTGCTCACCTCAGCAACGAGTAAAAAACTTCAAAATTGGTTATATTCCTGAAGATAGACAGAAAATGGGCTTAGTTCTCAGCTTTTCTATTGCTAAAAATTTAATTCTCAAAATTTTTCAATACCTACCCTTTTGCCGTCACTGGTTTTTGCAAAATCAAGTAATTACCCACAATGCTCAATTAGCAATTAAAAAATTTGATATTCGAGCAGAAAATAGTGATGTAAAAGTGAGCCAACTATCAGGCGGAAATCAACAAAAAGTTGTGCTAGCGCGAGAAATTTCTGGAGAACCCAGATTAATTATAGCTATGCAACCCACTAGGGGATTGGATGTAGGGGCGACAGAGTACGTACAGCAATGCTTGCTAGCAGAAAAGGCAAAAGGAGCAGCAATTCTCTATATTTCCACTGAATTAGAAGAAATAATGGCAATTAGCGATCGCATTGCTGTTATTTACGAAGGGCAATTTATCGATATTTTGGACGCAGATGCCGCTACTATCGAGCAAATTGGTTACTTGATGACTGGAGGAAAAGTTTCGAGAAACTCGCATAGATAGAAGTATTTAAACATAAGTTGATAAGTCTTTTTCTCAAAAACTATAGTCCTCTAGCTTTCACCAGATATTTTCTAATTACTTTCAGGACAGAAGTCTTACTAAAGACTCATGGTTAATCATAGCGAGTAAGTAAAACTTAATTTGTATATACCTATGCAGTGAAGATTGAAAGGCAAACTTTACTGCCTAAATCAACTATCTTCTGCTGAGACTAACAAAGGGTAATCTGCCGAATGAAGTTAGTTTAGGAGAATTGATTTTGAGTAATTCTACATCTGATACGAGACTTCTCTTTGCAGATAATTTTGAAGATGGAATTTCACCTCAATGGAGATATGAAACTGCTCATGAAGACTCTGTTCAACTTGTAGACTCACCAGATGGTTTAGGTTCTGCTGCCAAATTTCAACTAAGCCAGAATGACCCCAATGTCCACTCAAGCAAGCGTTCAGAACTAGCCTTAGGCCTTGAACCAGCTAATGCAGAACGATGGTATGGATTCAAAACCTTTCTACCTTCAGATTGGCAAGCTGATCCTTCTTTTGAAATAGTAACTCAATGGCACGCCTATCCAGACTTTGATTTAGGAGAAGATTGGCGTAGTCCCCCCCTTAATCTCCTCCTTAGGGATAACAAGTGGCAAATTGATAGTCGTTGGGACCCCAAACAAGTAACTGAAAACAACAATCCTGAACCGGAAGGTGGTAAAGAAACCCTTTGGCAAGGTTCTTATGAAACAGGAAAATGGACTGATTGGGTTTTCCACATCGATTGGTCTTATCAATCTGACGGACTGATAGAAGTTTGGAAAGATAACCAACTCGTTCTTGAGAACCAAGGTCCTAATACCTACAATGATGAAAATGGAGTTTATTTCAAAACAGGTATCTACAAACCAGATTGGAAATATAATCCTGATAAATCCGCCACTAGCACTCGCACTCTCTATATAGACGAAGTTCGCATTGCCGATGGTAGTGCTGACTATTCTACTGTTGATCCCTCCCAGCCAATTCCTAAGTTAATACCGACAATTCAGAGCAATACTAATAATCCTGACGGGAACCTAGTCAGCAATGGCAGTTTTGAGAACAATTCTGTTTTAGAAGGTGAGCAAAAATTCTTCCCATCAATTGAAGGTTGGTTTACCACTGTTGGAAGTGGCGTGGAAATTAAGAAATTAACTGACACTTTTGGTGCAGCTGCTGAGGGTAATTCTTGGGTTGAACTAGATAGTCATAGTAATAGTGGTTTTGCTCAAGAGTTAAACACTCAAGTAGGAGAGTTGTATGAGCTTTCCTTTGACTA
>JBAUJE010000290.1:0-10094 GCA_049683475.1 Coleofasciculaceae cyanobacterium | reverse complement strand
TCCCTCACCTCCCTCACTCCCTCACCTCATCACCCCCTCACCCATGCGCTGCACAGGTTGCGGTGCTAAAGTTGGCGGGTCAATTTTAGAGAAAGTACTAAAACGAATTAAACGAGAAAGTGTCAATCAGCCCCAGCGAGAAGATATTATTATTGGACTAGATTCGCCCGATGATGCGGCAGTTGTTAGGGTTCCATCGGGTCAAGTAATGGTACAGACAATTGATTATTTCCCGGCTTTAATAGATGATCCTTTTTTACTAGGAAAAATTACAACTAATCATTGTTTGAGTGATTTATTTGCTATGGGGGCAAAACCTCAAAGTGCTTTAGCGATCGCAACTCTTCCTTATAGTTTGCCAACCAAATTAGAAGAAACTCTCTATCAATTATTGGCTGGTGCAACTCAAGTTCTCACTCAAGCTGGTGCGGTATTAATTGGCGGACATACAACTGAGGGAGAACAACTAGCTTTTGGTCTTACTTGCAATGGTTTAGCTTTACCTGAGCAATTGTTACGCAAAGGAGGAATGAAACCTGGTCAAGTCTTGATTTTAACTAAAGCTTTGGGAAGTGGTACTTTGTTTGCTGCTGATATGCGTCTTCAGGCAAAAGGACGTTGGATTGAAGGAGCAATTCAATCAATGTTAGTTTCTAATCAGAAGGCGGCTACCTGTTTACAACAACACCAAGTCTCTGCTTGCACAGATGTTACAGGTTTTGGATTAGTTGGACACCTGTTAGAAATGGCTAAAGCTTCTCAGGTAGCAGTGGAATTGGATTTAGCAGCAATGCCTGTTTTACAGGGGGCAAAGGAAACTCTGCAACAAGGTATTTTTAGTTCTCTTTATCCGGAAAACTTGCGTCTATCTAATTTGATTAAAAATTTGGAGGAAGTGAGGAATAGTCATCTTTTTCCTCTTTTATTTGACCCTCAAACTTCTGGAGGATTACTAGCAGCTATTCCTATTGACCAAGTTAGTAACTGTTTGAGTGTTCTTAACGGTTTGGGATATCACCAGAGTAGTGTAATTGGTCGGGTTAATTCTCCAGTTGAGGGAAAGCAGCCTATTACAATCAAAGAGTAAATCTTTGGGAAATAAGTAATTTCCTAGCAGAGGTTTTGGGGTTCACCTTGGGCAAATTTAATGATGTTATCAACGGTAGTTTGGGCAATACGTTCAACAGCTTCACGAGTATTAAAGGCACTATGAGGGGTGATGATCACATTGCGTAGACGCAACAGAATGTGATCGGCCAACAAAGTTTCTAGATTATGCTGTTTGTGATAAAAAGAGCGCAGCAACTCAGCCTCTTCTCGCATAACAGGTTCTTCCGGCAAAACATCAAGACCTGCTGCTGCAACTTTCCCTTCTGCCAAACCAGCCAACATAGCTTGAATATCAATAATACTACCGCGAGAGGTATTAATTAATACTACGCCATCTTTCATTAAGTCAAACTCTTCTGTAGAAAGGAGATGATGAGTTTTTTTATTGTAGGGAACGTGCAGAGTAATAATGTCGGAAGTTGATAGAACCTCTTTGATATCGCCGTAGCAAAACCCTAGTCTAGAAGCTATTTCTTGGTCTGGTTTCACGTCAAAAGCCCTAACCTCCATGCGAAAGCCTTTGGCAATTTCAATAACGCACTGACCAATATTACCTGTACCAATCACCCCTAGGGTTTTACCTCGCAAGTCGAAGCCCCGAAGTCCTATTAGAGAAAAATCTCCTTTACGAGTTCTATCTACAGCTTCGGTCAATTTATGACTAATAGATAGCAATAGAGCAAAGACATGTTCTGCTACAGTATTTTCTCCATAAGTTGGCACATTGCAAATTTTAATCTTGTGCTTTTGACAGTAGTCTGTCTCAATGTGGTCAAAACCTGTTGAACGAGTGGCAATTAATTTTAAATTACTGAAATTTTGCAAGACATCAGCGCTTAAATCTGAGTAAATAAAAGTTGAAATAATATCTGCATCTGCATATTGACTAGCATTATCTGGGTTTAGGGGTTGCTCAACGAACTCCAGCTCATGTTCACCATTTAGCTGGTTAAAGGTGGGACGTTCCCATTGTTCTACTTCAAAAATAATCGTCTTCATACCTACACTTTTTCTTCTGTTTTTTACTAAATTCCTAAAAATAAGAGAACAAATCCTCCTAAATATAACAACAGAATCATAAAACTCTCGAAGCCAATATTACCAATACCATGCTTTTCTCGTCGCAACAAACCCATAAGAAGAATACCAGTCATCAGGATAGTTAAAGCAATGACAAAACTCTGGGTTCGGGTAAGTCCTTGGTAGATAGAACCCTCTCGATAAGCAAAGTCAGAAAAAGCAATAAATAAAACATCAAAACTATTACCACCAATAATATCTCCAACCGCAAGAGTTAGGGCTCCCTGACGTACCGCTGCTACTGAGGTGACAAGTTCAGGTAGAGAAGTGGAGACAGCAGTAAATAATCCTCCTACCACCGATTCAGAAAGACCAGTTTGTTGGGAAATAGCAACTCCAGATTCTGCTACTACATAACCAGCAAGAGCAATTGTTAATGCAAAGAAAAAGAAACGTAACCACAAACTTGTTAAACTTGAACTTTTCGATATTTCCTCATCTGCTTGATCAAGATGCGTTTTCTCGGTGCTTTTTGGTAACCACATAGGTGTTTCTTGAGCCTTAGAAACCAAACGCAAACCAAAAATATAGGCAACAGGCAAGATAAAAGAGATAGGATGAATCTGCCAAATACTCACCTCTGGAATTGACATAGCTAGTAGAGGTAAAGCCAAGAGAGTAACAAGTAGAGTTCCTTGGGACAGGTTGGCCGCTGAGGCTGCTGCATGTTCTAAATTAGCTTTGGGATAAACGATATCAGCGATCGCCAGAAATGCAGTTTGAGCAGCAATTCCCCCTAAAGCATTACTAATAGCTAGTTCAGCATGACCACCAGATGCAGCAGTCACAGAAGTAACAATCCCAGGTAAAGAGGTAGAACCTCCCAAAAATAAAGCACCAACTACAGCTTCTCCCAGGCCAGTTCTATCAGCTAAGCGGTCTGCAATTTTAGTCATCTTGGTGCCAACGATGGCAATCACAAAAACTGCGATTAAAAACAAACCAATATTAATAGTTAAGGAGTCGAACATATTGTAAAGCTTAGCTGGGGTTCCCTTACTCCGGTTGTTAACTGGATAGCTCTTAAAGGACTTATAAGCCCTTTCCCTAGCGATCGCCTCTACCTATCGGACAAAAGTAGCAACTAAACCACCCGCCAGCCAAAAATAGGAGAGGATGGCTAACCAAAAAAGGATTTTCTCAATAATGCTTTGCTTTCCATTACCGTGATGCATTTTCTTGTTATTTTTATCACCCCAGCGCAGCCAAGCGAGAACGCCTGTTATAGCAAGAAAGACAAGGTTAAGCCAGAAAGTATAGTCAATGGCAAAGCGTTCTGTCTGTGCTGCACCCTCTCCTCCACCTTGAGGCAAAAGTCCCAAGAGGGAAAAGCCGTAATGCATAACAATTGCTGTCGCAACCAACGCCGCCAAAAAGACACCAAGAATATAAAGTGCCATTTTCCAGCCATAATACTTGGCATTAATACGAATTATGGGAAACACGACTAAATCACTAAAAATAAAAGCCATAATCCCGGCAAAACTAACACCATTGGCAAATAAAACAGAAGCCAAAGGAATATTGCCCATTGAACCTATAAAGGTGAAGAAAGCAGCAACTGGTCCAACTATGACATTTTCCAAAATGGCTAGGAATCCTGGATTACTACCTTGTCCTGAACCGATAAAGAGAAACTGAAAAAACGAGCGGGGAACAAAAGCCGCGATAATACCCGCAACATTTCCCCGCTTGACCCATCGTCTGTTTCATCCGTTCGCGGGTGACAAATACCTGAATGGCGCTGCTAACAATATAGCCAAGAATAAATGCCCATAAAGCTTTCCAGAAAAAGCTCAGTGATGTTAGTGCTGCCTCACTATCTATAAAGCTGCCAAAAGTTGGATTCACCCATACTTGATATTGCTAGTTTGCTCTACTTAATTGTTTGAGTTCCTTGGTTTTTTAACCCTTCTTTGGAATCGCCTCACCAAGACCTGTACCAGCACCCGTAACAATTGCAACTTTTCCTTGCAAACTTCTACTCACTGTTGTTAGCCTCTTACTTTTACTCAAAATCAATACAATCGCTTATAGATAGCCAACTTTTCCTCAAAATAGTTATGGCATAGCCTGGGAAGGCTGCTCCTATTCAAAGAATAAAGCTGGCTTAAACATAGTTTTTTCCTTTGGCAAAGACATCTTTTTGATATTGATCGTTAAGATCTATACTTCCGACTTCCGGGCTTTCATTTGCTTCCCTGCGAACTTTAATAAGTAATCCACCGATAATATACAAACCTAGTACGACGAGAATGCCAAGAAAAGCTTTGATTATGGTGTTACTAGGTCGTGTTTTCATTTTTATTTACTCTACAACCTCATATTTAACCCCACCAATGGGGCCTTGGTAGGGTGTGCTAGAAGCTCAGACTTGTTCAAGTATTTAACAGAAAAGCCTCATCTTTTAACTAATTGATAAAGACTTCGCCATCTTCTTGAATTCTCAATGTGCCCTTGGTGTCGTCAAAAGTGGGATCGGCTTCCAACATGACTTCTAACATGCCTGGTTCTGTGGCTTGGGGCATTACTTGCAATAGTCCATCATCCTGACGGTAGCTACTGAGAGTTACAGGAAGGGGTAAATTTTGCAACATGACATCTTGCCCTGCCCCTAGCACTCGCTCTCCTGTTTGACCAATTACTTCGTAGGTGATAAACGTATTGGTGTTATTCTTCAGTTTCACAGAAACCTGTTGGTTCTGGGGCGTAACCCTAGCAACAGCTTCGCTGCGCGTTTCTGGTAAAGGCGGCTGCATAATACCTGCAGCAGGTGGTGCTTCAGTTAGAGGTGCAGTGTAAGGATCAGTTGGACTAAGCCCCCCTACACCTCGTTGTCTGGCGGCTGCATTGGGGGGACACCCTAGGGGAGCTAGGTTTGTACTATTGAATGGTTCTTCATAGTAAATTCTCGGACAAGGATTAGTAGAAGACACAGGCTGTGCTGAAGCTACCAAAGGAAATACTGGCAAGCTGAGAATTAAACTGCTACAGATAGTTCCTACTAATCTGTTTTTTTTCTGTGTGGACTGATTTTGCTTATTCATAAATATCTCCTAAATTCTTACAAAGTGATGAGAAGTGAGAGTTACTTTATTCGTCTGACATGTAAACTCCGTCGGCTACGAGTACTGGCTTATTCTCATACTCAGCTTCTATTTCTCTTACAAGATCAGCGTCCCAATTTAAGTCGTAGTCACGCTCAAATTCAACTACGGTAAACAGTCTGACTACCCCTGTCACCACTACGTCTTGATCATCTTCAGGAATTTGACCTGGGGCTAAATTAATTACCAGTAAATCTTCTGAGGTGAGTAATCGCTCTTCGTCTAAGGTGAAGGCATTTGCTGCTACTATCTCTTCAACTTCACCCTCAACTGCAACTGGTTTACCGTAGTACACATCGGGGTTAAAGGTAATTTCACCCGGTGAAGGTGCTAGGGCAATTGACTCAGCAAAGAGAACTGGCTGATTTTCATACTCTACATATCTGTCGGCATCAAAACCCATGCCGAACTCTCTTTGAACTTCATCAACGATGAAGCTACGCACTTCTCCCGTTACCTGTACCTCTGCATCGTCGTAGGGTAAATCGGGTATAGACACTCCGGACATATTCACGACCAAAATGTCTTCACCATTAAAAAAACGATCATCATCGATTCTAAAAATAGATCCGTCTCTATCTTCGACTTCACCCCTCAGAGTTACTGTCTGACCAACGAGTTCTTCGCTTTGATTGGCAACCTCTTCTTGGGTTACATTTTGTTCAACTTCTTGAGCCTTTACTGATGTTTCATTACCGCCAACAACACCTAGTAACGCTGTCATTAAGCCTAGAGCTAATGCACTCGCTTTAAAGGCTTTGCTGTTAGAAATTAGTTTAGTCATAATATATTCTCCTTTTACTGAGAAAGCTCAAGTAAATAAACTCAAAATACATAAAGCTTGTTCAATTACCAGGTTAGGTAGTTGTCCTAAATGGTTCTTCTTTCTTTGGGTATACTTTTTTGAAGTTTTAGTTTAATTATCTTAATGATTAGAAGACCTTTATATTCAGTTTTTCAATAAAAACTAGATTTCGTCAAATTACTAATAACAATAAAGTTAAAGTGTTTTTCCTGTACTTTATTGACAGACAAAATACACAAATTATTCAGATTCGTAGTCGGGGCAGTTGGTTGCCTTGCAACTAAGGACTGTGCAAGGATGAACTGCACATCTCAAGTAAGAATTGTTTTTAAAGAAACGGCACCTATAACAAGGTATTTCAGAAGAACCTTTAACCTTTATTGTTCTCTTACCTTCTGCTTTCCTGAAGTAAACAGCAGTAAAGTACAAAAGTGCAATAACTATAGCTGTAAAAACAGAAGTTATTAAAAGTATTTCCTGTCCAATATCTGTTCTATTTAAATATACAGGTGCCTGACCAACAGAGAGCCTATCTCTAGACTCCTTTTTACTTGGATTTTCTGATATTGACGGCTCTACTATAAATTGAATTTGGTGAATTTCTTTCGCATCCATCTTTGTTATAACTACTTTTTGACCTTTTATTTAACTCTCATGGAAAAATAAACCCTCCTTAATTTTTTTCTATTTATATTAAAATAAAGGTACTAGTTTAAAAAGCTAAATTGATAACAGCCACCCCAGAGGATTACTAGGTTAAGAAAGAGTAACCTAAATGCCTAAATTGATGACAGTAAACCTACTACAACAAAAATATGATTTTCTCTTTGTAGCTGCAAGAAAAGCTACTAACTTCTGGCGGAAAGCTATAAGCTAGGATATCTATATAATCCCGATAAGAGGCTTAGTTAGGAACTTGATGTCACTAATAACAGCCTATCTATTTAATGTCTAGTATTACTTCTGCCTAAGGTCTGGTAATTGCTTGGGCAATATATCCTCTTTAAGGAGGATGTTTTGGCTTTCGCTAATGCCGAATTTTGGTCGAGATAATCTGTGGAGTGTTGCCACCCCACAGATTTTTTCTTGTCTACTATACCTTTAACACCCACTGATTCCGAGTATCTGCACTCACAAACGCGGCCGGCACATAATCGATGTCAACGCCTAAGGAAATAAATGCTGCTCGAATTGTGGTAGCGTGGGCCGCTTCTGTAGCTGCAATAGTCGCTCCAGCCGTCACCAATTCTGGAGTCTTCAAGCTTGAGACTTCTGTCGCATAAGCGATCGCAGCATCAGTTTCTAAGGCTAAGGCTAGCTTGGCAATATTCACGTCGGAATCAACATTGCCTTCACCCCGTTCAATATAGGAGGATATGTCGTAGCTCATTTCAGTTTTAACGGGAGTTCCACCTAAGCTATCAATAATTTGAGCCAAGGTATCACGATGTGTCATATGGTCTGCCTGATTTGCCAGAGCGATCGCTAAAACCGCTTGACCTACCTGAGAATCACTTAGCCGTCCCGCAGCATAGCTGTAGGCCCAAATTGCCTGGTGTTCGTAGTAAAGTGCCTTATTGAGAATTTTGGCATCATTAGCTGCACGCCGCGAGGTTGATGCTTGAGCAGAATCAGTTCTGAAAGCCGATAGTCCAACGGCCCCAGTAATCCCGGCGATGCCTCCTACTGCTAAGATCCGTCTGCGTGACAAGGCACTAGACCGTTTAGATTCTTGACGAGATGACATTAATTCCTTATCCATGGGGGTTCTCCTACTGAGCTGAATTTGGTTCTCTATAGGAATACGCAGGAGGACTCATTTTGGATTTTTCTTTCTAGGAAACACTGTGCATGACAACTGGACCTTTGGGAATGGGGGGATCATTAGCTGACTCAGAGGTGATCAACAGCTGAGATGCCTCGGAGGGAACCAGATCATTAGGTGTTGAAATCTTGGCGATCGCTCTACCTTGGTCATTTGTTGCAAACTGTCCGTAATAAATGGGGTCACCCCCTTCTGGAAGTACCCAAAGCCGATAGGCTTGACCTTGGGGTAAGGCTGGCAAATCTTCGATAGTTACAATTGCTTCAGGCTGGTTGAGACTAACCACTAAACTGCCACTAGCCCCTGTCGCTGTTCCCGTTCCCTCAAGGGCAAATAACAGGGGTTGAGCATTTTTGTAAGTAGCAATCACTGTTCTAGCATCCCGAAGTTGACCTTCCAATTTTGCGATCACTGCTTGAGCATTCTCGACATCTCGGCGCAGGTAATAGTTATCAATTAGCAGGGTTACGAGTAACACAGCAGCAGCTAGACGACCAAACCCCCACCAAACATTCCTCCTTTGAAGGTGATGGGTATTGGTCTGAGGTTTGTTGGTCTGAGCAATCTTGAGAATTGCTGAGCGGAGGTGGGGTGGCGGCTCTACTACTGGTGCAGCATAAGGCATAGCGGCAGTAAGTTCCTGAAAGCGATTTACTTCCGTCGTCAGTTCGGGATTAGCCTTGAGCAAACGCTCAAACTCCTCCGCTTCCTCTACATTGAGGTTATCGAGTACGTAACCGGCTATTAGTTCTTCCCAGTCTTCAGGAAGTGAGGGGTTTGTCATCAGCCTACCCAAGTTCAATAAAAGTTTTGTAGGATCTGTCGCAACTTCACAAGTCCTCGGCGAGAGCGAGTTTTAACGGTTCCTAGGGGAATATTAAATTGCTGAGCAATTTCTGATTGGCTTAAGCCACGATAGTAAGCAAGCTCTAGCACCTGGCGCTCATCGTCACTTAGTTGTGTCATTGCCGTTTGAATCCTCTGAGATTGCTCAAGCAAAGACACCTTGTCTAGCGGGGAAACAGTACTCTCTTCCTTGAGGTTAAACTGTTTCTGGCGCTGCAAAAATCGGAAGCGGGTTGTACGGCGGCGCAGTCGGTCAATGGCACGCGATCGCGTTAACATCATCAGAAAGCTATCGAAGCGACCCCTGTCTGAGTCATATTTTGCCTGCTGCCACAAGAAAATAAAAACTTCTTGGGTAAGATCTGCCGCTTCCTCTGGATTTGTCAAAATCTTCAAGGCTAGACCGTAGACTGAACCTGCATAACGATCATATAGCCTTTCTAAAGCACTAGTTTGCCCTGCTTTTAGAGCCAAGAAAAGGTCAGTATCCGACTGCGACGGAACTTTAGATCCAGAGTCATAAGGATCAGAGGACATTGCTTTGCTCAAATTTTATGTAGCAGCTTGTTAATTTTCGCCCAATCAGGAAAAAGCACCATTAGTCAATTAATACCTAAATATCATACTTGAGGCGAGATGATGATAGCTCATGACTATTTAGGTCGGCAACTTAATTCCAATTAAACCTAATCCAGGTAGACTAAAACTTACAGAAAAATCAGCTTTTCAACTAATTCGGTAACCCGGAGAAAAGCTGAGTAATTATTTATAGATAATTACTCAGCTCAACAAATCCTTTTGACCTAGATTAGCAGGTGTCCATCACCTCGGACTGTTCTGATGGGGAGTTTAATCCCCCCCTGGCAACGGTAAAGTAGAGGAAGCGACAAAAACTCTACACCACCTAACCTCAGTCTAGTTAATACTTTCGCACTGTCCTTGACATCTGACGTCGCTCTCCTTCGATGTCAGGCAATAAGCCAAACAGCAAAACTCTCATCCAGTGCAAGGTTTAAAACCTTTTATTTAATTATTCCAACGATAAAAAAGATTGGGGTTGAAGTTCATCTCTCTTCAGTAGCAGATCACTTTTGTTTTCTTTTCACCTCTAGATAGGTGAAAACAGTTAATTTAAATTGCTAGCATGCCTAAAAAACTAGTTAGTTGTCTTTACATTTGTTAATAAAACAAGAGGTTTTTACAGCACTTGCCACTCGTGGAGTTTTAGTTGTTAATTACCAATTCGAGCAGAGCGAAGTTTCCTAACGGCTTCCAGACTAAGGATACAGGTCACTAACCACACTAACCCAGCAGCATACCC
>JBAUJE010000289.1:0-25158 GCA_049683475.1 Coleofasciculaceae cyanobacterium | reverse complement strand
TTTTTTACCAGTCTGTCGGTGTAGTGGGTAGGAATGGCGATGCACTACCTGGAGCCTCCTATCGGTTTTAAATTGTAAGTTAATTCGTTAGTAGAACTTTTGCACAAGCTAAAAACTGCTAAGGGGTAGCAGCACTTCTCGCCACACCGATGGTAAGTTTTTCTTGAAAAATTAACAATGGCCGGTAGCTTTCTTCCGACTCAACAGTATTTCTTTCCCAATTCAGGTAAGATTGAAAGCCAGATTTTGTTACCGAAAACTGAACTTCAGCATGGATACAGCCCTCACTTGAGAGTAATTTGGCTGCCAAAATATTGCTTGATTCAGTTACTCTTGAACAGTAGTAGATTCCCTGACTTAATCAACATCGGTCAGGTGACATTAGTATTAAGAAAAGGTTCACAGAAACTTTACTTTAGTCTTAGGTAAGGTTTCAGTAAGCTTTTAGCGTAGTACACACCGTCATACAACGTATGACTACGCAATAAACATTACCGTTCTTTCGGCTAGATTGCAACAGTAAATTTACGGAGAATTTTTAAGTTGGAGGCAAGTAGTGCTTTGCTACTCTAGAGGAAAGTAGATTTAAGCACCGTAAGAGAAAAATATTGACAAGTTGTTTGTCTTGACCGACTAATTGCTACCCATGGTTTACATCATGTAACAACTTTTAGGCTCAAGCGGTCAGCATTGTATTGAGATTTATTGACAATAAAGATAGCAATATACTTGTTAGACTCCTGGCAAAATCAGACCTTCCATTTCCTTTTGTAGGTCTTGAGTCAAATCAGCTACAGCTTGCCTTGCGCTATGGCGACTTTCCTGATAAGATTCGTAGCGATCTGAGACAGAGATAGGCTGTCCTACAGTCATCTGAACCCTTTGCTTGCCCAATTGAGGGCGTGCAAATGAGTTACCACCTTTGATTCGAGTAACTGTATCCCATAAAAGTAAGGTAGTCTCGGCAAACCTCTCTGCTGTGGGTTTTTCCAGCACATATTTGCCAGTCACTGATACAAAAGATTCCACCAGTCGCATGTGCCACATGCGTAGGTTTGCTTCTTCAGCAAGGCGATTAGCTAATCCTCTCTCTACAGCCGAGAATGTCTTATCTTCCTTTAGCTCCTCTCGGAAGATATAATTCCAACCAGCCTGTTCCAAACGACGGCAACGATCAATTACTCCCCCCTTCGCTGGTAAGTCAAAATATTCCTCTGCTACTTGTAGGGCAACGTTTAACAAATTTTGCAGTCTAACCATTAGCTCTTCATTCTTACCAGTTAATGATTTAGACTGTTTAAATTGACTTGTCTTAGTCGAACTTGGCAATTTTTTATGATAAAAGCGGCGATAAAAATCCTCCATTAACGACAGTAAGTGTTCTCCTAAACGATAAAGTCTTTGATAAAGAGAAATCTCTAAAGAATGTTCAGTATATCCACTTTTTAAAGCAAAATCAGAAAGTTGATTAAAATCTGTAATTTCTGATTTTTCCCCTACTGTTAAACCACTGGCTTCTTCCAATTCAGTTAAAAGCTTTTCTATAGATTGCCACGGGTCATTAACATAACTGTATTGAATCCCCACGGGCACAATCAAAACTTTCTCATTGCGCCCAGCTTTGAACAAATCTTCAACACACCAAAAACCTAATTGAGAAATACCTGGTTCTAAGGGACTAATAACTTCACTATGACCATTAGTAGCCCCCTCTGGAGAAGCCGCCATCGGTAATTTGCCATTAGCAAACAGGTTACGAGCTGAACGCAATCCTGTCCAGTCTGCCTTACCTCGGTGAATAGGAGTTCCTCCCAGGCGAGAATAAAGCCAGCCGACTGAAGAGCCAGCCCAGAGGGGAATACCCCGGTCATAAATGAAGTGGGCATGAATCGGATAATCTAGGGATACACCCTTTTGTTTAGCTACCTTTGGCAGCAGTCGCCAAAGCAAATGAGTCATACAAAATGGGTCATTTGCTGTGGGATGGCGAAATGCCATTAAAAATCGCAGTTTACCTTGCTGAAATTGCTGATATAAATCAACTAGAAGTTCAACATTGTCTGCCTGAATTTGAGTAATGGGTGTCTGCGATCGCAACCAAATCGGTAAAAGCTGTTGTACAGTTCCTAAAACCAGAGGGTTAAGTGCTGGTGGAATGAATTCTAAGGGGGGGCGAGCTTGACTAATTAAATCTGGCAAAGTTATTTTCTCCAATAGGTTTTATTTATTTCATAAAACAATTAGCCGACTGATAGCCCCTAATTCTTTTTGTTAAATAAATTATTTGTGCTTGTAAATTATGTCAGCAAACAGAATAGGTATCAGGAACAGGAAGCGATCATTATAACTACAGATAGCTTCTTGGAAATAGATGCCAAGCTTATACAGCGTTTTTTGATGCCCCATAGCAGTTCTCAATTCGATGAGTAGACAATCTTCGGTTTTAGCTAGTCAATAGTTGGGAAGAAAATCAAATTTACCTTACTTAAACGAGAATTGCTATAAACGCACTCCTCTACTCCCCTGATCACAGACTAAATCTGAACCGGGGTAGCTGATGTTCTAGACTGATGAGATGATAATCTTCCGGTCTGAAAGGTAAACAAGCAATGCGACTGTCACAAATGCTCTTTGTCACACTGCGTGAAGCACCAGCAGAAGCAGAAATCCCCAGTCACCAATTGCTACTTCGTGCTGGGTACATTCGTCGCATTGGTAGCGGTATCTATGCCTATCTACCTTTGATGTGGCGAGTACTACAAAAAGTTTCCCAAATTGTGCGAGAGGAAATGAATGCAACTGACGCTCAAGAGTGCTTGTTGCCACAAATACAGCCAGCTGAGTTATGGCGAGAGTCGGGGCGTTGGGACACCTACACCAAAGCAGAAGGCATTATGTTCGCCCTGACAGATAGGCGTGAGCGAGAATTGGCTTTAGGACCGACCCATGAGGAGGTAATTACAGCAGTCGCCCGCGATATGATTCGTTCCTATCGCCAGCTACCCCTACACCTTTACCAAATTCAAACTAAATTCCGAGATGAAATTAGACCTCGATTTGGTTTAATGCGAGGTCGGGAATTCATCATGAAAGATGGCTACTCTTTCCATACAGACCAAGAAAGCCTCAAAAAGACTTACCAAGATATGGATAAAGCCTATCGGAACATGTTAACTCGTTGTGGCTTAGCTTTCAGAGCAGTAGAAGCTGATTCAGGAGCAATTGGCGGTTCTGGTTCCCAGGAGTTTATGATTCTGGCAGATGCTGGGGAAGATGAGGTTCTCTATACCGAGGACGGAAAATACTCGGCTAACGTCGAAAAAGCTGACTCTTTAGCACCAGTTGCAGAACTCTCTCCCTTTACTAGCTACGAAAAACGAGAAACCCCTAACTGCGCCACCATTGAATCAGTTTGTCAATTTCTCAAATGTTCTCCCACTAATCTGGTAAAAAATGTCCTCTACCAGGCAGTGTATGACAATGGTATGACAGTGTTAGTACTAGTCAGTCTGCGGGGAGATCAGGATGTTAATGAGGTGAAGTTACAAAACAAGCTAGTACAATTGGCAGAACAATATAATGCCAAAACTCTCCTCAGCTTAACGGTGCCAGATGCCACCAGCCAGCAAAAATGGGCATCTCAGCCTTTACCTTTGGGCTACATAGCCCCTGATTTAGCAGACGATTACATTAATCCGATCCAAGACGTTGCACCCAGATTTTTACGTTTAGTAGATAAAACGGCCGTTAGCTTGAAAAATTTTGTCACAGGTGCTAATGAATCTGAACACCACGTTGTTGGTGCCAACTGGGGAGAGCAACTTCACTCACCAGAGCAAGTGGTAGATGTGCGTAAGGCAAAGGTAGGAGATCGAGCTGTGCATGAACCCAGTCAAACTCTCCAGGTTGCTCGCGGTATAGAAGCTGGTCACATTTTTCAGTTAGGAACAAAGTACTCTCAAGCGATGGGAGCAACCTATACTAGTGAGTCGGGAGAAGAGCTTCCCTTACATATGGGCTGTTATGGTGTTGGGGTGTCGCGGCTAGCTCAAGCAGCTGTGGAACAGTCCTATGACAAAGATGGCATCATTTGGCCTGTGGCGATCGCTCCCTACCAAGCGATCATTTCCATTCCCAATGTCTCAGACAGTAAACAGCTTGAAGCCGCAGAAGGTTTGTACCAACAGTTAAATAAAGCTGGTATAGAAACCCTACTAGATGACCGTAATGGAAGAGCTGGTGTCAAATTCAAAGATGCCGATTTAATTGGTATTCCTTATCGAATTGTGACAGGTCGATCCTTGAAAGAGGGAAAAGTAGAGGTAGTAGAAAGAGCAAGCCGAAAATCGGAAGAAATCCCCCTTGAAGAGGTAGTTTCTCACCTCAAGCAGTCAATTGACGCGGCCTTAAAGTTGCCTGAAAATCCCTAGACTATGGAATTGATAACTATCTTAGTCTCTAGCCTTTTGGCTATTGTCTCCCCGACTGGTCTGGTTATTGATCAGGTTATTGAAGATACACTACGCTCACAAATAGACAGGGCAGAACAGCTAGAAGTTAGATTGGACAACACTCCTAGTTATCAAGTTTTACAAGGTAAACTAGATAAGGTACGGATCGCTGGCAGGGGATTATGGTTAACGCCAGATATCCGAGTTGAGGCTTTGGAGTTGGAATCTGACCCTGTTAACCTAGATCTACCAACCCTCCGGCAAGGAAATCAGAGTACTCTCCAAAATGCTCTTAGGCAACCCCTGCAAGCTGGAGTGCATTTAGTTTTGACAGAGTCAGACCTCAACAAGGCTCTGCTTTCACCCCTAGTAACGTCAAAGTTACAGCAGATGGGGGATGGCATATTGGAAAGCTCAGGAAGAAGCTACAAATTGCTTAATCCGCGAGTCGATTTTTTGGGAAACAACCACCTTCGTTTCGAGTTCGAGGTGCAGGAGGGCAAGACTGAGCCTTTGCCTGTCAAGATAGAGTTGGGGTTGAGAATCGCCTCCGGAGAGATTTTTGAGCTAATTGATCCGTTAGTTGTTATCCAGAATGAGGCTCTTCCTCCTCAATTAGTTGAGAAATTAATTCAGGGCTTAAACAGCCAGTTCAATATCCGCACATTGGAAGGTGCAGGCATTACAGCCCGACTCTTACAATTAAATATAGGTAGGGACGAGTTGGATATGGCTGCTTTTATCCGAGTTGAGGAAACTAGCCAGACAGAAGCAACCAGCCAGGGTGTACTTAACCCATCATAGATTGCCCAAATAGTCAAAATAAAAGGCAACTGGTGCAAATCCTCTCCAACCATTAAGGAGGAATTTTGAAATGCAAGATCAAAATAATGTTCGTCGCGTTCCCGTCAGTGTCGTCGCCGGTATTTCTGCGCTGATTTTAGCGGGAGGCGGTGTAGGAGCGTGGTGGGCTTGGAAATCGTCAAATCCTGACCCTATATCGACTACCTCACCACCAGTACCAACAGCACCTCAGTCTACAAAACCTGCAACAAAACCTGTAGCTCCAGCCGCTGAGGAAAAAGTTCAAATTTATTGGGTTGAAGATGTCAATGGCACAATCAAGCCTGTTGCCAATGAGGTAACCTTAAATAAGGTTGAAGAACCGAGTGAAACCTTAGAGGAAGCCTTCGAGAAATTATTGACAGGTCCATCTACCCAGAACTTTACCACCACAATTCCAGCAGGAACTAAGCTAAGAAAGGTATCTGTAGAAAGTGACGGTGTTCACGTTGATCTGTCTGAAGAATTCGTCTTAGGTGGAGGCAGTGCGGCGATGATGGGTCGTTTATCCCAAGTCGTTTACACAGCAACAAGTTTAGACCCTAATGCTAAGGTCTGGCTTGAGGTTGAAGGAAAACCTCTAGAAGTATTGGGAGGTGAAGGGATAGAGCTCCAACAGCCAATAACTCGCCAAAGTTTAGATGAGCAGTTTCAGGAGTAGATTCCCTGTTTTGACAAAGAGTAGAGATGCCTTACTCTTTGTTGATTAAGCTAAAGTCACGGAAATGGCGAGCTTGCTGCTCGATTCTGGTTGCAAGGCGATCACAAACTAGATTACACAACTCAAAAATAAGTTCATCTTCTACTTTGTAGTAGGCAGATGTACCCTCGGATCGGCGGCTAAGTATACCAGCTTGTAACATTACTTTTAAATGTTTGGAAACATTAGCTTGACTAGTTGCTGTCGCCTCTACCAGCTCTTGTACACATTTTTCGCCTTCACGCAGTAAGTTTAAAATGCGCAGGCGCATTGGCTCACTCAAGATACTGAAATATTCAGAAACTTGTTGTACTACCTCTTGCGGTACAGGGTCTGCTGTCTGCATCGGTATAACCCGAAATTACTTGATCCCAAAATTTTAGCAGCTATTTTTAGTCTATTGATAACAATTAAGTGATTGTTAACTTGGCTTAATGCGCATCAATGGTTGTTTGTACTCTACCGGTTCTCCATTTTTCACTAAAATTTCCACTACCTGCCCCGACACATCCGCTTCGATTTCATTCATCAGCTTCATGGCTTCGATAATACAAACAACTTGACCAGTGTTGACGCGATCACCGACATTAACGTAGGGGGCTTCATCAGGTCCTGGAGAACGGTAAAACGTCCCAACCATCGGCGAGGGTATTTCTTCCCATTTCTGGTCTGCCACTTGCGGAACTGCTGCGGCTTGAGCTGTTGCTAGATCTGTGCCAGGAGTAGGAACGTTAGGCGTTGGTACCCCAGAAGGAGGTGTAGCCAGCAATCCGGAAGCCTGGATAGTGCTGCCACTAACCAGATTAGGATCAACAGCCTGGGTTGTGGGGAAACCTTTACGCACCATTAATTCAAAGTCGGCGCTTTTTAAACTAAGTTCCGCAATATCAGTTTGTGCGATCGCGGCTAGCAGTTCACGGAGTTGATTAAAGTCTAAAGACACAATTAGTAAATCAGGAGCTAGGAGTTTTGGTGGTTGTCTGGAGGCAAGTTAGTCTCAACTTGTGAAGCAGAGTTGTTAACCTTAGGTTAAAGAACCCAACCGCTGAGGAGTTTTAGCACCCAACAGCCAAGGCGCTTTGCCCAGGGTCGACACTTTACTCACGACCTAGGTAGGTATCGTTACGGGTATCGATTTTAATACGCTCCCCTATAGAAATAAATAGAGGAACCATCACTTGGGCACCAGTTGAGACTATGGCAGGTTTGGTACCCCCCGTTGCTGTATCACCTTTGACACCTGGATCAGTTTCAATAACTTCCAGAACCACTGAGTTAGGTAGTTCCACTTCCAGAACTTGATCATTCCAGGTTATTACGTTAACTTCCATCCCTTCCGAAAGATATTTGACGCGATCGCCAATTTGAGATTCGCTCAAACGATTTTCCTCAAAGGTTTCCATATCCATGAAGACAAACTGGTCTGCGTCTTTGTAAGTATGCTGCATGGTGCGCTTTTCCAGATTAGCCTGAGGAACCGTCTCGGCTGCCCGAAAGGTTTTCTCAACTACACTGCCACTCTGCACATTTTTCAGCTTGGTGCGTACAAAGGCAGAACCTTTTCCCGGCTTAACGTGTAGAAACTCAACCACTCGCCACACCGATCCATCTAACTCAATTGTGACGCCAGTGCGAAAGTCATTACTAGAAATCATGAACCTGTTTTGAAGGGCAGAACAATTGGCATCTTATTTTACCCCTGTTGAGGAGCTGATAGATGTAATCTCTCAGATGCTTTGAAAAATTTGTTATCAAGTTCTTGCACTAAAGGCAACAGAAAACCACTATTAACACTGACTAAGGACGCTGGTATGGCAAGATGAGAAGTGAAGTTTTGAGACTATCAACGAATCTTTTGGCGTGCCATGTTATCGGCAACAGCTAGACGAAATACTTGTCGGCAGATGTCAAGAAAAATGCTTCCCTACTTTCAAAAATTCTTCAGTTATATGTTTATGTTACCTTCAAAAAATTCTTGGCTCGATTGGTGCAAACGCCTTACTAAAACTAGTGTACTAGCACTACTTATGGTTACACTTTCACTTGGTTTATCTGGTGCTTGGTGGGACTTAGGCAATAACAAGCCCAGCCGTGAAAGTCGATTGGCGGTGGGAAACGCCATTACAGATGGTCAAGCCCTCTTACGCTATGCTTTACCAATAGAGAATAAAGCTGTGCGGGACGTTCAAGGCAGTTTGGAAGATATTGCTAACCAGCTGCGGGGTAAGCGCTGGAGTACGATTCAAAGAGACATCACCCAGGCAGCAATTATTTTGAGCAATCGCACCGATGACTTGCTTGCCGATATTCCTGCAGAACAAAAACCCCAAGCTGAAGCCTTAATTGCCCAGATGAATAAGGGTATTGCCTCAATTCGAGAAGCTGTTGAGGTTAAAGACAAAGAAAATACTTGGCTAGAACGGGGGAAAATCCTTGATAAAGTTGGGAAACTAGAGGAAATGATGGTGCAAGGGTTTCCCTTTGAAGTGCCTGCCGAGTATAGTGACTTACCTCAACTTAAAGGTCGCGCCACAATTGAGATTTCTACAGACAAAGGCAATCTAAGGTTAGTAGTTGATGGCTACAGCGCTCCAGTTACGGCTGGTAACTTTGTCGATTTAGTTAATCGAGGTTTCTATGATGGTCTGGAGTTTACCCGCGCAGAAGACAAGTTTGTTGTACAAACGGGAGATCCTCAAGGAGAAGAAGTAGGATTTATCGATCCTAATAGTGGAAAGTATCGTGCCGTACCCTTTGAAGTACTAGTTAGAGGCGACGAAGAGCCGATTTATGGCATGACATTAGAAGATGCTGGTCTTTACCTAGACGAGCCAGTCTTGCCCTTTAATGCCTATGGTGCAGTTGCCATGGCACGCCCTGGAGATGATCCAAATGGTGGATCATCTCAGTTTTTCTTCTTTAAGTTTGACACGGAACTTACGCCTCCTGGCTTCAACCTGATGGACGGACGTTATGCCGTCTTTGGCTACTTAGTAGAGGGCAAAGAAGTGCTAGAAAATATTACAGCAGGGGACATAATTAAATCTGCCAAAGTTATTCAAGGTCAAGAGAATTTAGTTAAGCCTGAAACAGCTTAGAAGCTTCCCTCAGGCAAGGATTGTGTTCTACATCATGCCTTTAATCGACTTACTACTAGTGATTTTTCTGGGTGCTGTGGCAGGAGCCTTACTACACAGTAGGCTCCTGCCACAGCAACAGCAACTAGATGATGCCTTCTATCAACTGCTTGAATCTGAAGACAGCTGCATTTCTTTGATTCAATTATCAGCAGCAGCTAGGGTAGATCCACAGCTAGCGCGGCAGTATTTAGAGCGTCAGATGAAGCTATTCAACGCTATTCCAGAAGTTGACGCTGACGGGGATACGTTTTATCGCTTCCCGAAACTTCACCGCACAGCAAAGTAAAGCAAATCTCTATGAGTCATCAACCCTCATCTCTGCTAGTCAAAGATCTTGGGGAACAAGGCCTCCTGGCAATGTTGCAACAGTTTTGCCATCAGTCTTTGGTAGGGGATGATGCCGCTGTACTGTCTGCACCTGAGCCTGGTCAATCCCTGGTAGTTACTACAGATATTTTAGTCGATGGAGTACATTTTAGCGATCGCACCACCAGTGCTGAAGATGTTGGTTGGCGAGCCGCTGCTGCCAATTTGTCAGACCTAGCAGCAATGGGAGCAGATCCTCTGGGAATCACCGTAGGCTTATGCTTAACTGATAATTTAGCCGTAAGCTGGGTGGAGCAACTTTACCGAGGTCTAACTGACTGTTTGGAAAAGTACAACTCGTTTGTTGTGGGAGGTGATGTTTGCCATTCAACAGTTCTTACTGTTGCAATTACTGCTTTCGGTCAGGTTTATCCTCACCGTATCCTTCGCCGAACAACTGCTGCTGTAGGGGATGCAATTGTTGTGACAGGTTGCCATGGAGCTTCGCGTGCTGGTTTGGAACTGCTCTTGAATCCGGAAGTTGGTCAAAATTTAAGTCAACTTGAGCAGTTGTCCCTAACTCAAGTCCACCAGCGTCCTCAGCCGCGCCTGGATGTTTTACATTTACTTGAGCAAATTGCAGGTAAAACACCACAAATAACAGCAATGGACAGTAGTGATGGTCTAGCCGATGCGGTAGTACAAATCTGTCGTGCTAGCCGTGTTGGGGCAACCATTTACAGAAATTTACTTCCCTTACCGCCGGTCTTAAATAAACTGGTTTCCCCAGAACAAGCCATTGACTGGGCATTATATGGTGGGGAAGACTTTGAACTTGTTCTTTGTCTAGCGCCAGAACCAGCTCAAGAATTGGTGAACAAACTAGGCAAAGGAGCAAGCATAATCGGTAACATTACAGCTGAGACAGAAGTTTTGCTAAAAGATAGAATGGGCGTTCATCGTGATCTAGTACTGAGTCTAGATAAAGGATTTCAGCATTTTTAACTTTAGTTACCAGGCTAATTCTCAGCTGAAGCTAAGAACCAGAGCTCCCAACAAATGAGGTTTTAAAACCTCATTTTATTAATGAAAAAACTCATCCGATAACTGGAAAGCCTTTCCTTGCCAACTCATTGGAGGGGTTAGAGCAGAATTTGGTATAAAACCTAGAAAGGGTGGACATCTGTCCCCCTTTCTGTAATCAATCTTTAGATTAATTCTTGGTGATGGCTTTCAAACCCAACACTAGCTTTCCCATTTCTTGGCCACTAGTTCTGCTAAGTCAACCACACGCTGAGAGTAGCCCCACTCGTTGTCGTACCAGGCAACTACTTTGACCATGTCACCACCCATAGCCATCGTCAAACTTGCATCAACAATCGAGGAAGCATCATTTCCCCGATAGTCGCAGGAAACCAAAGGTAGGTCGTTGTACTCCAAAATTCCCTTCATTTTTCCTTCGGCAGCCTCTTTGAGGACTTCATTGACCTGCTCAGCAATTGTGTTCTTCTCAACTTGAATCACCAAATCAGCTACCGACACGTTTGGTGTTGGTACCCGCATGGCAATGCCGTTGAGCTTACCCTTCATTTCTGGTATTACCAGACCTACAGCTTGGGCCGCACCAGTAGAAGTTGGCACGATATTCATCGCCGCCGCTCTTGCTCGACGTACATCCCGGTGGCTAGCGTCTAGGAGTCTCTGGTCACCAGTATAGCTGTGGGTTGTGGTCATCGCACCTTTGATAATGCCAAAGTTATCATTGAGAACTTTAACCACGGGAGCTAGACAGTTGGTTGTACAACTGGCGTTGCTCAAGATGTCATGCTGTTTGGGATCATATTTATCATGATTAACACCCATGACAAAAGTGCCGATGTCTCCTTTAGCAGGAGCAGTAATCATCACTTTCTTGGCACCTGCAGCCATGTGCTTGGAGGCCCCCTCTCTGTCTCGGAAGACACCAGTAGCTTCAATGACCAAATCAATCCCCCAATCAGCCCAGGGCAAGTTTAGTGGGTTGCGATCAGAGACGCACTTGATCGTTTTGCCGTTAACAATTAGGGAATTCTCATCTGCGCTGACCTCAGCATCCAATGTTCCCAACATCGTGTCATACTTCAGCAGATGAGCATTAGTTTTGGGGTCAGAGGTGTCGTTAACACCTACAAGCTCTAACTGGCTGTTCTCCCTGGTCAGCCAACACCTCGCAAAGTTGCGTCCGATGCGTCCAAACCCGTTGATCGCTACTCTTATCACTGTCTCTTGCCCTCTATGTAATTCAAGCTCAGCAAACTGTAATCTTAATGACCCAGATCATATCGCAAAGGCTGACAAATTCTAAATGGGGATCGCTCAAAAAGATGTAAAGTCAGCTTTGTCCGTTACTGGTGATACAGTCAATTTAAGCTTTTTTGCGCCACCCAAACCAATTTGTCTAAATTTATCGCAGAGTTAGTCTGGCGTATATTTTGTCAGTAGGCTTGGTTTTCCTTCGTTAAGTTGACTTTGATATAGGGCTATTGGTAATAATCTCTTGATTACTCTTTCCTCCATTAACCAGTAACCAGCTATGCTAAAGGGGCAACTCTCACTAAGGGGGGTAGTAAGCTGGTAGCTAGAACAAGAGCTACTGAGCTGATCGGCTTCAGTCAGCTTCTGAAATTGAAAAACACTCCTAGTCAGCAAAAGCAAAGGTTCAGATGGGGATTAACGCACATTCCCCGTAAAGTGCTTTTAGCACATTCCCAGCGAAGTGCTTTTAAGAGTGAGATTTCTAATTTCGTTCCTAGAGGAAACCGCCCAAAGTTCCTTAACCAGTGGTTTAATGACACTTTGGGAAAGTTGGGTTTCCGTAAGACCAGCAACAGCTTCGTGCTTAGTGAAAAGTTAAGTGTCTGTGGATCAATAGAACATCAGTCTAGTTCAGCAATGACCCGCTAGACAAAATTAGTTTAGCCACAATACTTTAGAGTGCCAGTGGATACGTCCTATGAAGATTCTGAATAAATCTCTATTTGGCTGTATCTTGAAAAATCAATTATTGATATGATAGCGCGTGTTATTGGCACCGTAGGCTTGTTTGGTGTGGTGTGTAAGGAGTTAAGATGCCGAATACTGTTGATTTTAGTGGTAAGCCATTTCATTTCATCGGAATCGGTGGAATTGGCATGTCTGCCTTAGCCTATGTTTTAGCAAAGCGAAAGTTACCTGTCTCTGGCTCAGATATTCGCTCGACAAATATTACTGAGCGTTTACAAGCCGTCGGCGCTCATCTGTTCGTAGATCAAAAAGCTGCTAACTTAGAATTTTTTCAACCAAAGATAGAACAAATCTGTAGAGAAATACCAGCACAGAACGTTGGCATAAGTTCAACATCAGGAGGCTCTGCTGGTATTTCCCAAACAGTCCAGTCTCTATCGGTAGCTAAGCCGTTAAGCTACTTGCCTCAAGTTATTTGTTCAACAGCAATTAATCCAATTAATTCTGAATATCAGGCAGCTTTAGAGGGAGGTTACCCAATCTTTCATCGCTCAGAGCTACTGGCTGCCTTAATTCAAGACTACCAAAGTATCGCTGTTGCCGGAACTCATGGTAAGACGACAACCAGCAGTTTAATTGGATATTTGCTACTGCTTGCAGGTCTTGACCCTACAATTGTGGTTGGAGGTGAAGTTGATGCCTGGGGAGGTAATGCACGTCTAGGTAATGGATCGTTACTCGTTGCCGAAGCAGACGAATCCGATGGCTCCCTAGCCAAACTTGCCCCCAAAATTGGTGTAGTTACCAATATCGAATTAGATCATCCTGATCACTATGAAAGTCTCGAAGAGGTGATTGAAACTTTCCAAATTTTCGCCAATCGCTGTCAGGTTTTGGTGGGGTGCATTGATTGTGAAACATTGCAAAAACGACTCAAACCTACTCTCACCTATAGCTTACGAAGGGATTCCGGTGCCGACTACAGTGCTGATTGCGTTCAATATCAAGCTAGTGGCACCAAAGCAAGAGTTTGGGAGGGTAATGAAGTACTCGGCGAAATACAGCTAAACTTGCTAGGTCAACACAATCTGTGCAACGCTTTAGCCGCAGTAGCAGTTGGACGATACCTGGGTTTGAAGTTTGAGGTAATTGCTGAGGCTCTTGCTACTTTTGAGGGGGCTAAACGTCGATTTGAACGTCGGGGTGAACACAACGGCATTGCTTTTGTCGATGACTATGCTCACCATCCGAGTGAACTACAGGTAACCCTGGCGGCAGCTAGTTTACAAGTCAAATCCCCAGGAAGGCTTGTGGCAATTTTTCAGCCTCACCGTTATAGTCGAACCTTAGCATTTTTCTCTGATTTTGCTCGATCCTTTGGCAAAGCTGATGTGGTTGTTATCAGTGATATTTATGGTGCTGGCGAGACAGGGTTAGGTCAAATTACTGGTAAACACCTCTTTGAGGCGATCTCTGCTAACCATCAAAATGTTTACTATCAACCAACCTTGGCATCAGTCTCGGAGTTTCTTACTCAAATTCTTCAACCTGGAGATCTGGCTCTATTTTTGGGAGCTGGCAATCTTAACCAGATTATTCCTCAGGTCATGGAATTCTATCAGCTCTATGAAAAAGAACAATTAGTAAAAGCAAGTACTAACTTGATCTAGCCGGTCTAACCTAATAAGTAACCAAACAGAATTAATTACATTCTGTACTGATTCCTTGCTATACAAGAATTTCAGCTCGGTTTTTGTGTAATTAATTTTGTCTGACTACTTATCGGGCACAAGCGGGAAAATAATTGAGCTTGTTTCTTAACCCAATTAGCCAAGACCAAGATCACGAAAGCAATTTGCTCTGCGAAAGGGTTGAAAATTAGAACATGTTTGCTTACTTGACTAATAGCAAAGCCCGAGTAAGGCTACTGCTGAAGTTTCCCTTACCTACTTGCTGCACCTTTAGCCAATAGGTTCTACTTCGCCTTAACACAGACTACTCCTACTCCTCAGGAGTAACCCTCACAACTTGAACCAATAGAAAAATCAGCATTCTTCTCAATTGCACTGATATGACTCTATCCTACGATTCCCCCGGTGTTACTAGCGCTCTTGTCCGGAAGCAGAAACTTTACAAGTCGCTCCTTTACCTGCCAGGAACTGACTGCCGACTTGAATCCCAAGTTCCCCTAAGCAACGTAACCTCCTTTCGAGTAGGTGGTCCTGCCGAATGGTACATTACTCCCCGTTGTTTAGATGATTTACAAGCAGGTTTCCAGTGGGCATACAACCAAGGACTTCCCTTGACACTCTTAGGTGCCGGTTCTAACCTGCTCATTAGCGATAATGGTTTGCCCGGTTTAGTAATTTCTACCCGCTATCTACGGAACACTAGGTTCGAGCCGGAAACAGGTAGAGTGACAGTAGGTGCAGGTGAACCAATTGCCCGTTTAGCTTGGCAGACCGCAAGACGCGGTTGGCAGGGATTAGAGTGGGCAGTAGGAATTCCTGGTACTGTTGGTGGTGCCGTGGTGATGAATGCTGGTGCACACCAGAGTTGTACTGCCAATATTCTTGAGAGTGTTGTTACTCTCTTACCGAATGGCACGATTGAGCAGATGAATCCTCAAGAGTTAGGTTTTAGCTATCGTACTTCTCTTTTGCAGGGCGGCGATCGCCTGGTAACAGAGGCAACATTCCAGCTTAAGCCCGGTGCTGATCCCAAACAAGTGTTGGCAGAAACCAATAAATGTTTAAAGCAACGACATAAATCTCAGCCTTACCACCTGCCTAGTTGTGGTAGTGTTTTCCGCAACCCTGAGTCCCATGCCGCAGCTTGGCTAATCGAACAAATTGGTCTTAAAGGCTTCCAAATTGGTGGTGCTCAAGTTGCAGAGCGTCATGCTAACTTTATTCTCAATTGCGGTGGTGCTAAAGCTAACGATATCTTTGAGCTCATTTGTCATATTCAGCAGCAAGTAGAACAACGATGGTCACTTTGTCTAGAGCCAGAGGTTAGAATTATCGGGGAATTTCCATTACTTTAGACTTCTCGTAGAAGTCGGGAGCAGGGAGCTTTTAGCAGGGAGCCGCCAGAAATATTTGACTCTTTCACCCCTCAATTTTATTGGATTTTTAGCTTTGCAAGAGGCTTTTTAGAATTGAATCCAGTCAGAGTAGCGAAATGCTCTTGATAAGAGTGCTAGGCTAAGCTACTTAGCATTCATAAGCAGAATCAATCAAACTAGTTAATGTAACTGCTTGTTACTTAACCCTTAGACGTACTTAGACAAGTTTAGTCATTTTGTCCAAGGATTTACTTAGGGAAATGTTTCAGGCTAAAATAGGGTAAGTGAAAACCAAGCGTTAATAAAACTTACGGCTTAAGAGCTGAACACAACTTGTCAAGCAACCAGCCAATTAGTAGCTGAACACCGTATCAGCTTTTAACTTTCAATCGTAAGAAGTCTCCCACCTACCAAGCATCGGAGGTGGTGTTAGCGCAGTGGGGCGTTAGCCCGATCAATTACGAACCAGGTTTGTGGTAAAGTTCTAAGTGTAGGTGTAAACCAATTAAATGCAGAAATGCAGCCTACAAACTAAAATACCTTTGTAATGAAAGACCGTGGGACGCACGGCTTAAAAGCTCAGTCAATGTCTTCAAAGAAGAGTCGCTGAGAAACCTATACCTACTCGTAGAGAGGTGTAGGTACGTCACTAAGGCATAGTTGACGAGTAGGAAAGTACTTAACAGACAAGTTCAAGTATTGAGTAGAGTAAGTTAGACCCGATTTCAAGCTTGTGGACTGATATAAGTGCCGTCACTGTCAGAATGAAGCAAGAGAAAAGCACCAAACTGAGTAAATGTTTCTAAATTTGTCCAGTTGTGGGTAGGTCTTTTGTAATTGTCAAATAGCTATCAAACCTCAGATAGAGTCAACCATTTATGACGAAAGGACAAGGATTTGGTTTCGGTTTAGGTAAAATGAAAGAACTAACCGAAGCATTTAAAAAAGCCCAACAAGTACAAGCAGGTGCCAAACTGCTCCAAGACGAATTGGAGCAAATGGAGATTGAAGGGACTAGCAGCGATGGACTGGTCAAGGTAGTGCTTAGTGGTAACCAGGAACCCCGCCGAGTAGAAATTAGCCCAGATGCGCTTAATCAAGGAGCAGAATCACTTTCAGAGCTTGTCGCAACAGCGATGAAGGATGCCTATGAGAAGTCCACAGCCACAATGCGAGAGCGTATGGAAGAACTGACTAGTGGGCTGAATTTGCCTGGGATGTGATCCTTTCTTAGCAGTAAATGGAGTCTAAAAGTTTCTCAATCGTGGGAAATTTCACTGCTTTGCATAGAGGAAACACAACAAATATTCCTCGCGTGCAATGAATCTAATCACTCCCCCGTTTTTTGCGGGGGAGTTTTCTAGGCTTTTAGCTCAAGTTTAGGTTCGATACCTTAACAGATTATTCTCTAGGATGACGGAACATCTTTACCTTTGTTGAAAAGGTATCTGTAGTTTTGATAAAGCTGTCAACGTGTAATAGAAGCTTTCGGATATTTTTTCGTTTGCTTTCTCTGTCAAGTGAATGGCATCGGAGAATGCTTGTTCAGGGAAATCTTCATAAAGTTTGTAGAGATTGAGAACTTTGACATTGTTGGGAAACCAGTTTTGTAGCTGCCGAGAAGCTTGTAGCAATTGAGAATAATTGCGTGGCATCTGTTCACTGTAGTTCTCTCCCAATTTTTCCAAAATCTTTAGCTCTTGGTCAGAAATCTGCTTGGTCCCGCGACCAGTAATTTCTGGCTGAACTGCGATAACAAGAGGAATACCTGCTCCTGTGGTCAGACGAATCATTTGCTTGTGATAATCGCGGTAGCGTGCAGCCCTAAGTTCGAGTTCGGCAGCATCAGCAGGTAGTTGTTGCTCTAAAGACGCTGCTCCCGGTAAAGCAAAGCTTAGCTGACTGACAGAAGGCTCAGGTTGGAAAAGCCAGTACTGTAAGGCTTTGACTAAAGTAGTATCCGTGACAAAGCGCTGAAACTGTTGGGTTAAGTAACTCCAGAAATGCCCAGGTGCGTTGCCAAGAAAGGCTTCCATCTGGGGAATATCGGCTTCGCCTTGGTCGCTAGGCAACATTAAATCGGTATATCCATCCAAAATTAAAACAACATCAGGAGAATAGGGCATGATCTGGAGAAACAACTGAGCTAGCTCATTACCAGAGACATAACCAGGAACAGCAGCATTGATGAGACGGTACTGACTTTCACGAAGCCGTGGCGGTAGAGCAAGGGCTTTTGCTAAATCTGGCTTATAAAAAGGTAAAACCGCTGGTCGGTATTTCTCTGGGGAACGCCTCTGTTGAGCAACTCTTTGATTGAGGCGCTCCTCCAGTTTACTGGCTATAGTGGCTTGGTTACCCTCATTCCTCTGACCAAAAGCGGTTGAACCACCCAAAAGAAAAATCCGAATTTCATTTTTGGGCTTGGCTAAAGGCACAGGCTCATTATCACGGAAACCCTGCTCGTTAATACTCCAGAACTCACTCTGTTGGTTACCGACTAGGCTATAACCTACACCTAGACTCCGCTGAGCAGCAAGATGTCCACGGTTTGACAAACCATCATAGGGTTCTTGTTCTGAACCGAGGAACCTGAGGGTGTATGCAGTTACAATCGCTGGTTCACCCTCGTATGCTGCTAACTCAGCACCTTTGCCCGTGATGCCTATTAATACAACTGCTAGCAATTCTAGGATAATCAAGGCTAGAGGTATAGCTAAGATGATTACCGAAAGAGGCAATCGTCGGCGACGCTTAAGGTAAGGGCTACGGCGCGACTTGAACATCAAATACTTTCCTGAATTCACTATGGTATCGGGAGGCATCCACCCAAGACTACAAAGATGTCTCTAGACTCAATAAACCGCTACGGTCTTAATGAAAATATCAACGGTTGAGCCTAAACCCGGAATTATTTATCTTAGAGCAACAACAGCACCGGGTAACTTCGTTGCTAAACTTAACACGAGCGTAGTTAGGAACTTACCATCAAAAGAAAGGAGAGAGAACTCCCCTTGCTAGCAACAAAAGAAACAAGACGAAACCAAACTATAAATCATTAGTGGTCTTTGTTCCAACTGCCCACAAAGCTAAATAATATACCTATGCCCTACAAATTACTCTTTGTCTGTCTTGGTAATATCTGTCGTTCTCCCTCAGCCGAGAACATTATGAATCATTTGATTGAACAAGCTAACCTGAGTGAAAGTATAGTCTGCGACTCGGCTGGGACTTCTAGTTATCATATCGGTTCTTCCCCGGATCGACGCATGACAGCCGCTGCTGCAAAGAGAGGAATAATGCTCAGAGGTAAAGCGCGGCAGTTTGAGCAATCAGACTTGGAAGAGTTTGACCTAATTTTGGCGATGGATCAAGAAAACTATCGAGATATTCTCTCCCTAGATCCTCAGGGAAAGTATCGAGACAAGGTAAAGCTAATGTGTGACTTTGCCTCGAACCATCGAGAAAGGGAAGTACCTGACCCCTATTATGGTGGATCAGAAGGGTTTAATAAGGTGATTGATTTACTCTTAGATGCCTGTGATGGTTTGCTACAACATTTGGTTAAGACTTATAACCTGACAGCAAAACAGTAATTCTTCTAGTTCATGGTTCGTCGTTGCTGGTAATTTGAAGGAGAAGGAGTCGGGAGTCGAGAGTCAGGAGTTGAAGTTGGATACAGATACACCAATTTTTCTCCTGTCTCCTTCAAAACTAAAAACAATGATTCATGAACAATTCTTTCGCTTTACCTAGCTTGTGTCTAAATAGCTAAGTACCACTAAGCTGTCGATTCAACTGCTATTCACCTAGCGCAGCTTTACCGCGCTGATAAAGTTGGTTAGCATAATCAGTCCAGCTTCCTTGTCCCCAATAACGAAAACAGCTGGTTTGAAGTAACAAGTTATAGAGTAAGGCTTGCTGATATTCAGATTGCTGAGTGATTGAGGGCTCTTGCTGTACTAATGAGTCGTATTTTTTGTGAAAGGCAGCACTAAGTTGATTCATTGGTTCTAAGACATTTTCATAGCCTTTGACCCAGCTTAAATCGTTAGTCCAAGAAGCACCATCCATGTGAAAACTGTGGTCTGTTTCTTTTAATTGTACGATGGCTTTTTCCACCGCTTCAGGGGTGGCATTATCTGGATTGACTCGCTGCCAAATTTTGTGTTGACCAACGGCCTGGCAGCTAGGATAGTCTTCTGTCTCAACGCCTGCGGCTTCAAGTAGTTCTATATATTCAGTACCGTTAAGTCCTACTACACCAGGGTTATTTATGCCATTGTCTGTGATTTCATACCAAACGGGATGAAAATCACGGGGAAATTCATTCATCATTACACCGCCGTTTTCCCCGTCGGCAATTTGAGTAACACAAGAGGGGACATTTACATTGCCAATTTGTTGTTTGCCTCGTCCTTTTGTCTCGTGATAGGGTTGCATTTGAGCCACTAATTTTGTGTCGGAGCCTTGGGTTTTAATTAGGGCTGTGATACTAATAGTTTCACCGTGGGAATTACGGGCAATTAGACGATTAGGGATATATTTTTCTTCGTGATTTAACCCTGAACCGTCTAAACGTTCTACTGAATCTTCTTGCACTAATAACCAGCGATAACCACATTCCTTTAAGGCTTTTATGTACTCAAATAAGGTATCGGGGTGGTTAGGTAAGTGCATTTCTGGAGGCGAAAAACCCTTAACTCGCTTAAGGGCATCGTAGCCAAAAATAGCAGCAAAATAATGTTGCCAAGCCTGTATTTGGAGCTTGAGATCGGGAATTGGAGTCGAAGGAACAACGGCGTGACTCCACATTGTTCCTAACCATTCTACATAGGGTTGGTATTGCGGGTCACAGGTAAGAAGTTTGAGGTGATTGAGGATATCGTCTCTTCCCATTTGGCAAAACCCCCAGAGCAGATTACCGGAGTAATCCAACATAATGCGAGGGTTGGCACCATTGGCGACTAATTCTGGGATAAAATCACCCATGCGGCTATAGCACCAAGCAAATACTCCAGCATTGTGATTATCTCCCTCACCAGAATGCTCAAACATGTATTGGAGGTGACAAATTAGTTCGCCATTGGCACCTGCGGGGACAGTGGGTTGGTGCATGTGAAGGGCGCAAGCAAAGGCAGCTGTGATATTTTCCAGTTTAAGATTGGTGGTGGGTAAGAATACAAGTTCGTGGTTATTAACTACTGAACTAATTTCTGCTTCCCAACCACAGATATTGGGAAAACCTGATCTTGATTCTTCTAATCTGGGTAAGTTGGATGTAGGCGATGTGGCTACCATAAGTCCTCGACTTTTGCACTATGTGCCTAGCATACACATAAGCTCAATTACTAAATTGAATAATAAAGTGGAAAGGACTTAGCATCCTTGGGCTTGACATATACCCGTTGTTGTGGTTTCACTTGCAATTGATCAAACCTTTCCCGCGTCAAATGTGCTATCACTACCTGACCATCTTCGAGGGTTAATTCTGCTTGAATCTCCCAGCCGAGATGAATTAGGCGACTAACTCTGGCAGGAACTGTTGCAGTATCAGGAATAGTTGCCACAACAACATCGTGAGGACGCAAGAATATTTCTGGATGGGCAGAGTCGTAGCCGTCGTTTTGGAAAATTTGCGAACTACTAGGCAAGACGTTTACTGGTCCAATAAAGCTCATCACAAAGGGTGTAGCGGGATGATCATAAATTTCTGCTGGCGTTCCTAGTTGTTCGACTTTGCCCTGGTTCATGACCACGATTTCATCGGAGACTTCCATTGCCTCTTCTTGGTCGTGGGTAACAAAGACTGTTGTCACATGAACTTCATCATGAAGCCTTCGTAACCACGCCCTTAAATCCTTACGGACTTTAGCATCTAAAGCCCCAAAAGGTTCATCGAGAAGTAAAACTTGAGGTTGAACTGCTAACGACCTTGCCAAGGCTACTCGCTGTCTTTGACCACCAGATAACTGAGAGGGGTAGCGATTACCTAATCCTTTCAAATGCACTAACTCTAGCAGTTCCTCTACCCGTCCCTTGATTTTTTGTGGCGGCACTTTACGAATTTCTAAGCCAAAGGCAATATTCTTACGCACCGTTAAATGTTTGAACAGGGCATAGTGCTGAAAAACAAAGCCAATGTTACGTTCTTGTACACTCTGATGAGTTGCATCTTTGCCAGTAAGCCAGATTTTGCCGGTGTCTGGAGTTTCTAAACCAGCAATTAACCGCAGTAGAGTGGATTTACCTGAACCACTAGGTCCTAGCAAGGCGACCAACGAACCCGACTTAATCTCCAAGCTAACCTGGTCAACGGCTTGGAAAGAGCCAAACTGCTTAGATACATTTTCGACAATGATGCCCACAGTAGATCCACCTCTAGAAGAGCTAATTAACTTAACCTATCGTCACCTATCGTCGCTTTTTTTGTCTGCCGCCAAGACTGATCTAAACTATTGCAGACAGTTAATTTACGGTTAACCGATAGTTTTACTGTAGATTTATATAACACAAATTTGTACTATGGCGCTCTATCAGCGATTTGGTAGTAAGTGAGCTTGTCGATCAAGATTCAGGAAGTATAGATCTATTAAGCTCTATTGCATTTTTGTTATATCCTGAGAACCTTTATATATGGGTGATTGCAGTCTGTGATACCATCTCACCTTAGTTGCCTAATCAAGGATGGGGTCTTTAACGTCCCTGTTTAGCATTGAGCGCCATATCTCGACAGGCTGAGTCGAGAACGCCTGTGGACGGGGTACTGCCGATAGTCCCGGAAGAAGCAGGAAGTAAACGTCAAATGCTTGGAAGTAAGCGCTTTAAGTAAGTTCTATGGAGCAGAAAACATGCCAACACTAAGGGTTGCAGTTGTTGGGTCGGGGCCAGCGGGTTCTTCAGCAGCCGAGATATTGGCAAAAGCTGGGATTGAAACCTACCTATTTGAGCGCAAGCTAGACAATGCGAAACCCTGCGGCGGTGCAATTCCGCTATGTATGGTAGATGAGTTTGACTTGCCGCCAGAAATTATTGACCGACGGGTGAGAAAAATGAAAATGATCTCGCCCTCCAACGTTGAAGTTGATATTAATATAGAAAAAGAACACGAATATATCGGCATGTGCCGCCGCGAGGTTCTCGACGGCTTCATGCGTAACCGCGCCGCGAAATTAGGTGCTAACTTAATTAACGGCACAGTTCACAAACTTGATATTCCCTCTAATAACTCCGAGCCTTATACCCTTCATTATGCTGACCATTCAGACGGTAGCTTGAATGGAGTGCAAAAAACTCTGAAGGTAGACTTAGTTATTGGGGCAGATGGCGCTAATTCCCGTGTTGCTAAGGCAATTGATGCGGGTGATTATAATTATGCGATCGCTTTTCAGGAGCGCATCCGTCTGCCAGAAAACATGATGACCTATTACGAAGACCTGGCAGAAATGTATGTTGGGGACGATGTTTCCACCGACTTCTATGGCTGGGTTTTCCCAAAATACGACCACGTTGCTGTTGGTACTGGCACCATGAAGGTGAACCAAACCAGCATCAAAAAGCTACAAGCAGGAATTCGCACTCGTGCAGCCAAAAAGCTGGTTGGTGGGCAAATTATTAAAGTAGAAGCTCATCCTATTCCTGAGCATCCTCGGCCTCGGCGGGTTGTTGGTCGAGTTGCCTTAGTGGGAGATGCTGCTGGTACAGTAACTAAGTCTTCTGGTGAAGGAATTTACTTTGCCGCTAAATCGGCACGGATGTGTGCTGAAACAATTGTCGAAACTTCTAACGGCGGGACCCGCATCCCTACAGAAGAAGACCTTAAGCTTTACCTGAAGCGCTGGGATCGTAAGTACGGCATAACTTACAAGGTCTTGGATATTTTACAAAGAGTCTTCTATCGTTCCGATGCTACCCGCGAAGCTTTTGTCGAGATGTGCGCTGATAAGGATGTCCAGAAGCTAACCTTCGATAGCTACCTTTACAAAACAGTTGTCCCGGCAAATCCCTTAATTCAACTCAAGATTACCGCTAAAACGATTGGTAGTCTGTTACGAGGTAGTGCCCTAGCTCCCTAGCTACAAGCGATTGAGTAATCAAGAATTATCTACAGCTAAGTGTCCCCCTTCTTTTGATGGGGGATTTTATTTTAATTTCGATAAAGAAAAGAACAGTGCCTAGTGGTTCATTGCCTTGATTCTGACAAATTGTTACTTTCTCCGTGTGTCCGTGTCACCGCGTCTCCGTGTCTTCTGAGCCTATCAAATTTGTTGTTACTGTGCGCTACCAAACTTCCTTTCAAACGCCGGATGGGTCTTAAGTACTAAGGGAACAGCAGGTTGTGGTGTGATAGTTCTAGTCATAGTTTTACGGCTTCAGCAGCTTCTATCCATCTTTTTCTTCTAGCCTATAGCCTTACACCTAGAGCATTAAAATGAGGGTTACACAAAATGTGTAACCCCCCATTTATCTGGTATGGCAACTAACAACATACAAGCTAGAGTTCTAGAACAAGATTAACTAACCTAACTACGATAAAGCTTGTTTGCATTTTAGGCAGTTGCTGTACCAGCATCTACTTTTAACGGTTCGTTTGTTAACTGTTCATTGCTGGGTAACTCTAAGCAATAACCTGCTCCATACACCGTCTTAATATATTTCGGGTGGCGGGGATCTGGTTCTAGCTTAGTCCTCAGATGACGGATATGTACCCGAATGGTTTCAATATCATCATCTGGGTCATAACCCCATACTTCCTTGAGAATTTCGCTAGGAGAGACAGTTTGACCGTGACGCTGGAGTAAGCAATGTAATAATTCAAACTCTAGATGGGTTAGTTTAACTGTCTGTTCAAACCAAATTCCCTCAAACCTCTCTGGGACAAGAGTTAAAGGACCATAGTTAAGGATTTCTGCATGCTTGGCTGCCTGGGGAACACGGTCTGTGCGTCGCAACAAGGCTCGCACCCGTGCCAACATTTCCTCTAATTCAAAGGGTTTGGTCAGATAATCGTCGGCACCCGCATTAAAGCCTTCCACTTTATTTTGAGTTTGACCTAGGGCGGTCAACATTAGTACGGGAATATCGGCTGTACGCTCATCTCGACGTAGCCTCTGGCAAACGGTGAATCCGTCTACTTTCGGTAACATCAAGTCCAACATAATTAGGTCTGGTTGCAACTGCAGAGCTAGGGCCTGACCTTTGATGCCGTCACTCGCCTGACTAACATCGTAACCAGCCATCTCAAGATTGATGGAGACTAGTTCTGAAATTGCGGGGTCATCGTCGATGACAAGTATCCGGGTCATCACTTAAGCTATTTTTGCTGACTACTTTTGTTAAAGTTCGATAAGAACTTTATGAATGAAAGTGACAATATATTAACGATTATAGGACGTTAGTTCTAAATCGTTGGGAAATTAGACTACAATTTGTCAAACTTTTTACCTCCTGATTCAATATCTATGGGAAAATGTGACTAATGGCACCTCCACCTGCCTTACCATAGCAGGTACAGAGCTGATATCTGGCTGATTGTAGCCCATCGGCTTCGCTTTCTAAAGTGGCCAACTACACAATTTCTAAATAAACAACCACCAAAGAAAAAATGCTGAGGAGGTAAAGGGGTAATGGGGGGGATATTTTTAAAACATATTTCTTCATCTTCTCACT
>JBAUJE010000288.1:0-11347 GCA_049683475.1 Coleofasciculaceae cyanobacterium | reverse complement strand
TGGATTTCACTAAAGTGTTCAGAGCAAGGAGGAGCAAATATCTCGTCTGGGCAAGATGACGCGGGGACACGGGTACGCTGAGCGTGATGTGTCACGACCGGAGCGTCATCTCGTTGACTAGAAAAGTTTAGACCACAGTAACTTGACTACTGTCTACTTTCGTGCAACCATCTACACCTTTGGCAACAGAAACCATTTTGTCAAGAGTGCCCTGATCAGACACTTCTCCTTTGAGTACGACGGTACCACCAGTTTGAGCTACCCAAAGTCTCTCTTCGTCTTCAAGCCCTGATTCTTCGTCAAAAGCCAAAGCAACTCGTTTGGCTAGACCACTTTGGTCATACTCTCCATTTAACCCTACTCGCTCTGGGGGAACTTCTTCTGTACTAGCACTAGAGCTTGGTGCAGCTGCTACAGAAGATGCTTTTGATCCGCTTTGTGCCTTGCTGCTAGCCTTAGCTTCAGATTTTTCCTTTCCAAATAGTCTTTTTAACCAACCCATTGTTTATTTATCTCCCAAATTAGATTTTTATTGACTTCAGTATTATTGCTGACTCAGATAATTGAGGCATCCGACGAGAAGACGATTTTTTGTGTACTAGCTAATCAATATTTGTGGTCTAGCAAAGATAATCTTAATTGCGGTATAGTAGTGGGTCAATGCCAAATTACTTAATCTCTTGGCGGCTACCTGGCGTGCATGCAACATTTGTCACCACAAATGAAACATACTCTTTCCGTTTTAGTTGAAGATGAAGCCGGTGTTCTCAGTAGAATTGCTGGTCTATTTGCTCGTAGGGGCTTTAACATTGAAAGCCTTGCCGTCGGTCCTGCTGAGCAGTTCCGCGTCTCCCGAATTACGATGGTAGTACCTGGAGATGATCTCATCATTGAGCAGCTAACTAAGCAACTTTATAAGTTGATCAATGTACTGAAAGTACAAGATATTACCTATACTCCTTGTGTTGAAAGGGAGTTGATGTTGATCAAGGTTGGCGCTACTAGCTCGAACCGCTCAGAGGTGATTGAATTAGCTCAGGTCTTCCGTGCAAGGGTTGTAGATATTGCTGAAGATTCCTTGACTTTGGAAATAGTGGGAGATCCGGGCAAAATAGTGGCGATTATCCAGGTACTGAGTAAGTTTGGTATCCGTGAAATGGCCCGCACTGGGAAAATCGCTTTAACCAGGGAGTCGGGTGTTAATACTGAATACCTTAAGTCTTTGGAGGTTAAGGTTTAGTAAGAAGCATGGCTGGTGACATACTCCTACACCAACTCTACTGAGTTTGGTGTAGGCAACAAGCGCCTCCTGCTACTGCATAGGACGTTAACTGAGCTTTAAGAACGGAATGCCCTACCGCTCTATCTTTGATATTCAAAGCTGCATTGTGGTCACGGTCTAGACTACACCCACACTTGTTACAGTCATGCCAACGGATATGCAGCTTTTTGGGTACTTTCTCGCCACAATTGGAGCAGTTCTGTGAAGTATTACGGGCGCTGACCGGGACAACCAACAAACCAGCATTTGCGGCTTTGTTTGTCAGTATTGACAAAAAGCTTGACCACCCCGCATCCAACACTGATTTAGCCAATCTTGTACGAGCAAGCCCTTTGACATTTAAAGCCTCATGGGCAATAACGTCATATTTTGATAGTAGATAATTAGCTGTTTTGAAGTGAAAGTCTTTACGCTTATCGGCTACCTTCTTGTGCTGTCTAGCTAACAGCTTAATAGCCTTGATTCTACCCTTGCTCCCAATATTTCGACGTGAGACTTTCTTCTGAATAACTTTTAGTCGCTTTTGAGCTTTACGGTAATGTTGGGGAATAGCTACAGCTTCCCCGTCAGAGGTAGTCAAAAACTCCTTAAGACCAACATCAATTCCCGTGATTGATTCTAGATTAAAGTCAGGCTTAATTTCAGGAACAGTCTTATCTTCCAGGGAAAGAGTGAGGTAGAACTTGTCAGCCTTCTTCGTAACAGATGCAGTCTTAACCTTAAACCCGTCAGGAATTGGGCGATGCAAGATAACCTTGACTTTCCCTAACTTGGGTAAATTGATTAGGTTCCCTTGCAAGCAATCCTGCTTTATCTGCGGGTAGGTAAATGTTCTGTAGCGATTGAGTGGTTTAAATCTAGGTCTACCACTACGTTTCCCATTGCTATCACCCTTCAAAAATCGGTCAAAAGTCACCTTGACTCGCTTGACAACATCCTGCAAAACCTGAGAATGAATGTCTTTGTACCAAGGTCTATCTTTCTTGAGCTGCGGTAAGGTTTTCTTCTGGGAAAAGTAGTTGGGATTATCCCTTAGTTCAGGTAAGTTACAAACGAGAGGACAGGCGTTAACTTGAGTTCGATTAGCCTCATACCAATTAAATCTATCAGCCAGCAAATAATTGTACTGAGCCCATAGCATTGAAAGCCATCTATCTAGTTCAATGACTTGCTGCCTAGTTGGACGTAGTCGGTATTGGTAGGCGGTTCTCATGCCAAGCTTTTCTCTCATTCGACCTATATTGATTATACTAAATGTACGCCTATTTGAACGGACATCATGAAAACACAAAGACTCGAAGTTCGACTCACAGACTATGAGTTAAGACAGCTTGAGCAAGAAGCAAAGAAGCGAGGGATGAGTAAATCGGAATTAATCAGGAGTTTGATTGCTCGTTTTCCATTGCCAACTTAGTTGGTTGCTTCCGGCGCTACAGCTAAAAGTAAATAAGTAGGTTTAGTCCGGGAATCGTTCGAGAAATTGTCCATAGCAATAGGGCAATGTAACCAATACCTAGACTCCATTGGTACCAGACTAAACTAGTGATGATACCGGGAAGATGTTCGTCTCGTAGGCGAATATCGTTAAAGCCAAATTTGAGCCAATTGTTGAGACTAAAGTCATAGTAGTTGAGCCAGTTCCAGCGACGGTCCGAGAGAATCGGCATGTAGCGATCGCGAAAAAAAGCAAAGCGGGGTATGATCGGCAAACGCGCAATTAAGATGCGTAGCTGGCGTGGTCCACCGTCTTCAACAAAATAGGTAACGTTGAGTAGGTCATGATAGCGACCTTTTTGATATAGTCGCCAGACTAGCAGTAGAGGTATCGGGCCCAGGATACCTACTAAAGATAAAAGAGTTAGCCAGGGTTGCTCACTACTGCTGAAGATGGTAGCGATACCAGCACAGTTAATTAGAGCAAAACTTACCGACATGTAAATTGTTTCTAAAGAGTTGGGCAAAATAGGTTTAGGGTAACGCCGCCGCCACCTGTCAAGTAACCAGAAGAGGATACTAAAGTAGGCGATCGCGACCATTCCCACACCAAAGACTAAACCGATGCTAGTACCATCAGCACTGAGGAGCAGTATTATACTCAATCCTAACCAGTGTAAGCTGTCAATTAGCCAGCTCACTTTCAGCAAATCGGCTAAAGAGCTAGCCATGATACGACTACAGAGCATTTGCTGCCGCAATCTTTCCATTGTGTACTCGATACGGTTAGCATCAGGAATTTTTTCTTGTTCTCGAAAGTTCCGTACTAAGTTGTGAAGCACCTCCTCATTACCTTCAAGCCTTGGTACAGAGATAAAATTACCAATTTTTCCCGTATCCCCCAAAACTTTAGCTTCGTCTGAGTCAAAAGTTAAACCAGCCACATTGAGGTAAGCTAGAGGAGGGAAGTAAGTATTACTAAAATCTACCTGGTCAAGCAAACTGACATCACGCAACAGTACTGTTTGCCGAAACTCACTACCTCGAAATGTTGTAGATTTTGCCAGGGTGGCGTTGACTAGTATTAAAGATGCACTAAAGCGAGAGTCATTCAAAAGTAAGCGATCATGCCATTGGACTTGGCTAAAATCAGCGTTTTGTAGCCATTGAGTCCGGCTAAAGTTAGCTAGTCCCTGAAACTCAGCTTGACGAAAACTAGCGTCAGTGTGGAAAGTGCTACCGCTAAAGTTGACAGCGCCTCGGAACTGGACTTGATCACATCCAACATTACCAAAGAAGGTACTACGGCTAAAGTTGACATCCTGGCTAAATTTAGCATTGTTCAAGTCCACAGCACTAGCAAAGCGAGTTGAAGACCAGTCTACTTCCTGAATAAAGTTAGCTTGCGAGGCTTCAAATCCCTCAATAAAAAAAGTGTTGGCAAAATTGACGGCACCGTTGAAGCGCGTCTGTTTCAATGTCAAGTGTCCTCGGAAAACCGTAACTGAGGGAATTTGTTCTCCTGGTTCAGATAAAAACAGAGTATCTTGCTGGAGTTTTTCTTGCTCTGTTGGTGTCAGTAGCGAGGGTAAAGTACCTTGAGAAAGCCTGGTTTGTAAGCCCAGTTGGCTAGTAGTAAATTCTCCTTGAAGCACAGATTCACTTAAATCTATGCCAATGGGTGTTTTAGAGCGATTGCTATGGCTTTGTAGCTGTTTGTAAAACTGGTCACGAAGCTCAGCATTCTCATTAGTTAGGTCAATGATTAGCTGCCGCAGGTCAATAGTTTGTAAGCCTTCAATCTGAACAGGGGAATTAATTCTTTCTTGCAGTAACTCTAGGTTTAAAGGTGTTCTTTCTACCGTTGGAGTTGCCGCCTGTACTGGGAAAGAAAGTAGAAGTGAAAGCAGAATTGTTACTAAGTAGATTAGTATTTTGCCAAAATAAGTAATAGATTTAATCTCCTATTTCTCTTGTTGCTAAAGCAAACTTAAGATTCAAGTTGTTTTGTCATTTTATGATAATATATTGAGTAACTATTTATGTTGTTTATAGCAACTATTACTTCAGTGAGGCACATTTAATTTTCTTCCCTAATCCCAACTACCGACTCCCTAAAATACTTCGATTTTTTACTTGACAAGTGCGAGAAACGCTATATGCAGAAATGGTACAAGGAAGACCTTGCTTATATCCATGATGTTGGTTTCAGAGACTATGCTCTTCGGTCAGCTCCTGGTATATTAGAAATTCTGGAGCATTACCAAATACAGGAAAGTCTAATTGTAGACTTAGGTTGTGGCAGTGGTTTATTGGCGCGAGAGTTTAGAAAGGCTAATTATCATGTTTTCGGAGTTGATGTTTCTGAATCACTAATTGATATTGCTCGCCAAAGAGTGCCAGATGCAGAATTTCAAGTTGCTTCACTTTTTAAGGTAGAAATTCCATCCTGTCATGCCGTTGTCTCTGTTGGTGAATGCTTCAACTACCTTTTTGATGAAGACAATAATAGGCAAATATTGGTGGAAGTCTTTCGTCGCGTTTACAAAGCATTAGCGCCGGGAGGTATCTTCGTTTTTGACATTGCAGAACCAGGACAGGTTACTCCAGGAAGTACTTATGAAGGGTTTACTGAAGGAGAGGATTGGCTAGTTTTGGTTAAAAAGGAAGAAAACCAAGGGCAAAATATATTGACCCGTCGTATTATTACTTTTCGCCAAGTAGGAGAATACTACAGACGAGATGATGAAGTACACCACTTGCAGCTATATAAAGGAACAGATCTTGCAGAAGAACTTTATCGAGTTGGTTTCCAGGTTCAAATTAGGCGCAGTTATGGTCAGTACCATCTGCCTAAAGCTCATGCCGCATTGGTTGCCCGTAAACTAGCCTAGCAAAGAAGCAGAGCAATCTTACCTGTAGTTGAACTAGTTTCTAACATCTGATGAGCAACGGCTGCATCTTTGAGGGAAAAAGTTTGACCAAGGTGAATACTCAGCTTTCCCTGGTCAATTAAACTGGCGCATTGTTTGAGAATATTACCTTGGTGTTGTTGTGCTTCAACCAGTCCCTCTAAGGCAGGAGTTAGCATTAATTCTAGGCTGAGGCGGAGGTTGCGCTTACGGGCAGTTTTCAAGTTACCTTGGGCTGAGTCTGGTTCAAGTATAGTTACTATATCGCCGTAAATTTTTACCGCAGGGCAGGTGTCAAAGAAGGTTTTACCCCCTACAGTATCAAAAGCTAGGTCTACTCCTTTTCCTTCTGTCCAGTTGAGGGCTGCTTGAGTAAAATCAGTTTGTTTATAAAGGATAGGATGGTCTGCACCTAGTTGACGAACTAATCTGGCTTTTTCTTGGTTACTGACGGTGGTACAAACTTCGGCACCTCTGAGTTTGGCTAGTTGAATGGCAACGTGGCCAACACCGCCAGCACCAGCGTGAATTAGTACTTTTTGCCCTGGTTCTAAGCGTCCTCTGTCATAGAGTGCTTCCCAAGCGGTAATTAAAACAAGGGGGGCTGCTGCGGCTTCGGCGAAGGAGAGGGAAGTTGGTTTAGGGGCAAGCCAATGTTGTTCAACTACTGCTAGTTCAGCATAGTTGCCTGTGCCAGATTTTCCTAGTCCTCCGGCACAGAAATATACTTCGTCACCCACTTGGAATTGATTGACGGCTGAACCAATGGCTTCTACTACGCCAGCACCGTCACAACCTAAAATAGCTGGCATTTGGTCGGGGTAAAAAGTGCCTCGGCTTCGTAGTTTTGTATCAATGGGGTTAACACCCGCAGCGTGGAGACGCACAAGAACTTCGGTATCTTTTTTAATCTGGGGTTCTGGTACTTCTTGGAGTTGTAGTACTTCTGGTTTGCCTGCCGCCGTCATTAATACTGCTTGCATAGGATTATTGTTTAGATGAGATAGATAGACCTTATTAAAGAATTTACTACAGTTGGGTAAAAGAGCGTTGTTTTCTAATGAAGTTACTAATTCTAAGATTATTTAGTTTAAAGACAAAAGGATAGTGAAGTTTTCTTAGCATAGTTAGAGAGAATGTTAATCGTGTGAATACTTTATTTCATTTAGAAAAAGTATTTATTCTACCCAAGAAAGAAAAAATAGTAGATTTAAAACAAAACATTAGCTGTATAAACTATGTGAAAACTTCACAAAAGATGGAGATATGCCTGAGTTATTGAGTACATATACTTGATACGTGACTTGTCAACATATTGCACTAATACAAGAAAAAAGCTTGTTATGATCTGAGCAGATTGGATGATTAAGAATGACACGTTCGCTCAGAGTCAAAAAAGACCAAATTAAAAGAGTTAAATCATCTCTATTGCGTAACGATTATCCCCGTCAGAAGGATTTAGCTGAAGAATTACAAATGTCTCTTTCTACTATTGGCAATTTTCTCAATGGCAGACCAGTTGATAATCTCAATTTCCGAGAAATCTGTCATAAATTAGGACTGAATTACAAAGATATTTCTTCCCTAGAGGATGACAGCTCCAATGATTTATCTATATCTGAAGACTTGGAGCAAAATGTCATCATTACCGATTATTGTCTAGAGGAAGAAGAGGAACTTATTTATGTTGAACGACCAGCCCTAGAGTCTCTTTGTAATAAAACCCTGTCCCAACCAGGTTCCTTAGTCCGGATTAAAGCTCCTAGCTTTATGGGCAAAACATCACTTATAAGGAGAATTATAGCTCAAGCAGTCAAGCAAAACTACCGAACTGCCTATGTGAATTTACATCTAGCAGAGAAAAAAGATTTCACCAACCTGGATCAGTTTTTGAAATTGTTTTGTGTCAGTGTAGGTCAAACTTTGGGATTGCCCAACAAGCTAGCTGATTACTGGGATGAGCAATTTTCTCCTAGTAAGATCAACTGCACTGACTACTTTGAGAAATACCTTTTAGCTCAAACAAAACTTCCTCTAGTTTTATGCCTAGATGAAGTTGAGCGGGTTTTCCCCTATCAAGAGGTTGCTTCTGACTTCTTCGGACTTCTGAGAGCTTGGCACGAACAAGGGAAGATTCGCAATATTTGGAAAAGATTGCGTTTAGTAGTCGCCCATTCGACAGAAGTTTATATTACTCTAAATATCAATGAATCACCATTTAATGTAGGAGTACCAATTGAGTTAACAGAATTCACGCCAAAACAGGTGAGAGATTTAGCGGTTTGTCATGGTCTTAATTTAACAGATGCTGATGTACAACAGCTAATGGATATGGTTGGAGGACATCCCCATTTAGTAGAACAAGCTTTCTCTTTTCTCAAAGTTAACAAGAACATCTCGGTAGAGCAACTTCTAGAAATAGCCGCTACAGAAGCAGGAATTTATAGCAGCCATCTACGCAGACTTTGGCGCGTTGTTCAAGAGCATTCAGAACTGACAGAAGCATTCAAAAAAGTTGTTAGCGACAATAGTCCTGTACAACTAGAACCTACGCAAACCTATAAGTTGCACAGCATGGGTTTAGTAGATTTGCTCGGTAATGAGGTGAGAATTCGCTGCAATTTGTATCAGCAGTATTTTAGCGATCGCCTAGAGATTAATAAAATTACTTCAGACTTAGATAATATCTCTATTCCCTATTAAAAAAATGACAAACTACCAATATCAAGTCGGCGGTAGTCTGCCAGCTGATGCTCCTAGTTATGTAGTTAGACAAGCAGATGAAGAACTTTATCAGGCATTAAAAGCAGGAGAGTTTTGTTATGTACTGAATTCCCGACAGACTGGTAAGTCTAGCTTGCGAGTGCGGACGATGCAAAAGCTAGAAGCTGAGGGCTTTGCCTGTGCTGCAATTGATATTACGATGCTTGGTAGCCAGAAAGTTACGCCACAGCAGTGGTACGGGGGCTTAATTAGAAGTCTTGTTAACAGTTTTGAACTATCAGAAAAGTTCAACTGGCGTAGCTGGTTTCAGGAAAGAGAGATATTGTCTCCTTTGCAATGTTTAGCTGAGTTTGTCGAGCAATTTATGCTGGTGGAAGTTAAAAAAAATATTGTCATTTTCGTAGATGAAATTGATAGTGTTCTCAGCTTAAATTTTACAGATGACTTTTTTGCCTGGATTAGAGCTTGCTATAACCAGCGTGCAGATAATCAACTGTACAAACGCCTTACTTTTGCCCTACTAGGCGTAGCAACACCTTCGGAGTTGATTCAAAATAAAAATCAGACCCCCTTTAATATTGGTAGAGCAATCACCATCAATGGCTTTCAGCAAAAAGAAGCTCAACCGTTAGTTCGGGGATTAGCGGGAAAAGTCAGTAACCCTCAAGCTGTTTTGATAGAGGTGTTGAAATGGACGGGGGGACAACCATTCCTCAGTCAAAAGTTTTGTCAACTTGTACTGAACTACCCACACCCTGTTCCTGACGGCAGTGAAATAGTATTAGTCGAGAAATTAGTGCGATCGCACTTTCTGGAAAATTGGCAAGCTCAGGATGAACCAGAGCATTTGAAGACAATACGCGATCGCATTCTCAAAGATAAGCAAAAAGTTGGGCGACGACTAGGACTCTATCAACAAATTCTGCAAAAAGGAGAAATTGTTGCTGATAACTCTCCAGAGCAAATAGAGTTGCAAGTGTCTGGGTTAGTGGTTAAAAAGGGTGTAGGAGCACTCCATACAGTGCCTGTACTACGAGTTTACAACCGCATTTATAGAGCTGTTTTTGACCTGGTTTGGGCAGAGCAGGTACTAGCTTCTTTGCGGCCCTATGCCAAGGAAATTGCAGCCTGGAAAGCTTCTCTTTGTAGGGATACTTCCCTGTTGTTGCAAGGAGAGAAGTTGCAGGATGCATTAGTCTGGGCAGTTGATAAAAGCCTGAGCGATCAGGATTATCAGTTTTTGAGCGCGAGTCAGAGATGGGAAAAACAAAAATTCCAAAAAGCTTTAGCTCTAAAGGACATTCAAATATATACAGAAAAATATGCAGATGTACAACGACAGGGAAAACTCAAGTCGATGATGGACAATCTGCTAGACAGTCAGGAATTTGACGAAACTCTCAATGAAATGCTGTATTTCCTCACTTCAAAAATTAGGAAAATACTGAACTCAGATCGCACAAATATTTTCTTATTAGATGAAGACAAAAATGAGTTTCGGTCAAAAGTTGCTAAGGCCGAAGGTAGTGGCTTTCAAGAGATTCGGATTAGTGCCGATCAGGGAATTACCGGAGAAGTTGCAACCTCTAAGAAAGTGGTTAATATTCCCTATGATTTCTATGAAAACCAAAATTCAAGTATAGCTAAAGAACAAGGCAAACAAACTGGATACCACACTTACACTCTTCTAGCTTGGCCATTATTAGATGAGCAAGATAATTTAGTAGGGGTTGTACAATTACTCAACAAACTAAAACAATCCAATAATCCCAATGCTCCCTTAGCTGAACGAATTGATACCCATGGCTTTACAAAAGAAGATGAACAGCTTCTAGCTGAATTTGTTTACTCAAATCGCCAGAATTTCAAGTTGTCTCAGATAGCTTATAAAGCTGCTCAGAAACAGCAAGACGCTATGGCTTTGATGACTGCTACTCAATCCTTATGTAAGAGCAGTTCTGATTTAAATGAAACTCTGAAAAAGGTGATGGACGAAGCTAAGAAGCTTATGAATGCTGATAAAGGGACTTTGTGGCTGTTAGATAAAGAGAGTAATGAATTGTATGCAAAAATTACTAACGCAGATGGTATTCCAAAGGAAAAACGCATTGCGAAAGATCAGGGCTTCGCAGGTCAAGTCGCAAGTACAGGTCAGCCACTAATGATTCCTTTTGACCTTTACAATCATCCTAATTCAGAAACTTCCAAGCAAATGGATCAGGAAACGGGTTATCGCACTTGTAGCTTATTATGTATGCCTGTGTTTGACACAAGAGGTGACCTGATAGGTGTGACTCAGTTAGTCAACAAAAAGAAACAGGGATATTTTCCCCCTTACAATCCCGCAGACTGGCCCCAAGCACCTAATTGCTGGAAAGCAAGTTTTGAGCGCCATGACCTAGAGTTGATGCAAGTGTTTAACGTTCATGCAGGTACGGCTCTCCAAAATGCCAAGCTACTTGATACACTCATGCAGCAGAAACAGGAATCAAGAGAGCTTAACCTTGGCGTTCCTACTGGATTCATTTTCACTGATAAAAAAGGACATATTACTGTTGCCAACGAAAGTGCAAAATACTTTGTTGGTAGATTTGACATAGAGGGTAAATGTTTGCGTGACTTAGTTCAAGTACAAGAGGGTAATTTTGCCCGATGGTTTGATGCAGCTTTAGCAGCAGGAGATGAAACAGTGCGTGAGCAATACTACTACAAACAAACCCTACTCTCCCATAAAGGAGCAGGAAAACACATTGTTAACTTGACTATTACCTCAATTCCAGATGCTAGTAATGCTACTCAAGTTTCTGGAACCCTAGTAATCATGGATGAAGTTAGTGCAGAAGTAGTAACCAATTGAGCGCCACATTTGATACAGCATTTCCCGCTGTTAAAAGGTACAGTAACAGCAATTGGCAAACCAATTTCTTAAATGTTTAGGATTCATTAAGTCAAGGGCAACTGCAATAATTTTGTCAATCATGGAGGTGGTAGTTGG
>JBAUJE010000287.1:0-36294 GCA_049683475.1 Coleofasciculaceae cyanobacterium | reverse complement strand
CTTTGGCGCAAAGTAGCAACATTAGACTGAATTGCACTACGGTAAATCTCACACCAAGAAGATTCTTGCTCAATTGAGTCTAGAAATTCTTGCTCCATAGTTAATTGAAAATGGAAAATTGAGAATTGAAAATGGAAAATTGAAAATAGTTAATTGCTTATCTCCCTCACCTCAGGTAACAGGCAACAGGCAAGAGTAAATTGTTTATCTTCCCCGTCCCCCCGTCTCCCCGTCTCCCCGTCTCCCCTGCTCCCCATCTCCCCTGCCATACTACTTAACCTGAGTACCATGACTACGGGGATCGGTTTGACCTGTGGTTGCGGCTGAAATGGGACTATCAAAATTGGAAATTCTGCCACTGCCTTGGGTGTAGGGTAGAGGTAGTTTAGCAACTAAGGCTTCTATATTTGCCTCTAAGACAGAACGAGGTTGTTCCCCAATTGCTTGAGCAATTTCCTGCCCATCTTCACCAAAGAAGACAAAATGGGGAATACCATCAACTCTATATTTGAGGAGTTCTGGCAACCACTTACTGTTATCAACATTGAGCATGACAAAATTCACAGATTGTGGATACTGCTGTTTTAGTTCTTGCAAGTCTTTTGCCATCGCTTGACAGCTAGAACACCAGTTAGCGTAAAACTCCATAAAAGTTGGTTTGTTGTTAGTCAGTGCTACTTCTAGGGGGGTGGAGTTTTCTGCTTGTGCTTCTAAAGAACCAATATCAGTTTTAGTATTCAAGCCAAGGAAAAGGGCAACACCAAGAGCAATTGCGACTAGGGCAATCAAAAAGTTTCTGATGCGTGTGCCAGTGGTCACTTCAGACTTTTGGGGTGAGTTTGCAGTCATCTTAAAACGAATTTATAATTTTTCAACTTTATACAAAAACACTGTAGCAAGACTATGAAAAAACGAGTAACACTGACTTTTCCTAAAAACACTGTTCATATGCCACTGACTTACAGACTGGCAAAGGATTTTAATGTGGCAGCCAATATCATTCGTGCCCAGGTAGCACCAAATCAAATTGGCACCCTAGTGGTGGAATTGTCGGGAGATATTGATCAGTTAGATGCGGCGATTGATTGGATGCGATCGCTTGACATTCACATTTCCCTAGTTGGTCGTGAGATTGTCATTGACGAAGAAAGCTGTGTAGATTGCGGCTTATGTACTGGCGTTTGTCCGACCCAAGCCCTTACTCTCAAACCACAGACATTTAAACTCAACTTTACGCGATCGCGTTGTATTGTCTGCGAGCAATGTATCCCCACTTGTCCTGTGCAGGCAATTTCTACCAATCTTTAGTTATTTAGTCATTAGCTGTTCCATTGATTTTGAGAGGTTGTTCTCTCTGTGCATCCCCACGTCTTCCCCAACTGTCAAATTTTTGGCGATGAACAACTAGCGATTGTTATTAATAAGGGGCCGCACAATTAGAAAGCCAGTGCCAAATGCGGTTAAGACTACCCCTAAAATAGCTACGACTAGCAGCCAGCCATTAACACCAGGACTTACATCCCTGCGGCTATGGTGATAATGATTTTCTTCCTGTTCGATTACGTACTGCTCTCGGTACTGGGGTTGAGTTGGCTCAGGTTTTGGGGAAGGTGATATAAATTCAGCAGAGGGGACAGTCGCAGCTGGTCGAGGTGGCGGATTTGGTGGAACGTAATGTTCCTCTGGTGGTCTGACTTGCTTAGATTTAGGTTTTTCAACCCCGGTGACTGGCTCTAAGGAAGTAATAACTTGCTGTAGATGCTGGGCTGACTGAACAACTTTTTCGACTTCTTGTCGCAGCTGTTTATTCTGTTTTACTAGCTGCTTATTTTGATTGTTGAGGGACTCTAACATTGCTTGTGCTGTCTGCAACTCAGCCGCCAGTTCCCGGTAAACGGAAATAGGTACTGAGGGACGACTGTAGGCAGAATTTTGTTTTGGCGAACTATAGCGTTCATTTTGCAGGTTGGACATTGGGGAATTGCTCCGGCAATTAGAAGTCATCAGCTTCTTGACACTCCTCAGCACTATTGCGCGTGAGGATTCTTAGTTCAGCGAGTCCACTTAAACTAAACACCTCTCGGTGTCTAGTCTAGAGATGGTTCTCTCCCTAAGCGTTTAACCCATTGCAGAGTTGGTTCGGGTATGCCCTACCCTACCTTTAGAACACTAAAATCCGTTATTTCTCTGTGCTTGGTGCTTAAAGATTTTACCTGCACAAGCGTTCCTGTACAGAACCCTATATCTTGAGTTTTCAAGGTTCTTTGCTTTCCGACACTGGGTGTTTTAATCTTGTTGATTACCCTAACCTCTAGAGCAATCGTATCAGAAAGCAGTCTTAGAAGAACGGGGCTTTAAACCCATAACCAAGGGTAAAAATTCTCTTGTAGGGCCAGAATAGCGGAAATTTGACTATGAGCGCAGAAGAAGAACAAAAATCTGCCAACCAAGGGTAGATCGACATTGTTCTTATCTCAAGCCCCCAATGCTTAGGATCTAATCGAGGAGCGTAACAGGGGAAAAAAGTGTCCCACAGTTCCTGAACCTTGACCAATGTCTAAAGCATACTTGAGTGCAGTTGTCACATAATACTTTGCCAGTCGTACTGCTTCTAGTGGTGTAGTTGTAAGTGTCATACAAGCGAACTTGAAAATCCCCGATCAACTCCTTGGGAAACGACGCCTTTGCAGGAATTCTGGTATATCCAGTCCTGGCTTATTTTGGGGTTCAAACCTCGGTGTTGAGGGTCTTGGCGTCGGTTCAATGGGTCGCCTGCTGGGACGGGGGGCTTCTCTGGTAGTTGGCACTGATTGAACTTCTCCACTGAATCCAGTTGCAATAACAGTAATTCTGATCTCACCTTGAAGCTTTTCATCAATCACGGCACCAAAAATAATATTGGCGTTGGGATCAACCACCTCGTAAACTGTTTCTGCTGCCGAATTAACTTCGTGGAGGGTGAGGTCGCTACCCCCTGTGATGTTAAGAACAACACCCCTAGCCCCGTCAATGGAGGACTCCAGTAGAGGGGAAGAGATTGCCTGAGAGGCAGCTTCTCTGGCACGAGACTTCCCTGAACCTACACCAATACCCATTAATGCTGAGCCAGCGTCTGCCATTACAGCTCTTACGTCAGCAAAATCAACGTTAACTAAACCGGGAATGGTAATAATATCAGAGATGCCTTGTACCCCTTGACGCAAAATATCATCAGCAACGGTAAAGGCTTGTTGAACCGGCATTTGTTCATTAATCACCTCCAATAGTTTGTTGTTGGGGATGATAATCAGAGTATCGACTCTGCTTTGTAGAGCGGCAATACCTTCCTCTGCCTGAGTTGTGCGACGGCGACCCTCAAAGGTAAAGGGACGGGTCACTACACCAACAGTCAATGAACCCATTTCTTTGGCAACTTCTGCCACAATAGGTGCTGCCCCTGTACCAGTTCCGCCTCCCATACCTGCCGTGATGAACACAAGGTCAGCTGCTTCTAGGGCGTGGGCAATTTCATCGCGGGATTCCTCTGCTGCTTTTTGACCAATGGCTGGATTTCCACCTGCACCCAAACCTCTGGTTAACTTCTGACCTATCTGTAAGCACTTGAGAGCGGAAGTTTGTGACAGCGCCTGGGCATCTGTATTAATTGACCAAAATTCGACTCCAGCCACTTCACTAGCAATCATGCGGTTAACCGCGTTGCCCCCACCACCGCCAACACCAATGACTTTAATTCTTGCAACGCTACCTGGCATGATGTTGTCACTCCTGGTTTCTTCCCTTACTCTTCTCTGGGAATCATAGGTTTGACCAAGCTGTAGACCAGAGTTACTAAAGGGATGCGTATTATCCACTTCGACTGAAGGATCAGTTTGTCCGGTGATATGAGAGCTTTGATAGTCAAGCCCTAGTTTACTATTAAGCGTCATCACAGTAGGTGAGGGTAGTTAATCAACTTTATCAGTTACGGATAGCAATCTGAGTAAACTATAGGGTAAGTCGATGGAAAAACCAACGAATTCTTAATCTTAGCGCTTTGCTCTCTTGAGGAAGGGAGCAATTATTCAGAATTGCTGCTCATCGGTTAATAATGGGTTCACCGATAAATTTATAACGATCTTCATTATTAATCTTAATGAGTACTTGGTTGAACAGCTTCATTTCCTTTTTTGATTTGAATGGCTGGCAATTCTGGGTTTTTAAGATCTATATAGGCAATTTGGCTAGGCTTTATGTGGGATGGCAAATCCCGCATTCGAGCTAGAATAGCTAGCTGTTCACTAAATTGGGAACTGTAAGGACCAAGATGTGCCTGCCCTAGTTCAGTTTTTATAATCAAGTTGGCTGGGTTTTGCCAATCTAGCTCGAAAACTTTAACTTTGGAGCGCTCTAGAACCGGATAAACCTCTGACCAGTAAGATTGATAATGATTTTCTAAGCCAATCACTTTTAGGGTGGGTAACTTAAGGTTAGGCTCTAATGTTTGGTAACTGCTAGCAGGCATCCATTGACCTTTTTCATCCAACAGACCTAAAGATGAAGTCGGATCTACTGTTTTGCTATTTAGGTTAGAGCTAAGCTGGGTAACTGCCACAGGCAAACGTTCTTTTACTTGGATTGTTAGGCCTGGTGGTAGTAGTTGACGGCTAACCGTGGCTTCGGCAATGGGGACTTGAGACTCTAAGGAAGAGGCAAGTTTGTGCGGTTCTACCCGCAATAAAGACTGGGGATAGGAAAAGGTCAGAAGTGAGCGAATCGCTTCCGGAGAAAGCAGTTTATTCCCCTCAACAGCAATCTGTTCGGGTTGACTGATTACCCAATCGGGTAATGTGATAATCCAAACCAAACTGCAAGACAAGCTGCCCACAAAAAGCGATCGCCAAACAGCTTGTGCTAATTTTATCTGGCGCGCTCGTCGCAGCTTTTTACGCCGGTTGGCTATTTGTGTTTGAGAAACTGATGCGATGTTTGTCATCTACTACCGAAGGCTCCGAAAGGATCTAGATTCCTAATGGTGCTTGTCTTGAACAGGGGAGGTGAAGATATGCCGGGTGCTACCCAGCCTATCTCAACTCGTTTATCCACTTAGCCCCAGATACCTTTCCCATTTAACCATTCATTTTCGATGACGCTTCGGCAATTTCCACTATTGCTCCCAAGCTCTAAATCAGGTAAAACTCATCAAGTAAACTCGATATACAGTAAGAGAGATACCCTGAGTCAATATTAATTTGACTTTATTAAGGTATTTTTGACTTGCTTTAATTTATATCGAGGGAAACTATTAGTTCAGGGACTAATGTTCACGCAATAGGCATTAAGCATTAAGCATGGAACTGCATCTACCAACATTTTTCAAAGCCTGTAATCCGTCTAAGACCCTTGTGGTAGGGAACCAAGAGGATCTTAAGTACTATATCGATTTCTCTTCTGTGCGTGGTGGCAAGATTATCGAGGCTTTAGGACGAACCATCACCCGTCTTTCACCCGACGAACCTACCTGTCAACTTTTTACCGGACACATTGGTTGTGGAAAGTCCACGGAATTGTTTCGGCTCAAAGCTCAATTAGAACGAGAACAATTTTATGTGGTTTATTTTGAATCCTCCCAGGATTTAGACATGGCAGATGTTGATATTAGCGATATTTTGCTTAGCATTGCCAGGTCAGTTAGTGAAAGCTTAGAAGAGATTGGTATTCGCCTTCGACCAACTTACTTTAACAATCTCTTCAATGACATTAAAAACTTTTTGCAGACTCCCATTGATGTGTCTGCTGAAGCTGAACTTTCTGTCGGTATCGGCAAAATTACGGCTAAAACCAAAGATAGTCCTCAATTACGCGAACAGCTCAGACAACATCTAGAACCTCGCACTCAAGGCATCCTCCAGGCTATCAATGAAGAGGTACTCGCCCCAGGAATTAAGGAACTCAAGCGGCGTGGTAAAAAAGGTCTGGTGGTGATTATTGACAATCTTGATCGTGTCGATCCCAGACCTGTACACAGCAAGCGATCCCAACCTGAATATCTTTTTATCGACCGTGGAACCCAGTTACGCAGTTTGAACTGCCATCTTGTCTACACCTTGCCTTTATCTTTGATGTTCTCCAATGAATACGAAACTTTGAAAAATCGAGTGGGAGGTGGTGTAGCCCCCAAGGTTTTACCAATGGTTCCCGTCAAATTACGAGACGGTCGTGAATGTCTTGAAGGTATGGCTTTGCTGCGACAATTGGTATTGGCAAGAGCTTTTCCTTATGCAACAACACTAGAAAGGCTGGATTTAATCCCTAGTATTTTCGATCACCCCGAAACCCTTGACCGGATCTGCCGTATCAGTGGCGGTCATGTCCGTAACTTGTTAGGTTTACTCTACAACTGTCTGCAGCAAGAAGATCCCCCTCTGGGCCGCAACTGTTTAGAGAGTGTGATCAAAGGCTACCGTGATGATCTAACTCTGGCAGTTGATGAGTTTGAATGGGAGTTACTCTCTCAAGTAGTACAACAACAGTTTGTCCGAGGTGAGAAAGAGTATCAAACCCTGCTGCGAAGTATGTTTGTCTACGAATATCGGGATGAGTTGGGGCGATGGTTTGGCATTAACCCAGCTTTAGAAGAAACTGGTAGGATTGCCGTCTCCGGTTCTGCGACAAGGTAGATAAATACCTTACCCAAATTTTTCATCTTGGAGGTGTAAGCTGAAGGCCTGTCGTTGTAGGCGAACTATTAGTACAAGCCCTATAGCTTAACACCTCTGAGAAAATCATCTAGTACAAATCTTGCTGGTCACCTCAAGTCAGTGACGAAAATCACTGTACTTACGTAATTTGCTTTACAATTATTATTAATCTATAATCACTGAGCTATCCAGATCCTGATCACTGATGGTTTCCTGGGCAGCATTCTAAAATCTCTGGAGAATGAGCGCTCTCATGCCTAAGTCTTCTGACTAGGTAAATATACTCTTGCCGTAAACTACTACAAAAATTACAGAGGAGTTTAGAGTAAGCCAACTACCTTTGCGTAGGTTTTAGTCTAGGTCTTTTGGCTCAAGACTAGTAGTAACTGGTAAATTTGACTAAGGTGAATTATTGGTAATTGGAGAGCAGACAATCTTAAATCTTGAAATCTTTAGTAACCTAAAGATGGAAATATCACGATAAATCAATTCTAAGTATTACAAAATACTATTTACCTTAATTTGAGTACTCACAAGAGCGCTAGTTCTATTGGGCAAAATTTACTCTGATCAGAGAAAAAAAGGAGATGGTTACTGGCAATTACGTTCCGGTAGCAGTCTTGATGTTAATTGCATGAAGAAGCAATATCAGCCCGCAGAGGTAGAGTCAGCTAATGAGCGCTCTCTATCAACTCTCTCTAGGGCAATTACACTATCTCAAGGTCAATTTTCACTTATTTTGGTGCGCTGCAACTACCAGCTTTGCACAGAGCTAATGTGGTCACGGTTACAAGAAATCACTGAACTACCGCTAAGCGAACTAGTTCTGCAAGAGTCAATAAAGACTTTATATACGATTATTCTGACAGCAAGACGTGGTGAGTCAGTATCTGCCTTAGTTGTATTTGGTCTGGATTTAGTCAAGGTAATAGACCAAATACTTATTTCCACCAACCAAATCAGAGATGAGTTCCGCAAAAGTCTAACATTCCCTTTGGTCTTGTGGGTAACCGACGAGGTATTACAAAAGCTGACGCGGTTTGCTCCTGATTTCAAAAGTTGGGCTGCAACTTCGATTAAGTTTGAACTCGCAACTGAACGGCTTCTAGATTTGTGGAATCAGACAGCAGACCAACTTTTTGCAACCATTCTTGCTAGCGATTGGGGAGATTTTCTGCCCAATGAAGTTATTGGTTTGTCCCCGAACTGCCATCTTCGCCAAGAACTAGAGTCAGCTTTGCGGGATTTGCAATCTCGTCAAGTCAATTTAAGGCCTGAGATTATTGCTACCTGGCAATTTATTTTGGGGCGAGATGCTTTAAGCAAAGATCAGATTAACCAAGCTCTAGAACTATATCAACAGAGTCTAAACTTTTGGCAACAAGAAGTTAGTAAACAAGCAAATAATAAGCAAACTCTTCAACCCCATGCTTCTGCTAGTTCGACTGATACTCCCTTACCTTTAGATTATGTCGGGATATTGCTACACCACATTAGCTTGTCCTATTGCCGTCAAGCACAGCTGCAAAGACTCACCAGTCATGGCAGTTGGGAGAAAGCCAGAGATTTTTTAAGTCAAAGCATTGAAGTACTAACAGCAGCCGGACGACCAGAAAAAGTTGCTCAGTTGACCATGCAATTAGCTGGGGTACTACAAAACCAGAAAAATTGGACAGAGCTACAAGTTTTAGCTCTCCAGTCTCTAGAGCAACCTTTAATCCGAAACTCAACTGTACTATTAGCTCAAGCTTATGGTTTTTTGGCAACTTTTGCCTACGCCCAGTCAAATTGGCAAGATACAAAAGATTTAGTAGAAGTTGCAGTGCAACTTTTAGAAGAGTCCCAGTCACCTCAAAGCTGGCAGAAAGGATTATATCTGCTGCTCAAAGCTAGGGTTCAACGGAGGTTGGGTGAACCATCAATTGCTATTAATGAACTAGAACAAGCGCTAAAACTAGAAAAAATGCTACATCACAGACGCTCTAGCGAAGTATCTGTAATGCATCCCCATCCGCAACTTTACATTGACATTTTAGAAGAACTGCGCTCTCTCTACTTTGAGCAAAAGCAATATTTACTAGCCTTTCAACTTAAGCAAGAGCAACACTCAATAGAGCAACAGTATGGATTTCGTACTTTTCTTGGTGCAGCTCCCTTACAGCCTCAACTACAAAGCAAGGGAAGAAAACAATTAAGCTTAAACCTCACGGAAGAATTATCACCACTAGAAAACTCAGCAATTGGTCGTCAAGCCGATGTCAGTCGCCTACTCGAAAGACTGAGTCGCAATGACTATAAGCTGACGGTGATTCATGGCGCTTCTGGAGTTGGCAAAAGTTCACTAATTAACGCAGGTCTAGTGCCGGCTTTAGAGAGCAAAATTATTGGTGCTAGAGTAGCAATGTCTGTGGTTCAAAAAGTTTACCGAGACTGGATGGGAGAGTTGGACAGATTGCTGACAGAAGCGTTAGAAAAAAAGCAGGTTATTCTGTCTGAAGCAACAATAAAGGAAGAAGAAAATCAGGATATTAACTCACTAGCAGTCGAAGTTCAGGAAGTTTATCAAGCAAAGCAAGAGCAAGATAATGAACAGGATTATAAATTGGGAAAAGTTTTGAGAAAACTGCTACTTGCTTACCAAAGTAATTTGTTTACTGTCCTAGTTTTTGACCAGTTTGAAGAGTTTTTTTTTGTTTGCCATAATTTGACCCTCAGAAATCAGTTTTTTGATTTTTTGAGACAGTGCTTGAATCTTCCTTTTGTCAAAATAGTTTTTTCGATGCGAGAGGACTATATATATTATCTATTGCAGTGCGAATATTATTGTCAACTAGATGCAATCAACAACAATATTCTTGATCGAAAGCTCCGTTACCCATTAAAAGACCTTTCACTAGAGGAAGCCACTAGGGTAATTTGTACTTTGGCAGAAGCATCTCAGTTTCAATTAGAAGAGACTTTAATTAATAAACTTGTGCAAGATTTGGCAGGTAAAACCGAAGTGGTGCGTTTGATTGAACTGCAAGTAGTTGGCTCACAGCTGCAAGCAGAAAAGATTACAACTATTGAGCAGTACTACGCTCTAGGTTCTCACCCAATTGCCTGTCTAGTAGAAAGATCACTCTTGAATTTAATCAGTGACTGTGGACCAGAAAATGAAGACGCTGTTTGGCAAGTTTTATTCTCTTTGACTGATTACAAAGGTATTCGTCCTTTGAAAACTAAAGCGGAGTTGTTGGGTGGTCTTTCCTCCTCACTGTCTATCTACCCTTATACCGCAACTGATGATGTAATTACAAAAAAGAAGGGTGGATGTTGGGAGCCGGGAAGGTGGGATAAAACACCGGAGAACAAGGAAGAAAAACTAGAATTGATCTTAAAAATTTTAGTTGATTCTGGTTTAGTGTTTCGAGTACTAGCAGAAACCCAAAACCAATATCAGTTGGTACACGATTATTTGGTAGAACCAATTCGTCTAAAATTTGAACAGCGTAATCAGTCCAAGCTCTTAGCGCAGCTGGAAGGAAATGCAATTGAAATCTGGAGGATTCGCAAGCAAAGACTAAGAGCAATTGCTATTGGTGTGGCGATGGGAGCTTTGGCTATTAGTGCCGGTGTCTTAGAATGGCGTTCAGAGCTTTTAAGAAAACAGGCAGATGAACTTTGGATCAACGCCAACCTGAACGCTCTAAGTGCTTCTTCAGAAGCATTATTCCTCTCAAATAAAAAGTTTGATGCCTTACTTGAGGGGTTAAGAGCCGCCAAATTCTTGAGAGAAGCACAGACGCAAAATCACAACTCTTCTCTTGTTAAACCAGATACTTATTTACGAGTAGCGACAGTACTCTCACAATCCGTATACGGTACTTCCGAGCGCAATCGTCTTGAAGGACATAGTGATGTTGTCTCCCATCTCAGTTTTTCGCCGGACGGTCAACTAATTGCTTCTGCTAGCCGAGATAAGACTGTTAAACTTTGGCGTCTTGATGGCACTCTCGTTGATACTCTCTACGGTCACAGCTCCAGTGTCACTAGCGTCTCTTTTAGTCCTAGTAGCCAGCTTCTCGCCTCTGCTAGCTGGGATGGCACAATCAAGCTCTGGAGTTGGGATGGTCGGTTAGTGCAAACACTAGTAGGTCATATCGGTCACGTCTACAGTACTAGCTTTAGTCAAGATGGGCGGCTCATTGCTTCTGCTGGTGGAGATGGCACAGTTAGAGTTTGGACAATTAAGGGTAAGTTACTCAAAACTTTTTCTGGTCACCAAGGTGGGGTGAAGTGGGTTAGCTTTAGCCCTACAGGTGAAACAATTGCTTCTGCTGGGGAGGATAAGACAATTAAAATCTCGACATTAGAGGGCAAATTATTACAAACTCTCGAAGGTCACCAAGATCGGGTCAATTGTGTCGTATTCAGTCCCGATGGCAAGTTACTTGCTTCAGCTAGCCATGATCAGACGGTAAAACTTTGGAGCCGCAATGGCAAACTACTCAAAACTTTCCCAAAACACGGCAAGTGGGTCTTGGGAGTAGCTTTCAGTGCTGATGGTCGTTTTGTTGCCTCCGCTTCTGCTGACAATACTCTTAAACTTTGGAATCTACAGGGTCGTTTACTGAAAACTTTTAAAGGGCACAGTGATAGTGTTACGGCTGTAAGTTTTAGTCCCACTGCCAAGACGACATTGTTGGTTAATTCAGAGGAAGATAGGCAGGCTAGTCTAACTAATCGAGTTAAACTTAGTCCTTTTCAAGAAAGAGCCTTGATCAGGGAAAAACCAGAGAGCCAAAAGAAAAGCTTTTCCCTCTCTGAGAGACAATCAGCCTCAGGAATTCTAATGGCCTCAGCCAGTAATGACAAAACTATTAAGCTGTGGGGTTCCGATGAACCATCTCGCCTGACTTTACGGGGACATCAAGATAACTTAAGGGATGTAACCTTCTCACCAGACGGGAAGCTAATTGCTACTACTGGTAATGACCGCACCATCAAAATTTGGAACCGCACCGGCAAGCTGCTAAAAACATTAAGGGGGCATACTGAGCGTATCTACGCTGTTAGCTTCAGTCCAGACGGTAAATTGCTAGCTTCTGCTAGTCGGGATGGAACGATCAAGCTCTGGAGTCTTAGTGGCACTCTGATTAGGACTTTGATTGGTCATAGTGATTGGGTATTAGATGTGAGTTTTTCTCCTGATTCAGAACGGCTTGCTTCAGCCAGTCGGGATCATACAGTGAAAATTTGGCATCGTGAGGGTACTTTGATTAAAACCTTGACTGGTCATCAAGCTAGGGTAAATGCTGTTAGCTTTAGCCCTGATGGTAAGTTACTGGCTTCAGCTAGCGATGACAAAACCCTCAAACTCTGGAAGAGCGAGGGAAAATTGTTGAAAACCTTGCGCAGTCATAGCAACTGGGTGTTAGATGTCAGTTTTTCTCCCAATTCAGAACGGCTTGCTTCAGCCAGCTATGATGATACAGTCAAAATCTGGAGCCGAAAAGGCGAGTTGATGTCAACCTTGGAGGGGCATAGTGACAGTGTGGCAAAGGTCAGCTTTAGCCCTGAGGGAAAAATTTTGGCAACCACTAGCTGGGATAGCAAAGTACAGCTCTGGCGGTTGGACGATACCTTAATTAAAACCCTCGAAGGTCACTCGGAGCGGGTTACTAGCCTGGGCTGGAGCAATGATGGTAAAGCCCTAGTAACAGGTAGCCAGGACAATACAGCAATTGTCTGGAATTTGGATCTGGCGGACTTGCTACAGAGAAGCTGCAATAGGCTGCAAGACTATCTCCAGAACAATCGGAAAGTTAGACAGAGCGATCGCGCTCTTTGTCAACAGCCTGAGACAGAAAAAAAACTGTCAAACTGAAACAATAGATTAAACTTTTATCTATAGAATAGTTTTTGCTGGCACTGGTCTTTTCCGGATTGTCAGCCCGCTTCTCTGAATTACGAGGTGTATGCTCAGGAATTTCTTCATATAGCCTGTGTTAGAGTGAGCGTAGTTCCTTTGCAGTAGTTTTCCCCCAGAATCAGATAAGGATTATGGTGATAACGAAACGTGGCCTGGTTGTTGGTGCGACGGCAGTAGTCTTGACAACTGTCGCAGTTACAGGCGCAGGTCTTCACTTGTCTCAAAGTCAGGCTTTTTTCAACGATAGTCCAAAGGAACTAATAGACGAAGTTTGGCAAATTATAGATCGCCAATATGTAGATGCCACTTTCAACCAAGTAGATTGGCAATCTATACGCAATGAATATTTGAATCGCTCCTATACCAACCAAGAGGAAGGGTATAAGGCTATTCGGGAAATGCTCGAAAAGCTCGAAGATCCCTATACCAGGTTTATGAACCCGGAAGAGTTTCAGAACATGCAGATTGATACCTCTGGGGAGTTAACGGGCGTAGGCATTCAAATTGCCGTCGATGAAGAAACGAAAAAGTTAATGGTAATTTCACCTATTGAGGACACGCCAGCATTTGAGGCTGGTATCCTGGCAAAGGATGTAATTACCAAAATCGATGGTAAGAGTACCGAAGGCATGGAGGTTAACGATGCTGTGCGACTTATTCGAGGTAAACCAGGTAGCTCGGTAACTTTAACCATTCAACGGGATGACCGGGAAATTGATTATGAGATAACACGGGCAAGGATTGAAATTCATCCTGTACGCTACAGCTATCGAGAAGAACAGAACGAATCCATTGGCTACATTCGTCTCAACCAATTTAGTGCGATCGCTGCTCAAGAAATGGAAGAGGCGATCAAAAATCTAGAAAAGCGGCAGGTAGAGGGCTATATCCTAGACCTACGATCTAATCCAGGCGGTCTACTCCACTCCAGTATTAAAATTGCCCGGATGTGGCTCAAAGAAGGCACCATTGTATCTACGGTTGATCGCAAAGGCGAATCCAACCGCGAGAAGGCAAATGCTAGCCTCAATCATCGTCCCCTCACCGATAAACCATTAGTCGTGTTAGTAGATGGTGGCTCTGCAAGTGCTAGTGAAATTTTGTCTGGAGCCTTACAAGATAACGACAGAGCTATTTTAGTGGGAACTCAAACCTTTGGCAAAGGCTTAGTACAATCAGTGCGAGGACTTGGGGATGGCTCTGGTCTTGCTGTAACAATTGCTAAATACCTCACCCCTAGCGGTCGCGACATCAATAAGGAAGGAATTCCGCCAGATGTTGTACTAGAGTTAACTGAAGAAAAGCGTAAGGAACTGCAAAAAGACACAACCAAAGTTGGTACTTCCGAAGATCCTCAATATGTTAAAGCCTTGGAGGTTCTAGAACGAGAAGTTGCTAAAGAGCGAGGAACTACAGTAGCATCTCCAGCTAGATAGAGCCTATCAATATTCAGGTTTATCCAACTTTCTAATCTAATTAGTACCTAGGAAAAGAAATTTTTAGATGGTTAAGATTAGTGATATTCCCTCACTTTCGTGAGGGAATAATATGGTTACCGTCAAAACTCAGGAGGCTCAACCATAGCCGCCTCATAAGCTCTTTAAAAGAGTAAAAACTGTTGACAATTACTGTCAATGAGATAAAACACTTACTAACGATTCTGTTTTTTTTCTGCTTAGAGTTATGGAAGAGCGTTAGAAAGCTAACGGTTCTAAGCCGGTTGGCATCTCCGAGCGCGAATCAAGCCTACTCGCTTGCTGAAGGCTTCTTGTTGAGAACCGAATGGCCCCCATTTTTCCTCAATTTCTGATGCTGGTTTATCTTTGACCTGTGCGCTAGCTAAAATATGGCATTGAGCGTTATTGTTAAACTTAACGATGTGCCAGGTTTGGGAAGTATTCATAGATAAATTTTTTCTTAGAGAAATTATTGAATATTAAAATTTACAAGCTCTGACCAAAAGTAATGGGATTCAAGCCCTGTCCTTCCCGGACAGCTTTCGATTGGGTATTTTGAGTAGCTATCTTATTACTATACCTTGACCCTTATGTCTTGGTGCAAAGCCAAATTTATTTAATCCCTGACAGATAGATTTAGCTGAAAGTATGATAAAAACTTTATTATTGCTCAGCTTTTAGCTAGGCATTTGCCAAATCTTAATAGTATTGTCGGCACTACCACTGACTAATATTTTTCCATCAGGGCTAATAGCGAGGGTATTAACTGAGCTATCATGACCAGTGAAACTCTCTATTTCTTGAAGGTTTTTCAAATCCCAAATTTTTATTTGACCATCAGCACTACCACTTACTAAGGTTTTTCCATCTGGACTAATAGCTAAGGGTTTGACTGAACTCTCATGACCAGTAATAGTGAGGATTTCTTTATAGGTTGAAAAATCCCAAATTTTTATTTGACCATCAGCGCCAGCACTGACGAGCTTTTTGCCATCGGGACTAATGACAAGATAATTAACCGGATTATCATGACCAATGATAGTGGAGATTTCTTTACCAGTTGAAAAATCCCAAATTTTTATTTGACCATCAGCATCAGCACTGACGAGTTTTTTGCCGTCTGGGCTAATGATTAAGTAATTTACAAAACTCTCATGACCAGTGATAGTGAGGATTTCTTTATAGGTTGAAAAATCCCATATTTTTATCTTTTTATCAGCACCAGCGCTAACTAATTTTTTGCCATCGGGACTAATGACAAGATGATTCACTGGGCTATCGTGACCAGTAATGATTAAGATTTCCTTGCCTGTTGTAAAATCCCAGATTTTTATTTGATTATTGTAGCTGATGGTGGCAACAGTATTCCAATCAGGTCGAATAGCAAAGTAATTAATAGGTAAGGAATCCTTAATAACTGTACTAACTTCCTTGCCACCCGGCAGCTCCCAGATTTTTATGGTTTTATCAGCACTTGCAGTTACTAAACTTTTTCCGTCAGGGCTAATAGTCAGATAGTTAATGTAACTAGTATGTTTCTTGATGGTAGTGTCTAGCTGTATACCATTGTAGGTAACAAAATAATTGGGATAATTATTGACGATTTTCCAAAAGCTGTATCCTCCTAAGCAAACTACCAAAGCAGCAACTCCCACAACCAGCAAATTTTTATAATTTTTAACCTGAGCGTTTTGTGACTTCAGAAATGGTTGAGGTAGAGATGATTGAACTTCTGTAATATCTTTAATTGTTGTTGTCGATAAAGCCTGAGCGGGTATTTTGTCAATTTGAGCTAACTTATCTAAAATCTCTTGAGTATTATTAGGGCGAGATGCTGCGGCAGAAGCCATCAGGTGATTGATAAAATATTTTACCTGAGGGGAGATAGCAGAAGTATAGTTTTGCCAATTGCATTGGTCAGTTAACGGGTCATAAATTGGTGGTTCTGTTGGCTGCTTGCCGGTCAATAAGTAGACAAAGGTGCGACCTAAAGCATAAAAATCAGACTGAGGTACTGCATGACCATTCTCTTGTTCTGGAGGGGTGTAGCCGGTAGAACTAATCTTCGTGACACTTCCTGCACCGCCAACTTCAGCCAAATAAGTATAAGTCAACTCTCTAGCGGTTCCAAAATCAATCAATACCAGTTGACCATTGGGGCGGAGCATAATATTCTCCGGCTTTATATCACGATGGAAATACTGTTTTTGATGAACAAGATGCAAAATTTCCACCAGTTGTTTTAGCCACTTGAGAGCTTGTGTTTCTGAGATGGGGTGGTTACCCTGCTGCTTCATCCACTGCCGAAGATTAGGACCATCAATTTTCTCCATAACGATGCAGTGTAGTGGTTTAGAGAGATTTCTGGGGGAAAACCGAAAGTACCCGTCTGGCTCTACTTTGGGAATACCAGGATGATTTAGCTGGCTCAGTACAGCCGCCTCTTGCTGGAATAGCTTGATGATTTTAGGATTACTCTCATGCCTTTGCTGTAAGACTTTCAGGATTTTGGGTGCGGCTCCGTTATAGGCTTCGTAAACCTTGCCAAAGCCACTTTTGTCACTGAGCAGACGCATGACTTGATAGCGTCCTTGTATAAGCAAATCTGAGCCGCAATTGCGGCAAATGCGATGGTTGATATTGGTTGGGTCGTTAGGCTGAGGGCAGCTGGGATTAATACAGTAGCTCATGGCTGCCTACTTGATTAATGTATCCCCGATCATAAGGTGGAAATTTTTAATTATCTACTCAGAGAATTACTAGCTTAAGACTGAGGTATAAATTTGTCTTGACAATTTACCATCAATAACTTTAATAAAACTTAAAAAAAACAGATTAAAGTTTGTGTTGAAATTGCTAAAGTGTAAAGAAGTATTGAACAAAACCCTGCTAAGCTAAAGATTAATGACTAGCGTTGTTGCCCCAAACTTGCAACTAACTCGGTACAACCAGTATCAAAGACCTTACTCGGGCCTGTCAGCTCTGACACTATTTTGTGACTTTGACGGTCCTATTGTTAATGTTTCTGAGCGTTACTACAGTACTTATCAAGTATGTTTAGCTCAGACCGCAGCTTTCTATCAATCTCAAGGTATTACTATACCTATTCAGAGCTTGACGAAAGTGATTTTCTGGCAAATGAAGCAGACTCGCGTACCTGATGTAGAAATTGCGATGCGTTCAGGTTTACAGGGAGAGCAAATAGATTTCTTTTTAAAGTGTGTACTTGAAACGGTTAATCAACCGGTTCTCTTAGAGAAAGATCGGCTGCAACCTGGAGTTAGTTGGGCGTTGGCTTTGCTACACTCTCAGTGTGTTCGACTAGTATTAGTAACATTACGCTGTCAGTCACAAGCTAGACAAATTTTGAGAAACTATGGTTTGACTCGCTTATTTAGCGGTATTTACGGCACAACGGAAGGTCATGCTGCTTATAAAAACTATGCTCACCAAAAGACAGAACTGCTTAGACTAGCCATCAAGGAACAATCAGGCTTGTCTGGGGCTTCCTCATCAGCTTGGATGGTAGGTGACACGGAAGCGGACATAATAGCAGGAAAAGCTCTTTCAATCCCAACTATTGCTCTTACCTGTGGCATTCGTTCTTACTTACATCTCAAGCAATTCCAGCCGACTTCCACCCAAACTGACCTGCTCACGGCTACCCATTATCTATTAGCCAAGATGAAAGAGGGTAGAAACGAGCAAAAATAAGGATGTTTCGCAGATTTTATCATAAAGTTGGAAGCCTAAACTGAAAGCGATCGCCTCAGTGCAGGTAGTTTACTTAAGATTGTTCCATAGATTTCACCTGCTCCCACCAACGGTTGAGAGGATAGTAAACAACTGGTGCCCAGAGGCTACTGAGAATGGCAGAAGAGAGGGCAATACGTTGATGGTCAGTCCAAATTTCGGCTAGGTTGCGCTCTCCCATAAAACTATACTGAATTGCCGTCACTGTCTCTCCCACAACTGCCATGCCAAAAACGATGAGAGCCACAGAAATGAAATCTTCCTGAATATAGCGCTGTTTTTGAATCCTCGCCGTCAAAATTCCTACAAAGGCTAGGCTCCAAATATGGCTGGGATCAGGAGATGTCATGCCATCTTGAATTAGCCCTAGTGCCAAACCTGCCAGTGCACCCTGAAAAGCTGTGCGTTTGACACTCCAGGCCACAACCCAAATCAACAACCAGTTTGGGGCAATTCCCAGTAATTCCATTCCCTGTAAACGTGTTGGTAAAACCATTAGGCAGAGAATTACTGAGACAGCTGTCACTGTCCAGTCAATAGTTTGACGAAACCAGTGTGGAGACTGAGAAATAATATTCAAGGGTTTAGTTCTCCATTTAGCTCATCTCAACTAAAAACTAATCGATATCATTATTTTTTTCCGGGGTAAACCATTACCCACTCTAGATAATTAATTGGTGATGTTAACTCAATAACTGCTTCCGGGGCAGGACTTTTATCTAGATTTACCGACTCTACCCTTCCTAGAGGTAAACCAGGTGGAAAAAGTGGGCTGACGGCTGAGACAGAAACAACATCACCACGGCGAACATCTGGCACTTTGTCAAAAAACTCCATCACTGCTCGATTGGAGCCTTGTCCTCTAATGAAGCCCATACTGCGGCTGCGGCTAATTACAGCGCCTACTCGACTAGTAGAGTCGCTAATTAGCAGAACACGGCTGGTATTGGGTGTCACATCTACGACCCTACCTACCAAACCACCCGCTCCCATGGCAACAAAGCCTGCCTTAATGCCATCTTTACTACCTCGCCCCAAAGTTACCTGTTGCCACCAGTGATCGGCAGAGCGTCCCACAATAGGAGCTGTAATTCCTTCAGATTTCTGGGTTTCTACATAGCCCAAAAGTTCCTTTAGCTTTTGGTTTTGACTTTGTAGTTCAACCAGTTGTTCTTGCAGTTCCAGTACTCGTGCCTCTTTAAGGTGTTCCTCTGGCATCGGTATTGATTGAAATGGACTGCTCAACAACTGGTAAGCCTCAAAGACAACTGAAGCATTTGTTTGACGCAGCAACCAGGCGGTACTTATAGTTAGTCCCCCTAGTACAATGGCTACCCCATGTCGATCCCACCAGCGACGTAATATATACATGAGTTGCTTATCAAAGGTCAGCTTTTAATTCAAACGTGAGGAACGACAGCACAGTTAAACAGCCCTTTCGACTAATAACGATACCAACCAAGACTAGTACTTTTTTACCTATTACTTACAAATGACGGCTACGACCGGAGAAAACCCGTTCCAACTGTTTGAAGTTTTCTAGGACACGGCCTGTTCCGAGAACAACACAGCTCAGGGGATCGGCTGCAACATGAGTAACAATGCCAGTTTCGTGGCTAATCAGAGTATCAAGACCTTTTAATAGAGCACCTCCACCTGCTAGCATTATCCCCCGGTCAATGATGTCGGCGGCTAGCTCAGGGGGAGTCCTTTCTAGAGTACGTTTGACTGCATCAACAATCACTGATAACGGTTCTGACATACTTTCGCGGATTTCCGGGCCTTTGATCGTAACTGTCCTGGGCAAACCAGATAGCAAGTGCAAGCCCCGTACCTCCAACGCCGCATCGTCATCTTCATGGGTTGGGTATGCTGAACCAATCTGAATTTTTATTTCTTCAGAGGTGCGTTCTCCGATTACCAGGTTATGCACTTTTTTCATGTACTGGGTGATGGAGTCATTCAGTTCATCTCCTGCAATACGCACTGATTCACTGAGAACCGTTCCCTGTAAGCTGAGTACAGCGACTTCCGTGGTACCACCGCCTATATCAATGATCATATTACCTGTTGGCTCTGCTACAGGTAAACCAGCACCAATTGCCGCAGCCACTGGCTCGTCAATTAGATAGACATCTCTTGCACCAGCCTGAGAAGCTGCTTCCATAACAGCCCGTCGTTCAACACCAGTAACACCACTGGGAATGCCAATGACGATTCGAGGGGAAACTAGTGTTCTGCCCTCATGCACTCGTCGAATAAAGTGCTTCAACATCAATTCAGCAGTATCAAAATCGGCGATTACACCATCGCGTAGGGGACGAAGGGCAACCACGTTACCAGGGGTTCTGCCCAGCATTTTCTTCGCATCCTCACCCACGGCTAATGGCATCTTCAAGTCTTGGTCGATAGCGACAACTGATGGTTCTTGAAGGACAATGCCTTTGCCAGATACGTAGACTAAAGTATTAGCTGTACCTAGATCTATACCCATGTCCCTTGATAAAGAAAAGCGACTTAAAAAACCCACTCGTGTCTACGCCCCCAAAGTTAAATAGTGCTGTATATAAAGGAAATTTAGCCGAAATGTAACTGTAACCGATGTGGATTCTATTACGTTTTCTATAGTTCGTCTAGTAAGGTAGAGTTCTTCATTAGTGTAAATCCTCGAAAACAAAGCTAAGAGTATCATTCCGCTAATTTACTTCCTTCTCCGGAGAAAGTTAAGTTAAATATATTCATTAATGAGAGTTAAAGTTTTATTGGCTCAGTTACAATTTAATGCTTGTTTTGTCTTACCCCGATCCGCTAAAGTAAACTTAGTCAGTAAAAGTACAAATGTACTAAGAAAATGAGCCTCAATGTTGTTAACTTAGTTGGTCGGGTTGGTACAGACCCAGATGTAAAATATTTTGAGTCGGGATCTGTTATTTGTAAGCTGACCTTAGCAGTGAGACGTCGCAGCCGCAACAGTGACCAGCCAGACTGGTTCAATTTAGAAATGTGGGGTAAGACAGCAGAAGTAGCAGCTAACTATGTACGTAAGGGCAGTTTAATTGGTATTAAAGGCACCTTGAAAATTGAAACATGGAGCGATCGCACCACAGGAGCAAGCCGCTCGAAGCCAATCATTAAGGTAGAACGTCTTGATTTGTTAGGTTCCAAACGTGACACAGATCCGGATGCAGTCGGTAGCTACGATGATTCAGAGTTCTGAAGAAAGTAATAACCAATCTCTAGTCTCATTACCCATTAGTAGCTAATTTGCAGTGTGACTGATGCCTGAACCTCTTGCTCTTCATTAACTAAAGGAGTTGTCAGATTTGCTGTCTTACTTGCCAGTGTTCGATTCTCTAACAACGGCATGGAAGGAGGTTCAGTAGCACCATTGATAGCGATACCAACAACTTCTTTGCGGGTAAGATTCAATGCGCTTAGGACTGTATCGGCCTGCTCTTGGGCATCTTTTGTCGCTTGACGTAAAGCTTGCCTTTGGGCCTGGGAGATAGCTTGGTCAGAGGCAGTGAACCTAACACTGTCAATCCGAGTTGCTCCCGCTTGAACAGCCTCGTCTAAGAGCCTACCAGTTTGTTCAGTAGGAGCTTGAAAGCTGACTAGGTTACTACCAGAGTAGCTAGTGATTCGTTGCATATCACTATCTCTAGTGTAGATTGGGTTGAGCTGAATGCCAGTAGTTTGTAAATTTTCTACGTTTCGGGAGCGCAGCAAATCTACCACTGTAACAGAGCGACGTGCGACTTCTTGTTGAACCTCCGTGGCAGTTTTGCCTTGAACCTCAACACCTAGCTGCACCTCAGCCGCCGTGGTAGAAATTGTTGTCACACCCCGACCAATAACTGTAAGAGTTTTCAATACTTTATCTTGGGCAAGGACAGGATTTGCCAAGAAAAAAGCCATGATACTCACCAGTAAAGGGAGAGTCTGAAACCCTTGATTAATTCGTTTGTTACTTGAAGATAGAAGAGCTAGATTCATCTGATTAACCGGCTCGATACCTTGTCTCTCGCTTCTATGGGCTAAGGTAGTTGATCCATAGATTCTCCTCACTTAAATCGGCAGTACAACTCTGTACCTAGAGCTAGCGGGGCTGCGGTCGGGTTCTACTGTGGCATAGTAGTGTGTCTAAACTTTCAGTCGTTACAGTTTTAGTAACTGAGCTACCATTTGTTTTCTTTTTCACAGCTCATTTACATAAATTTTATGATTTACAAACTTACTTTGAAGCATGTTAAGCAATATGGTATGTTGAAGTGTTTGACCCAAGTGTTTTGTCAGAACGAGTTGTTCAGGATCAATAGTAAAAACTTTTTTTGTATGGAGAATAACATAAAGCTGAATCAATCAGAGAACAGCTTGATGTTATTAAGAAGCTTGTAGAGTAGAAAGAACGATTTCTTTGTAACTAATGGCTGATGCAACTGCCTGGGTGAGTATATTCACCCCTATCAATTCGCTCTCCTACTTTTTTAGTCATCAAACCCTGTTAGCTGCCGCAGCAGAAGCAGAAGAAACCGGAGCCGAAAACAGTTCATTAATTTTGGCGGGAGTACTGCTGAGTTTAGTGGTGATTTACTTCGCTAGCAAACTAGGAGGAGAAATTTGCTCTCGCATTAACTTACCGCCAGTCCTTGGTGAACTAGTCGGTGGTGTTGTGGTGGGTGTCTCTGCCCTGAATTTACTGGTTTTCCCAGAAGGGGGAGCCGACAGCAGCTCCCTGATCATAAACTTTCTTGAAAGTACTGCTGGTTTAACCCCAGAGGCAGCCAGCTCAGTATTTCAGTCTGAGAGTGAGGTTATTTCCGTCTTAGCAGAACTCGGAGTTGTGATCTTGTTATTTGAAATCGGATTAGAGTCCGATTTACAAGAACTAATCCGGGTTGGTCCTCAAGCAGCAGTCGTAGCTTTAGTTGGTGTTGTAGCACCTTTTGCTGCTGGTACTGCTGGTTTAGCTTACTTATTTAACATACCAGCCGTTCCTGCTATCTTTGCCGGTGCTGCCTTAACTGCCACGAGTATTGGCATTACGGCTAAGGTACTAGCAGAAATCGGTCGTCTCAGTTCCAAAGAAGGTCAAATTATTATTGGTGCGGCTGTTCTCGATGATGTTTTGGGTATTATCGTCTTAGCAGTTGTTGCCAGTCTGGCTAAAACTGGTGAAATCATCATTACCAACGTCATCTACCTAATCATTAGCGCTGGTGTCTTCTTAGTTGGCTCAATTTTGCTAGGGCGCTTCCTCGGACCTTACTTTGTCAGCTTGGTCAACGAAATGAAAACTCGTGGTCAGGTTCTTGTTACTGGTTTAATTTTTGCCCTTGTCTTATCCTACGTGGCAGCTGCCATTGGCTTAGAAGCAATTTTAGGAGCATTTGCAGCTGGATTAATATTAGCCGAGACAGAAAAGCGCCGGGAATTAGAAGAATCTGTTATACCAATTGCCGATGTTCTGACACCAATTTTCTTTGTAGTTGTAGGTGCTAAAACTGACTTAGGTGTTCTTAATCCGGCGGTTCCTAGTAATCGTGAGGGTCTAGTTCTAGCAATCTTCCTGATTGTGGTGGCGATTATCGGTAAGGTAATTACGGGCTTCACTGTTTTTGGTCAACCTGGAATAAACCGTTTGGCAATTGGTGTTGGCATGATTCCTAGAGGTGAAGTGGGACTAGTCTTTGCTGGTGTCGGTGCTGCGAGCGGAGCCCTCTCAGAAGCTACTGAGGCCGCAATTATTATGATGGTTATCTTGACTACCTTTATTGCACCTCCCTTGTTGAGGTTGGTGTTTCAGGATAAAGATTCAGAAACTACTCAAACAGAAGAGCGCTTGCAACAGGAGCAATAATTGTGAAATTTCGCTGGCTACTGCTACTCTCAAGTTTTTTGAGTGTTATTTTTTCTTCCTTGCCTGCTGAGGCTCGTTTATATTGGAGCTTTGATCGTTCTCAAAATCGGCTAGAATTCACCACAGATCGAGGAGTTCAACCGAAGGCTGAGCTGATATTCAACCCGACGCGTTTGGTAATTGATTTGCCAGGAATTGATTTGGGACGACCAACGGCTAATCAGCGAGTGGGAGGTTCAATCCGAGAACTGAGAATTGGACAATTCAACAGCCAAACAACTCGAATTGTGATTGAATTAGCACCGGGCTACACTTTGAACCCTCAGCAGGTAAAATTTCGAGGACTCTCTACGAATCAGTGGACAGTGCAATTACCAACGCCACAACGCATTGGGGCTTCGTCTGCTCCATCACCGTCGAGTAGATTATCCAACTCTCAAGAAGATAATTATCCCAGTAGCCAGTCACGCCAGCTAAGGGAGAGTAATCCAGTATCTACTTCCAGACTCTATCTAGATAGTTTTCTGGTGACAAGAGACGGATTTTATATTCGTACCAGGGGTGGGAAACCGGAAAATATCGAGGTAGAAAGAAGTCGCAATCGTCGCCGCATTGATATAGAAGTCGTTGGTGCAACTCTTTCTAGAGGTTTAGCAGAAAGAGATTTGCGCTTAAATCGCTATGGTGTTAGCCAAATCCAATTTTCCCAAGACCGAGAAGCTTCACTACCAGTTGTGCGGATCAGGATGGATGTAGATAGGGAGAGTCCAGATTGGCTGGCATCTTTCAGTGATGCCGGAGGTATTGTCCTCTGGCCTAGGGGAGCTGATGCCTCAACTTTAGATAAGCAGTCAGGCGTACTTGCTCAACCAAACAATGAAACAAGGATTGGGGAATTATCTCCAACTAGCTATCAACTTTTTGGTCTGATGGGGCAAGATGTGAAGTCCTTAGTGCTTGGGACTGACTCAAGGACGATACTACTACTGGAAGAAAAGACGGGAAAATTTCTCTAACGAGAGTACAGTTTCAATAATTTAGCGAACTCCGCTTACTCTAACCAGTCCCAGGCAATAGAATATATAAATCCTCAATCCCTTAGTAAACATTGGTGTCCAACTTTTCTGACTCCTATCCTAGTGAATTTCCTAGGCACAACAGCTCTGACTCCTATTCGGGCAAATCGTCCCCTTTCCAACCAAGGAAGCAATCTGCCTTTACCTCCAGACTGCAACGGCAAAGAAGTCGCATTGGTGTTTTTGATAGCGGTGTAGGAGGTCTTACGGTTTTGAGGGAACTCTACCGACAGCTACCTCATGAATCAGTTCTCTACTTCGCTGACACAGCAAGATTACCTTACGGTATGCGCTCTGCCAATGAAATTTTACAGTTCTGCTTTGAGATTGTTAGCTGGATGGTTCAGCAAGATGTCAAAATGATTGTCATGGCTTGTAACACCAGTGATGCTCTAGCCCTTGAAGCCTTGCGTAAGGAGTTTAATCTGCCAATTCTCGGACTGATTTTGCCGGGGGCTCGCGCAGCAGTTGCCAAAGGTAGTCGGTTAGGAGTAGTTGCGACCCCAGCAACTGCGGCTAGTAACGCTTATCGACGTGCCATCTTAGAAGTTGAGCCGACTGCCCAAGTTTGGCAAGTCGGCTGTCCAGAATTTGTACCGTTGATAGAACAAAATCGTCTACATGACCCGTATACCGTGGAAGTTGCAAGACAATACTTGGAACCTTTGCTAGAGCAAGGAATTGATACCCTCATCTATGGCTGTACCCATTATCCCCATCTCGAACCAGTACTTAGAGAAATACTGCCACCCACAGTTAGCTTAGTTGATCCTGCCTTACACGTAGTTGCTGCTGCTAGCCAAGAGCTAGACCTAATTGGATTGAGGAATACCCTGCCCCCCTTACCAACTCGCTTTTGTGTTAGCGGTTGCCCTGAGCAATTCGCCCAACTTTCTGTTCAATGGCTAGGTTGTACCCCGGTTGTTGAAAAAATTCAGTTGCCAGTGCGACCCAATCCTTCCATACGACTATAACTACTATAAAATCTAGTTCGAGATGTGCTATATTAGTCTTCCTCCTTTGCCTGAAGCTAGGGAAGTTACTTTAGGATACGCTACTTGCTTATTTCATTGGTTTTGATTGGAGCAACTATCTTTGATAAATTGTTGCACTAGCTTCTGTCGGTTGTCTCTGTACTCTCGCGGGTGGGGATGCAACTGTTGTGGTCGGTGATTCCTCTGCTATTAAGCTAGACTGCTCTCCCTGACTCGCTAATCCGCTAGACCCGATGACCCAGTCCCTCAAACTGTCTCTCTGTCGAGTCTGTTCTGTAGGCAGATAATTGGTATAAGTTTCTCGCCAAGACGTGGCAAGGTAATGGGGACTCTTGATTGTTCTCTCTGCGAAAGTTAATAACAAATAAATACCTAACAAATAACCAGTTGCTAGGAGTGGAATAATTAGAGCTGTATGGTTTTGAATCATAGGAGTTATGACCAGGCGTGGATAGAGGTGATTGTCTGATGCTGGTTTTTCCAACAGCATGATTAAACCTATCAAAGGCTTTAAACGCTGTTCAATTAAAGACTTTAGGGATATTTACGGTTCTTATCCCTCGCTTCCCTACTACTTAGGGTTAACCATCTGCTGATCAGCAAGGACTGAATCAGCCAAGTACGCGACTAGGCTGAGATTTGCTTGATTGCGTCTACAGACACAACGCTGCTCAGTAGCTATACCGAGAAATGAGGCGTCAAAGAAAAGCGCTAGACCTAAAACTATGCCCGTTAATGCACCTTGAAATTCAGTGCGTAGGGATCTTAATAATTATCCACCACCACTAAGTTGGAATCAATAAATCTTTGAATCTTTTTGAACCCCTCTATAATTTAGATTAACACAAGACCCCAAGGGATTTACACCATTTTTTTTAATCTACTTAACAAGTCGATACAATTAGTCTCTTGACCTGACTTGCCAGTAGTTAGTAAAACAAAACTTTCCTCTGAGGGATGCTTCGCTTAGAATTAAGAAGACATATGTAAACTTTCGTAACCGAACTTCTGAGTCGCCTGATTCATGACCTCAGTGACCTCCCTTTTTTCACCTGTAGAAGCAGATCTGTCTCTCTTGACAGAGAACTTGAAGAACCTTGTGGGTGTCCGTCACCCCATACTTTATGCCGCAGCGGAACATTTGTTTGGGGCTGGGGGAAAAAGGGTAAGACCAGCAATTGTCTTTCTAATTTCGCGAGCAACCATGCTCGATTCTGACATTACCCCCCGTCACCGCCGTCTAGCGGAAATCACAGAGATGATTCACACGGCTTCTCTGGTACACGATGATGTGGTAGACGAAGCAGAGATACGCCGTAAAGTACCTACCGTCAATAGCCTATTCAACAACCGTATCGCCGTACTAGCAGGAGACTTTTTATTCGGTCAGTCTGCTTGGTATCTAGCGAACCTTGACAACTTAGAGGTAGTCAAGCTGCTTTCAGAAGTAATTAAGGACATGGCAGAAGGGGAAATTCAGCAAGGATTGACTCGGTTTGACACCACCATCACTATTGATGCTTATCTAGAAAAGACCTATAAAAAAACTGCTTCTTTAATTGCTAATAGCTCTAAGGCAGCAGGGCTATTAAGTGGTGTGTCCCCTGATTTAGCAACTTCTTTATATCTTTATGGTCATCATATCGGCTTGGCTTTCCAGATCGTAGATGATATTTTCGACTTCACAGCTTCAACCGAAACTTTAGGTAAACCCACTGGCTCTGATTTAATTAGCGGTCATCTTACCGCACCAGTTTTGTACGCCTTGCAAGAAAAACCTTATCTAGAAGTGCTAATTGAGCGAGAGTTTGCTCAACCCGAAGATATTGATCACGCCCTTAGCCTTGTCAGAGAAAGTAAAGGTATTGAGCTTTCTCGTGAACTGGCGGCTCAGCATGCACAATGCGCTGTACAAAATCTAAGCTCGCTCAAACCTTCAGATTCTGCTAAGGCACTGGTTGAGCTAGCTGATTATGTTCTCAGCCGTATGTACTAGAAGACACTCAAGAAGAAATTCAAATTTGCCTGGTTTTAGCTGCCACTAGCGAGAAACTAGTTGAGAGTCAGAGTATTGACCCATAGCCAACCAAGTAAATTTGTCATCACGATCACGTAAAGTTTATAATGTTAGAAGTTTGATTTTTTAAGTTACCCTAAATAATCAGCCAAACAAAACTTGACCTAGAGTTCTATCGGAGGACAGGAAGTCAACTAGGTCGCTCTTCTAGAAAAAATCCAACACCAGACTATTCCCCACCATTTGCCTTATGCCCTTCATGGCTTTGAACCCTCTAAGCCCAAAGACTGGGCTCTAAAGTCAACCTAAGCAAGATCGTGTGGTAGGTTGCTAGGATATGAGCTGGGTGTCGAGATAGATTGTTGCATTTGCGTCTTTAGCAAATGTTGTAGCTCATCTCGACGCACCTCTGTGCCAGTAGCTAGATTACCTGGTGTATCAAAGAAAACTATGCTGGTAACTGTATCGAGAGCCAACATCTGAAACAGAATATGAGTGACGGGTACAGGCATTGCCATAATTTGAGGATCTGCAACCGACTGAAAATCGGCGGCATCTTTAAGAGTAGGAAAAGCATAAATGACATTTTTCTCTAGCTCCGGTTGATTACGATTACTCAAAACCGTCAACACCCAGCCCTGATCAAGGGTTTGCAGAACATAATATTCCCAATGTTGTAGCTGACTAGCAAGAAGTTTTAGCACTGGTGCGATCGCCTCAACTACTTTGGGTGTCTTCCCATCTTGCGGGGCATTATCAATAAGGAGTTGAATTTGTTGTTGTAAATCCATGGGAATTGGTTAGGGGGACAACTTGAGTCTAAACCCAGAGCAAATCTTTAGTTGTGCTTGTATGTTAGGGTCTTTGTTAACTAATGAAAATTATGAGGGAAGTCTGCCAAGGCGTGGAGGCAATTTCTGAACTTATATTTCAAATGCTATATAAGGAGTTTCGGCAGTCTACCCGTGCTTCCGAGCAAAACTGTCGTGACGTAGCAGCGCGTTTAGCAGATGAAGTGACAAGAATATGTACAGAAAGCAATCGTATTCAATCTTCTGGAGAAGTTGAGAACTGGGCGAAGACTTTGGCAAACCATCGTCTTAAGCAATGCCTAAACTACTACAAACTAGGTTCACAGGGAGGGCGAGTAGAACTTCAGAGTACACTCTCTGCAATTGTTTATCGCTATATTACCCCTTCTCAAACACCCGCTAGCTACCAAGCTAGGCTAACTCTGATCGAAGATTTCCTACAAGGATTCTATGTAGAATCCTTAAATGCCTTTCGACGGGAGAACTCAGCTCCCGAAGATTATCGTCCTCGCTCAGTTCTAGAATTGGCAGAATACACTGCTTTTACCGAGCGTTATGGCAAGCGACGTATTCCCTTACCAGGTCGCCGCTCTCAGCAATTAATTATCTTACGAGCTCAAACCTTTTCTCAACAGCAACCTCCTGAAACCTCAGTTGATATGGACACCGCTGCTGAAGGGGGCTCTCCAGAGTCTGACTCTAGCTGGAACGATACAGCTACACAGCAGGTGCGAGAGGTAATGGTAGCATCTGAACCAGAACCTTTAGAAGCCAACCTGCGAGAAAAGGTAATTGACGAGCTATTTGCTTATTTAGAAGAACGTCAGCAAAGTGATTGTGCAGACTACTTCACCTTGCGCCTGCAAGACTTGCCTACCAGCGAAATTGAGGGAATTTTAGGCATAACTCCTAGGCAAAGGGATTACCTACAGCAACGTTTTAAATATCATTTAATTAGGTTTGCTCTTTCTCACCGCTGGGAACTAGTTCACCAGTGGCTAGAAGCTGATTTAGAGCGTAATCTAGGTCTGACTCCCCAAGAGTGGGAAATTTTTCAGCATAAAATTGGCTCTCAGGAAAGAGTTTTACTAGAACTCAAGCAAGAAGGTAGCTCAACTGCTGAAATAGCCCAGGCTTTAAGTTGCACGGTAACCCAGGTTGAGAAACGTTGGTTTAAATTGCTCGAAAAAGCTTGGAATATTCGCAATCGTTCAGTATCCGGATCAGGTGCATCCTCAGATGAATAGTGAAATGGATAACAACTCGGACACCCTTTATAGCCGCTTAATCGACTGGCTACTACAAGAGTCCGTTCCCGCTGCCTCACCAACGGCTCATAGACAGGCACAAGGCGCTGTCAATACAAGTGAACCAACGGCAGCGGATTTTGAATTGGAGCAGATAGACCCACTTGATTTTGAAGAAGTGAACATTGCAAACCTTAACACTGGCCAAACAGCTCAAGATATGAAAAGTATGGGTTCCCCAAGTCTGCTGGCGGACGAGGATAGAGAACTTGATGAAAGAATCAACTTTAACCTCGGAGAAATGCCGGTCTTACAAAATCGCTTCCAAGAACTACTGAAACGCCGACTGCACGACGAAATTGAACGTCACCCCCCACTTTTTCCCTGGGAGACTGAAATTTCTGAGTACGAATCTGACTTTCCTGACGACAGAGTAGATGCTCAGGTTCCGAAAAGTCGCATGTGGATGCCGCAGTTAGATGACCTCTCTCTACCTGTCCCCATGCCAGAAAATGTTCTCATGCAACTGCTACAAGCCTGCGCCGAGGCAGCATCTTCTACACGTCAGGCAGGTGTACAACTGCTCAAGGCGGTAGAAAATTTGTTTCCTCAACTATCTCCAGAACAGTTTCAATTTCTGAACCGACAAGCTGGAATAGTGCTGCTAGGATTTCCTCGTGACGGCACGGATGATCAAGGTAAAAAACCTCAATTTCCATCTTACGAAGCTGCTGCAACCGAGCAACAAATGACGATGGCCCTGTTAGCTGCACAGGAGATTATCAGTAATCTGACCCTGCCAGTTTCTCCCACTCAAACACTAGTGGAGAGACAATGGCAAACATCTGTAGGTGTAGTAACCGTGCAAGCCGAATATCAGACGCAAGCAGGAGTACCCAAGCTGCGTGTGACTAGTCGTTTGCCTCGCGGCGGTAGCTTGACCTTACAGACACCCCAGGCATCAGCTAAATCAGAACGTGTTTACCCAGGTTATCTGAGTGTCGAATCTTTCGACCTTCAGCCCAACCAAATTTATCCTTTGGAGATACGGTTCTATGAATCAGAACAGACACCTCTAATTTTCTCCATCTGCCCGACAATGTAAATTGGTCAAAAGTTATTTGTCCTTAGGGCAGAGCAACCAATGACTAATGACCCATACAGGATAGACCTCTTGCAAATGCAGGGTTTTATGGCTCTCTTTTTCCAGTTAGGGGGTGTACTGCGGTCGTGATCTGCAAAACCGACTTATGCAAGAAGTCTAATGACTAACGGTCAAAAACAGGCAACAACTAGGGCTCTACCCCCTTGGAGTAAATTATGGCAGCGCCAAGAGTCGAAAAAACCTAATCAGGTAGAGAACTCGATTGGGCTGCGGGTGCTAGTACAGGGGCTGGTGATTATTGGTATTATCGCCACAGATGTTGCTGCCGGAACCCAGATGAGCTTTTGGGCTGCGCCTTTGAGTCTAGCTGGGGCAACTTGGAGTTGGTATCGACGACGCGATCACAATGTCGCAGTTAAGTTCTTGCTGGCAATTGGTATGTTGCTGGCGATGGGGGCATTCTTTGGCAATTTATTTGCCCAGCTTAACGATACACGCCTAGTTCTAGCCCAGTTATTGATCCAGGTGCAAGTTCTCCACAGTTTTGACTTGCCACGCCGTAAGGACTTAGGCTACTCAATGGTGATTGGGCTGATTCTTTTGGGTGTTGCTGGCACCCTAAGTCAAACTATAACCTTCGCCCCTTTTCTGCTAGTCTTTTTAGCGATCGCCCTGCCTGTTCTTGTCCTCGACTACCAGTCCCGCTTGGGTATAGTTAGCCAGCCAAAAACTCGAAAATCCCCACAAAGAAATCCTCACTCCTCACCTCTTTCTCTGGGTCGTCTCAGTCTATTCCTGCTGCTAACTTTAGGTCTGGGTTTGGCGATTTTTGCCCTGATGCCTCGCTTCCCTGGCTACCAATTACAAACTTTCCCTGTCAGTTCCCCGGTCGATTTAGGAAATCGTAATTTTGATTCAGATAATCGTGGTATTGTCAACCCTGGTTATGGGCGCGAAGGTCAACAAGGCGGTGGTACTGGAGAAGACGGCAAAAATAAGACTACAGGTCCAGGGGAACTAGATGACACTTTTTACTCTGGCTTTGGTAGCAAGATTAACCAAAACCTGCGGGGAGAACTTAAACCCAAGATAGTATTGCGGGTACGCTCACAGGCACCAGGGTTTTGGCGGGTGCAAGCCTTTGACCGCTACACTGGTCAGGGATGGGAGATGTCCCGCGAAAATGATTTGATAGAGGTGACTAGACCATCATGGTCTTATCAGTTTATCCTCGGGATACCCCCTCTAGAAGGTAAAACGAGAGAGATTATTCAAAGTTATACAGCAGTATCGGAACTGCCCAATATTATTCCTGCTCTTTCCTATCCCAAGCGGCTTTATTTTCCTACGCGGGAAATAGCGATGGATGCCGAGGGGAGTTTGCGATCGCCTCTTGGCTTATTGGAGGGGTTAACTTATACCGCAATTTCAGAAGTACCCTACCGCGATCGCACCCAGTTAAGACAAGCAGGTGAGGATTACCCCAAGTCTGTCAGAAATTACCATCTACAAGTCCCTCCCCAAATTGCCCAGCGAGTTAGACAACGTACAGAGGAGTTGTTAGCCAAGTCGCCCAAACCAGTTACCTCTAACTACGAAAAAGCACTGTATCTAACTCAAGCTCTTAAACAGAATTATAGAATTCCCCAAAACCCTCTAGATTTACCTTTCTTAAAAGAGGACGAAGACCTAGTAGAAGCTTTTCTTTTCAGGCACGACGGAGGTTACCCAGACCACTTCTCGACAACTTTAACTATTATGCTGCGCTCCATCGGCATTCCGGCGCGGCTAGTCGTTGGTTTTGGTGCAGGGGAGTTTAACCCTTTTACGGGTTTATATGTTGTCCGTAACACTGATGCCTATGCCATGACTGAGGTATATTTTCCAGATCATGGTTGGTTCACCTTTGACCCTATTCCCGGTCATGAATTGATTCCTCCCTCCATTGAAGATGCTCAAACCTTTGGTGTCTTGCGCCAAATTTGGCAGTGGGTAGCAGGTTGGCTACCCGCACCCTTAACTAACTGGTTGGGTGAAGTCTGGAATCGAGTTATTGGTTCTTTAGTTAAAGTTATCGTCCGACTATGGGCAATTTTCTCTAGCAGCTGGTTGGGTTTATTTAGTGGTTTAATTGGTGCGATCGCATTCGGGTTTTTGGGTTGGTTAACTTTCAAGCAGTGGAAAGGTTGGCGTTACCGTCGCTGGGTGGCAAAACTACCACCAATGGAGGGTTTGTACCAGCAAATGCTAAAAATATTGGCAACTCAGGGATATGTGAAGCATCCAGCTCAGACACCTTTGGAGTACGCTAGCAGAATGCGGGAACATCAGTCTCAAACTGTGGCAGAGGTAGTTGAGGAGATTTCTCAGGCTTATGTGGGTTGGCGTTACGGTGCTCTTCGACCAAATGTGCAGCAGTTACGGCAAAAGCTGCGGGAGTTGGTAGATAGGTAACATGCTAAGTCTACTCATGAAGATTAAACAATTATAGCACCACGCGTTAATGTTAGGACATTTCTATACTCTCAAACTCAGCCACAGCTTACTGTTGCCTATTGCCTGTTGCCTGTTCCCTAGCGCGTAGCGCTATATCAATTGTCAATTATCCATTATCCATTGATAATTAATATCTCCCTCAAACCAAATGCATGAGGGAGAAGCTTCAAAAATTTTACCCCTACAAAAAACTTAACCCAAAACCTTCAAATATCCCTCAGCAGTCCTAGCAATCTTACTCGCCTGATCCAAACCATTAATAACACGTCTGGCATTCTTAAAATCCCGCTTCGCCGTATTAATGTAATTGCTGAGTTTAACACCCGTAAAACTACCATCACGCATCCCCTGCACCAATATCTTGGCAGCTATCTCAGGTTCTGCCGCTCTTTTGGGATTAGCTACTAAGTCAATACCCAGACTATCTGACCATAACTGATAATTAGAACGCCCTGTAATCTGCACATAACCACGTCCCTTAAACAGTCGCCCATCTCCCCGACGGATATTCCCTAAATCTTTTCTTCCTTCGTATTGAGAACCATCTGCTAATTCTTCCATCCAGCGACCTAGATGAGACTCATGCTCGGCAGTAGCTATAATATAAGCAATATGTGCTATATCTTCAACCTCATTCTGCTTAGCTTCAGCTATAATTAGGGGAATTGACTTATTAGCGTATGACTTGAGATGAGAGGGTACAATAACAAAAATACGCTCCAAATCAAAAGGACTTTCAACTGTATTTTCAGCATCAGGCAAATAAATGATTTGACCTATCTGTATTAGACTAGCCTCAGCTTCACTAAAAGTACTGCCATCTTCTTTTTTGATTTCTACCCAGCGTTTAGCCTCACCCAATTCCCTTTCAGCAATGGCTAACAGTGTATCCCCTGATTGAATTGTGTAAGGGCGAAAAGTTATAGGCAAATAAATGATTTGACCTATCTGTATTAAACCAGCCTCAGCTTCAGTAAAAGTACTGCCATCTTCCTTTTTAATTTCTACCCAGCGTTTGGCATCCCCTAGTTCCTGTCGAGCAATACCTAAAAGTGTGTCTCCAGGCTTAATTGTATAGGGACGAACACTTTGGCTAGAAGTTTTTACTATTTGTTCTATCATTTATTTCTGCTAATAATGTAGTTACACCCAACATTCTGCTCCTAACCAATAGGTCAGGATTTTCCTGGAAAATATTAACCATCGCGAACCGTAGATAAAGTTTCGCTACTCTTTTGCGCGCCTCAAGAGTTCAGTTAATCCTTACCATAGAATCAGCTCAAACAGCCTTTCCTTCAGGAATAGCAAAAATTATCTCACGGTAGAAAATTCTTGAGATGTATTCCTGTTTCCAGAGCGATGCAGTATTTGACTGTCTTTTCAAACAGACTTTTCAGAAAGACTTATAAGCTCAGCCATATAGCATAACATCCCTTTTTTAACCATGCCAAATTTACCCCATCTATATCAAAGATGAGGTATTAAAAATATCCTCCTTGTCCCCCTCTTTCCCTAGGCGGTAATTAACTTACGAATCTCATCTGCCATTTTCTGACTAGCACCATCGGCTGTAACCAATTCGATTTGTTCAGGACTACTAGCACCTAAACCTAGTTGCACTGCTCGTTGAATTTGTTCTAAGTCCCAAATGGAGCCACTAGCAACATTATCAGTAGTACCCAAAGAACGTAAAATCCCTAGTGCCACCACATCGACTGCTACCCGATCAGTTCCCGCCAGAATTACCTCAGAGTTTGCCTTTTTCCCTGTATCTGGGCCACCGTTGAGGAAGGCTTCTACTCCATCTAACAGTACTAGGGCAGGTTGGTAAGGTTTATTAATTTCGGCAATCATTAATCGCTGGTGAGAAGAGGAGTGTAAATCTCCCATGTAATTAAATGAGTCGCCGGGAACGTACTTGGCAACCATTCCTACTGTATTTTTCAGAGAAAGGGTGAAATGGCCACCAAAGCGATGAGTTTTTAAGCAGCAGGTATTAATTACTGCGCCTGCATCGAGAATGGGACGAGCAAAGGCAAAACCTTTCTGCCAATGAGTTCCTTCTGCGGAGAAGTATTGCCATTGATCGGCCGCCATTTCATTTAAGACGATGGTTTCTAAACCGTACCTGTCTGCTAGTTGAAAAACGCCTTTTCTTTCCATAGCTTGACGAGTTTCTGCCATACCGGAGCGATCGCCAATGGTAATTTGTCCCGCACCAGCATTTTGCAATTCTTGTACTAGGGCCTCTAGTAATTCGGTATCAGTAGCGGCGGGGGCTGGATCGCCTGTATTGTAGTTGGGTTTCAGGAAAACAGTTTGTCCAGAAATGCCTTTAGGTTGCAGCAAGTCAATAGCTTTTTTGGTTCCTGCTACCCTGTCACTGGTACGTACCAGCACGACTTTACTAACTTGACCTGAATTGGACTGAGCAAGGGGAGTTGGTGCAGAGATAGGTCTTGCAGATTGAGTTGTTGCTTCTACAGTTGGTGAGGAGGAATTAACAGAACGGCAAGCAGCAGGTAGTATGGAAGCACCAGCCGCCAGTCCAGCTAGACGCAGTACTTTACGTCTTTTGTACTTAGGAATAGATTTGTCAGGTTTCATAAATATCTTTTGGTATTGAGCGATGAGAGCGATTGCCCAGGGGGCAGCGCCTTCATGTGATCGCCTTGAGTACTGGTGAGATTGCTCTCTCCCTTTTCCAGGGTAGATAAACTTTGGGGAAGAAGGTTATTTGACCTTAATTTTTAGCTTTTAATACCCACCGGAAATCGGGGTTCGGAAGGGGGAGTCGGGGAGCCTCTGGCTTTAAGACATGAGGGGGAACGACTCCCCCTTGCATAGACAACCGAGCCTAACAGCGAGTCATTTGACTCATTCAT
>JBAUJE010000286.1:0-27507 GCA_049683475.1 Coleofasciculaceae cyanobacterium | reverse complement strand
TGATCTTCAACTATGCGAACCTATTATTGCGGCGAACTTAGAACGAAAAATATTGGAGAGACAGTTACCCTATATGGTTGGGTAGACCGTCGCCGCGATCACGGGGGGGTGATCTTTTTAGACTTGCGCGATCGCACTGGGATTATCCAAATTGTTAGTGACCCACAGCGTACTCCCGGTTCTTATCAAGATGCAGAAGCTCTACGTAATGAATATGTAGTTAAAGTTAGCGGTAGAGTCAGTCAGCGTCCAGAAGATTCCCTTAATCCTAAACTGCCCACTGGGGAAGTAGAAGTTTACGCTGACCAGATAGAGCTACTTAACGGTGTCCAAAAGCAGCTACCTTTCCAAGTGTCTACAGCGGATACAGAATCGGTAAAAGAAGAGTTACGGCTTAAGTATCGCTATTTAGACTTAAGGCGCGATCGCATGAGCGGAAATTTGCAATTGCGTCACCAAGTAGTTAAAGCAATGCGCCGTTTCCTAGAAGACGAGCAAGGCTTTATCGAAATTGAAACCCCAGTGTTGACTCGTTCTACTCCTGAAGGCGCTAGGGACTATCTGGTTCCCTCTCGTGCCAACCCCGGTGACTGGTATGCTCTCCCCCAGTCTCCCCAGCTGTTTAAGCAATTGTTGATGGTTTCTGGTTTTGACCGTTACTACCAGATTGCTCGTTGTTTCCGGGATGAGGATCTTCGGGCAGATCGACAGCCAGAATTCACCCAATTGGACATGGAAATGAGTTTCATGTCTCAAGAAGAAATTCTCAAGCTCAATGAGAAGTTAGTTTGTCACATTTTTAAAGCTGTTAAGGGTATTGATTTAGCCCAACCTTTTGAGCGCCTTACCTATGCTGAGTCTGTAGAACGCTACGGTACTGATAGACCAGATACCCGCTTTGGTTTAGAACTAGTTAATGTCTCCGATTTGCTTAAAGACTGTGGCTTCAAAGTCTTTTCTAGTGCTGTCGCCTCTGGTGGTGTAATCAAGGTTTTGCCGATTCCTGGTGGTAACCAAGCTATTTCTAACGTCAGGATTAAACCAGGTGGTGACTTATTTAAAGAAGCTAGTGAAGCTGGTGCTAAAGGTATTGCTTATATTCGCGTTAAGGCAGGGGGTAAAATTGATACCATTGGAGCGATTAAGGATAATTTATCTGATGCCCAAAAGCAGACACTGTTAGAACTAACGGGGGCAGAGGATGGTTATTTGTTGCTCTTCGGGGCAGGAGAAGCAAACGTTGTTAATAAAACTCTTGATCGCCTACGTATGGTAGTTGGTCAGGAGTTGCAGCTCATTGATCACAGCAAGATTAATTTGCTTTGGATTACCGACTTTCCCATGTTTGAATGGAATGCCGATGAAAAGCGCTTAGAGGCACTCCATCATCCGTTTACAGCTCCCCATCCTGATGATTTAGAGAACTTGAAAACGGCACGAGCCCAAGCCTACGATTTGGTTTATAACGGTTATGAAGTTGGTGGTGGTAGTCTCAGGATTTACCAGCCAGAAATTCAGCAGCAGGTATTTGAAGCCATTGGCATGTCACCCGAAGAAGCTCATAGTAAGTTTGGCTTCTTGCTAGAAGCTTTTGAGTATGGTGCCCCCCCTCACGGTGGAATTGCTTACGGCTTAGACAGGCTAGTAATGTTATTAGCAGGAGAAGATTCGATTCGTAATGTCATTGCTTTTCCGAAAACTCAGCAAGCTAGCTGTTTACTTACTGACGCTCCGGCTACTGTCGATGTCAAGCAATTGAAGGAATTACATGTTGCTTCTACTTACAAACCAAAAGGCATCAAAAACGATGATTAATAGTTAATTAGTGGAGCCATTACTATTAAAAATTAATAGTCGGCGTTTATCTCTTCAATGGTGAGGCAATTGTCAAGTTGATTGTGAATTATTAAGTAGTTTTCTTGCTAATTCACAATCAACTATTCACCATTAGCAACCAAGAGCTGAAATTGCTAGTTAGGGAATGATTCGGTTAAATATGCTGAAGAATGAGCCAATGGGACTAGCAATTGTACTGAGAGTATCTGTTACCCTAGTTAAACCAGAGCGACGGACGATAATTACGTCATTAGGACGCAATGGAGGATTGTTTTCATTGTTGATTCCAGATGTAAAGTCAATTTTTATTTCTCGTTTTTGCACCGTGCCATTCGGTTGAAGACGAACCAACTCTACAGACTTTTTACGAGCACGACGGTTGTCGAAGCCACCAGCCGCTAACAGTGCTTCATTCAAAGGAGCATTGGCTCGTACTTGAACAGCACCTGCTTTTTCTACTTCCCCAACTACATTGACATTGATAATACCTGCTGAGAGACTTGATCCTGCCAACTCAGTTGCCTCAGCAGCAGTTAAAGCCTGCGCTTCTGGCACTTGAATCGTATCTCCCTCCTGCAAAATCACGTCTTGGGAGAGGTCACCTTCTTGTAAAAGTGCCCAAAGATCTACCCCAATCACGCTCTCTCTACCATCTCTGGTTCTACGCCGCACCTGAATATTGCGAATATCGGAGGATTGGGTAATACCCCCAGCTACTTGAATTGCTTGGCTGACGGTAGGTGGTTCAGTATTGCTGCTACCACCTTGGGTAGTGTCAGCATCGGTAGCGCCAGCAGCCGCACCTGTCACGACATAGGGACCTGGACGGACGACTTCTCCAAAAACTGCCACCTTAATTGCTTTGGCTTCTTCAGCAGCAAAGCTGGCGTCTGCTAACTGGCGACTATCATTTAAATCGACATTAGCTACAGTGGGAATATAAATTTCGTCCCCATCCCTTAAGGTAATATCCTGGCTAAGATTACCTCTTTCTAGCAATTCCCAGAGATTGATTCTGACTGAGTTAGCGTTGCGACGTCGGACTTCGACCTCACGAACTGCGGCTGATTGGGTAATACCCCCTGCTAATTGAATAGCTTGGGTTACCGTGGGAAATTGCTGCCCTTCAGTCAGGGAAATAGTATAAGATCCAGGACGACCTACCTCTCCTGCTACGGCAATTTTCAGAGGGCGAGGTGCTACTAGGGACAAGCTGACTACAGGACGTTTGAGGATTTTAGCAAAACGGGAGGAAACTGCCTGCCTCGCTCCCTCTACGGTCATTCCTTGCACAGAGACAGTACCAACCACTGGTAAATTGAGAGTGCCATCGACTAGTACTTGAAATTCGCCACTGTACTCAGGTACATCAAATACATCGAGACGAAGGCGATCGCCAGATCCTAACGTGTAAGCTGCTTCTTGAACAGAACTAACCCGATTTTGGGCTGTAGAGCCAATGGATGGTAGTTGTGCTTGACTAGGAACGGCTACAGCTATAGTGGCAAGGACGAGTAAAGTTATACCTGTAACTTGTTGACTCAGATGTTTTCTCGCTGCCTTTGTAGCGATACCTAACCTAGGAAGGCGAGCGTTTTGCTCTTTCTGCTGTAAAGCTAGGTTTAAGGGAGACATTTTCAGTCCAGAATTTATTGCCGGGGAATCACTTATTAGTGAGCTAATTTTAGTATTATTCATTTACAGATAGGTTGACTCTTACTATCTAAAGTCACCCTTGGAGGGCATAACATCCGGAAAATTAGTGGTCAAAATAATTTAACTCGGCTTCTTGACCTTGATTTAAGTCGAGCGTTTGCACCCCTGCTTTTCCTCGTAGATACCCTGCTTACCGTGCATAAAGCTTAGGTTCAAAAGACTTGTCTTATCGACAGCACCGTCTCTTGTGATTATAGATTGCCCACAACCGACTAAGGTTCCAGAGATTTTTGCAAACGAAGTTTTCCTGATCGGTATCTAGATAGTCTTCCGGCTGTCGTTCTACCATTTCCAATATTTTTCTTCGTGTTTCTTGATTAGCTTCTCGCCACTGGTGAGCTGCCAGCAATTCTTGCAATCGGCTATAGTCTATATCTCTTGGGGTAGGAGGTGTGACAGCTAAACTGGCAGTGATCGGATGCTCAACTAAAGCAGGACAGGGGTTACTGGTAGAATTCCTAGTCTGTCCTGGTCTAAATTTTGCTGATAAGTTGAGAGATTTTAAGACATCTTGGGCTGATTGATAGCGGTCTTTAAGTAAATTTTTGACCATCCTCTCCAAAATTGCCGCTAACTGAGGGCTAATCTTGGTATTCTGCGGTAGACTGTCTTGCCAGTCCAAATAACCTTCTTGGGGATTGTAAAGATTAAAGGGGTGTATCCCCGTTAGTAAATAAATGCAGGTTGCCCCCAAAGCGTAAAGGTCACTAGCCTGATAAGCCGTACCTGAGAGCAGTTGTTCAGGAGGTGCATACCCTAAGGTTCCAATCATCGTGCCAGAATCAGGTATTGTCTTGACTGTCGCTTGTTTAGCTCCACCAAAATCAATCAAAACAAATTTGCCGTCACTGCGACGGCGCATAATGTTTTCTGGCTTAATATCTCTGTGAATCACACCTTTTTCATGGATGAACTGAACAACTGGTAACAAATCTCCCAAAAGTTCCCGAATTTGGCTTTCGCCTTTTGTACCTGATGTTGCTAATTCTTCTGCCAGATTTTGCCCATCAATCAACTCTTGCACTAGGTATAGGTGATTGTCTTGCTGGAAATGAGCGTACAATTCAGGAATTTGGTCATGTTCACCCAGTTCATACAGGCGCATTGCTTCTTGATGGAACAGATTAGTTGCTTTAGGATCTTGTTCGGGTGGCAGCAAAAACAGTTTGATCACACAAGGATGTTCTAGGCGATCTCGATCCAAGGCCTTCAATGTTTTACTACAACCGCCTCTACCTAGTGCTTGGGTAACGCGGTAACGCTCCTTGAGCAGTAACTTCGTGCCACAAGTGATGCAAAACCTGGCTTTATCTGGGTTTTGGGGCTGCCTACAGCTAGGGTTAAAGCAGTAGCTCATAAGTCTGCGTACTTTAAATTTTTCTTTAATTGTCTCGTCTTACGAGCAATAAACTAGTTTTCTTCATCAACACTTCGCACAAGAGAGGTTGACAATTACTCCCATTTTCTACATCAGGAGGCAAAAGAAAACAAATGAACATCTGGGAACAAAAAGAAACTACCAAAAGAATGACTTTTTTTCACAAGCAAGCAATCCCAAGTCTTAAAGCTTACAAATTTCTAGACGAGAGAAAAAACAATCAGCCTCTACAGCACCCTCTACCCCAACTAACTCCATTGCTCCAATACCCCAACCAATTGCCATTGCCAAAGGAAGATGCCCGGGAGGTGCATCTAGACTAAAATTCAGTTGAGAATATAATTTCCAGCTATCATTAATGCGCCAACCGACGCAGGTACCGAATTTTTCGTAAGTTTCTAAGTTATATACTCCCGGCTTGCCACCAACTTCTAACCAAATGTGCTTTTGCTGGCTGAAACCAAAGTGAGCATTACTGTAGTGCATCCACAGTTGATCGATGGTAGACAAATCGTGACAGGGGAACTGTTTGATATCTTCATTCTCCAGATAACCCTGCTCCTGTTTGCCCATAACTTGTAGCATCTTTTGACGTGTTTCTTGATCAGCTTCAAGCCATTTCTGAGCTGTGAGTAATTCTTTTAGTCTGCTATAGTCAACGCCTTTTTCCGAGGCAAGAGTTACAACCTTTCCCAACTCAGAGGCTGATTCTACCAAAGCTTCAGGCTCAATCCTCGCTCTGCTTCCTTCCAGAGAAGCTAAATCTTGCAATACCTCAGCCGCTGATTGATAACGCTCTTTTGGTAAATTCTTAACCATCCTCTCCAAAATTGTACCTAATTGAGGGTTAATCTCATGACCTTGGGGTAGACTGTCTCGCCAGTGCAAGCAGCCTTCTAGGGGATTATAGAGATTGAAGGGATGTGTGCCAGTTAGTAAATGAATGCAGGTGGTACCCAAAGCATAGATATCACTAGCAGGATAGGCAATACCAGACTGGAGTTGTTCTGCAGGTGCGTATCCTAGGGTGCCAATCATTGTTCCCGGTTCACCTAAAATTGTTCCTGTGGCTTGCTTAGCTACACCAAAATCAATCAGAACCAGTTTTCCATCACTACGGCGACGCATAATATTTGCTGGTTTGATATCTCTGTGAATTACTCCCTGCTCATGGATGAACTGCAAAACTGGCAATAAATCAGTTAAGATCTCACAAATTTGGCTTTCCTGGTAGATTCTCTCAGTGGTTTCCTCTTTAGGCTCTAATTCATCTAGTAAAGTTTCCCCATCAATATACTCTTGTACCAGATACAGACGATTGTCTAGTTCAAAATGGGCATACAAGTCAGTAATTTGCTCGTGCTTGCCCAATTCATATAGTCGCACTGCTTCTTGATAAAACAACTCTGTTGCTTTCTGATCTTGTTGGGGCTGTAGGAGAAATAATTTAATTACACAAGGATGATTGAGGCGATCTTGGTCTACGGCGGCAAAGGTTTTACTACATCCGCCCAAACCAAGGGGTTGGGTGGCACGGTAGCGGTCTTTGAGCAGTAACTTGGCACCACAGTTGAGGCAAAAATTCCCATCATCTGGGTTATGGGGCTTGGAGCAATCGAGATTGAGGCAGTAGCTCATAGTAGTCTGTCAACTGGGAATTGACGGGTTGAGACAAGCAGAGGTGGTAGGGGAGATGGGGAGGATTTTTCCTTGTCTTCCTAATTTTGACTCTCCTATTGATCAAGTGTCGCTCTAGGGCATTGTTTTTACTCCTAAGTAAAGTTCTCCTACTTTGGGATCGTTGAGTAAGTCGGATCCTGAGCCTTCAAAGCGATCGCGTCCTGTATCTAGTACATAGCCCCGATCCGCCATTGCTAAGGCTTTCCTAGCATTTTGCTCCACTAGTACGACCGCTTTACCTGTTTGATTAATCGCCAAAATTTGCTCAAATACGCTATTAACTAAGATTGGAGATAAAGCAGCTGAAGGTTCATCAAGTAGCAATAGGTCAGGATCGAGCATTAAAGCCCTTCCCATTGCTAGCATTTGGCGTTCACCACCAGAGAGAGTTCCCGCTTGTTGACTACGCCGTTCGGCTAGCTTCGGGAACATAGTGAAAATTTGCTGTTTGAGGGGTTGTAAAGAGCCACTGCTGATAAATGCGCCCATTTCCAAGTTCTCTTCTACAGATAGGGAAGGAAACACATTAGCAATTTGTGGCACGTAGCACATACCCTTTGCCACGATTTGATCTGATTTTAGACCATTAATTTCCTTACCTTTGAAGGTAATTTTGCCTTGGCTAGGGGTTAACAGTCCAAAAATTGTTTTGGCTAGTGTAGATTTGCCCGCACCATTAGGGCCAACCACTGCCACTAATTCACCTGGATTAACTAGAAAGTTGATGCCTTGCAGGATGTTAAGGTCTTTAATATAACCGGCGTAAACGTCTTCTACTACCAATAAAGTCATTAGTTATTAATTAATATACTTGCCAAAGTTAGGGATGGTAAAAAACGATATTATAAATGATTTAGGAATGCTTTAATTAATAAATACTATTGTCAATTATTACTGATTCAGGAGTTCTAGTTAAGTTGGCTAAACTTTTGCCGGGATACCGAACTCCTGAAATTATCAATTCTTAGGATAAAGACTATGGTGTTTTTTGCAAATCTGGTCGTTCTTCTGGCAAAATTGCTCCTTCTACTGGACAGACTTGTAAACAAATGCCACAGTCAATACAGGTGGCAAAGTCAATCCAATACCAGTCAGTACCTTTGACGTTTTTGCCTGGGCCCGGGTGAATACAAGCGACGGGACAGGCATCAACGCAATCAGCGATGCCTTCGCAAGTATTAGTAGCAATTGTATGTGACACAGTGTTCTCTCTCTAGATTTGGTAGAAGTTTGACATCCTCCCGTCGCTAAAAGCGAGGGATTCCTAAATCTCACGACTTAGGTTTCTGTTTCCTTCCCCTTCGACTACGCTCAGGGGTTTTACGCAACTGCCCATCTTGCGACAATCGCTCATGGGGGAAACCCCCAAGACCGCGTTGTCGCGCTTTAACACTATGGTTATCAGGTCTTATATCCGCTCCACAGACTGACACCGCAAGCCCTGCGGCCAAAATATTTTTCCCGGCGTTTATATCCCGGTCAATCCCTGTTGTTCCACAGTTAGGACAATCCCAACGGCGAATATTCAGGGGCAGTTTGTACAGGATAAAACCACAATAATTACATCGTTTACTGCTAGGAAAAAATCGGTCTATATTAACCAGTTCTCGCCCATACCACTGGCACTTATACTCAAGCTGTCCAAACATTTCTCCCCTCTCCCCAAGCTGCATCGGAAATTGACCTGGCTAGCTTGCGATTTGTCACCATCATCATTTATCATTCACTCTTTCTTTAAAGTCTCAATCATCGGAGTACCATCTGCTTCAATCCAGGCAATATAAGTGATGCCATGATGATAAGCGTATTCCCTAATCTGGTCTGATTCTCTTTCTCCCAAATCCATCTCAACCCGCACCACATGCTTAGAATCTCGTAATTTTTGGGCATGGGCAAAAGCCGCAGCCACAGCCTGGGGGGTCTTCGCAGCTACTAACCAATCGCTGGCTGGAATTTGACTCAGTAACTGAGTATTGGAAAGCAAAACATAGTGTAGTTCCTCAATATAGAAACAAAAACCAATACCTGGATAAGTTTCTGCTTGAGGATGATAAAGCCCTAAAAGTTGGTCATAACGACCACCACTACATAAAACCCGTTGATTACTTTCACTTTGACTAACTACTTCAAAGACAATACCTGTATAGTAATCGAAGTTTTTAACTATGCTTAAATCGAGAATAAGCTGGTAAGAAGAAGAAGATATTTGACCAAGAAGTTCAATCAGAGATTTAAGGTTATTAACAATTTCCTGCTCTGATTTTTCTAAATCGAGACTGGCAACTTTAGCTAAAACATCGGTAGGTTTGCCCCTGAGGTCAAAAATAAGTAGTGCTCTTTCTCTTAATTCTGGAGAAAGAGGCAGAGTTTCTAGACTGACGCGATCAAGACTGGCAATAGCTCTACAAACCTTGTCTCTCAAGGGCTGTGGAAAGACAGACAATAGCTTGCGTGTTAGTCCGGCCTCCCCTAACACCAAGTTCCACTGCTGTAAACCCAGCTGATTGAGGCAATCTGCTAACAAGAGAAGAATTTCCCCATCTGCTAAGAGTCCTCCTGCACCAAGCAGTTCTACCCCTGACTGGTAGAACTCAACTTGACGACCGTGATGAGCTAGAGTAGGTCTGCGGAAGACATTTGCTCCGTAATAGAGTCTTTGAGGCAAAGATAGACTTGCTTCACTAACACTTCCTGCCAGTCTAGTAGCCATAGCCCGTGCAATCGAGGCTGTTAGCTCTGGGCGTAGTCCCAGGGTTCCTTCCTCAAACTCTTGCAGCTGAATAACTGTTGAACGCTCAATTGCCCCTCCTGCCATGAGGGTGTCTAGCCATTCCAGGGTTGAGGTAATAATCTGGTGATATCCCCAACGGTGAAACACTTGCTGTAATTTATTTGTAATCGAGCGCTTCTGGGCTACTTCTAGGGGGAGCAAATCCCTAGCCCCTGCTGGTGGTTGATAGACCATTGTCACTTATTTATTGCCGCCGAAGAAACCGCCAAATAGACCACCGCCACCTGCTTTATCAGGTTTTTTGCGTGGCTCTGATTTACTAGATTTATCTGTCTGAGAAGAAGTCGATGAGTTAGTACTACTACCTTTACTAGCTGCTCCCTCAAGAAACTTTTTCACTTTGAGAGCTCTTTCATCTCTAGGATTCAATTGCAAAGCTTTATTAATGTGAACTTTAGCCATTGCTGTCTGCTTTTGCTTCAAATAAGTAATACCTAGCAAACTATGACAGTTAGCATTGTTTGGCTCCAACTTCAGAGCCTCTCGCAACTCCAATACAGCCCTGGCAAAGTTGTTCTTTTCTAGATATCCTTGGGCACGCCGCATATAAGCGGAGGCTCTTGAACCTCCTACTTCTCCTGTACCACTGTCAGTTTTTCCTCCTCCTGTACCACTGTCAGTTTTTCCTCTTCCTGCACCACTGTCAGTTTTTCTTTCTGCTCCAACAGGAGTTGGTTCGCTACCAACTTTACCGCCTTTAATCAGATAAACCAGGTTAAGTTCACTAATCTCAGCAATGTTATCTAAGACTTGCCCAAGAGATTCATACTGCTTGGCTGCCAGGTTTTGCAAGGAGCTTTTGTAAAGACTCTCTAAATTTGCGCCAGCTTGGAATAATTGTTTGGCAGCTTCGCCAGAGTATGTGGCTTTGCCTTTTTCTTCAGCTAGACGCTGACCCATACGTTTCAGCATCAGACCGTATTCACGGTTGTCTTGAGACAGTTGTTCGTAAGCTGGGTTAACTAGCTTTGAGAGTAACTCGTTTGCTTGCTTTTTTTCCTCTTCGCTTTTGGATCTATTACTGTCAGGATGAAGCTTGCGTGCAATCTTGAGATACCTCTTGCGAACTTCACCCTTACTGGCGTTAACTGAAACGCCTAATACAGCATGGTGATCATTGAAATTTTCTTTAAAGAGACCGCGATCAATTTGAGGAGACATAGGGGAATATACAATATCTGTGCGGAAATAATTGTTTCTAGTATGTCTTAGATCTTAGTGGAGTTGCTAAGCCTCACCACTTTTGTCGATCAGGCTTAGCAGACTCAGGAGGGATATGGAAAATTATTGCCAACTGGATAAGGGCGGCACCTGAGAAAGTTCCTTACTCATGTTCTCGTGAATTTGACCATTTGTTGCCAAGATGCGACCGGAGGCAAGATCGATAGGGCTACCATCGTAAGCTGTTACCTTGCCACCTGCTTCCTCTAAGAGTACAATGCCAGCCGTGATATCCCAAGGAGAAAGACCTCTCTCCCAGTAACCATCGAGTCTTCCGCAGGCAACATCAGCTAAGTCAAGGGAGGCAGAACCACTACGACGGACTCCATGACTAAGGTGAGTAAAGTGACAAAACTCTGCGTAGTTATTATCCCTGGTTTCTCGTCGGTCGTAGGCAAATCCCGTGACTAACAAGCTGTTAGTTAGTTCAGATGTTTGGGAAACCTTGATGGGGGTGCGGTTGCGAGTTGCTCCCAAACCCCTAGCCGCACGAAACAGTTCATTGCGAAAGGGATTATAAATAACTCCTACCTGAGGTCGTCCAGAAATCAGTAGCCCGACAGAGCTAGCAGCAATAGGATATTGATGAGCATAATTAGTAGTGCCGTCTAGGGGATCAATTGCCCAGAGGTACTGATTTTGAGCATCCCCCAATTGACCAGATTCTTCTGCCAAGATGGCATGATCAGGTAAATGACGCTTTAATACTTCGAGAATGGCAGCTTCAGCTTCTTTATCTGCCGTGGTGACTAGGTTTCCTGGGCCACCTTTTTCTTCTACTTCTCCTGTTTCTAGCTTACCCCAGTAGGCTTGCAAAATAGCACCAGCAGCCATAGCAGCTTCGGTAGCAACGTCTAGGTAGATTTGCAATTGTTCAGAATTATCGGGACTCATTAGTTAAAAGAGTTGGGGTTAGCTGACTGCTCAGGAGTACACCTGTAGCTTACCAGCGATTGGAGCTAGGGGTTTTGAAGGCGAAATTCCTTTGGTGTCAAACGCAAGGGTTTGTCTGGTTGCCAAATGCCATATCCCATAATGCGAGCATATTCCTGTGCTCTGGTCAGGCGAGTGTCATATTTATGGTTGGGGAACTTTGGTGAAGCTAAGGCATAACCCTCTTTAACTAGCTCTTCGTTGAGCAAGGTATCACCCTGCCAAACATAAGCCAGAGTGCGACCAAAATTATCTTCTGGTTGTCTATCCTGCTCCAAAGAAACTTTTCCGAGTACCCGTTTAGTGTCAACAGTTTCGCTTAACATTGCTTCTAAACGTTCTCTTGCTGCCTTTCCCCAAGGCTGTTGTTTAAGATCTGGAACCTCAATCCCAATTAACCTGACTCGTCTTACGGGTGGTTGTTGCTTGGGATTAAACACTTCGAGAGTTTGACCACTAACCACTCGTCCCACCTGTAGGGTGATTTTGTCAGGGTTAGTCTGGGGGTGACAACTCCCTAGCAAGAGAAGACAGCAACAGAGTAGAGCAAGTCTTTGTCTCTGGGGAAGTAACAGGGGAGTCGGGTAACGGGGTGAAGGAGGACAAGGAAAAATCTTCCCCTGCTCCCCCATCTCCCCCATCTCCCCCATCTCCCCCATCTTCCCATCTCCCCCATCTTCCAATCTCCCCCATCTTCCCAGTTTCAAGAGCTTAATCTTCATCTAGTGGCAGACCAAAGCGAACTTTGCCTTTGGCGAAATAGCGACCGAACTGAAGTTCGTAGACTTCGTCCTCATCTTGTGTTTCTACTTCTAAGTCTGAACGAGGATAACTGACACAGAGCAGAGCATAGCCTTGAGAGCGCAAATCTTGAGACAATCCTACTGCTTCTGGTTGGTAGATTTCACCGGCTTTAACTCGCACAGCACAAGTGGTGCAAGCTCCATTACGACAGGCAAAAGGTAGTTTTACTCCTTGGTCTTCTACAGACTGTAGAATATACTTGTCATCTGGTACTTGTAAGATGTGTTTCTTGCCGGTCTGGCGATCGTGAATCTGAATTACATGGAAATTTTTCATAGATTAAGTGTACAATTAGAAACCGTGTGTTGAATTAAACCAATTCAATCATCACAATTTAGATTTTCCTCTGGAGAGGTGGCCGAGCGGTTTAAGGCGCAGCACTGGAAATGCTGTTTAGTGGTAACGCTAACGAGGGTTCGAATCCCTCCCTCTCCGTTAGTTAGTAAAAAGACTTAATTCAAGCTGGTTCTCAACAGCAAAACTTAACTTAAAGTTTACAGTTCCTTTAAGTTAGCCCGCTAGGGAGTTGATTAATAGCTCTATTAATTAAAGATTATGTGAAGTTTCGGAATTAGTGCTTCAATTTATTTTGATTTGCCCTACATTAAGTGAAGTAGCCCATCATGATTGACTGAGGAATTGAAGGCCCAAGGAAGATGACTCCTGGGGCTTTTTCCTATGAAAGATAGTTTGCAGGAATCTTATCAGTAAACATATATATTCATAGCAATTGATTCCGGAAATCCCCGCAAGTTATAGAAAGAAGGATCTAGATGTAGGAGCTTTCTGGCGGGGAGAAGTTCTTTGAACACAGAAGAAAACCAATCTTTAATCGGCAAATATCTTAACGGACGTTATCAAATTACTCAATTCCTGAGCGCTGGATCGTTCAGCCAGACTTACATTGCCATAGATACTTGGCAAAGAGAAAATCCTCAATGTTTAGTCAAGCACCTCAAAGCCGTTGGTGTTCATCCTAAACAATGGGAATTTGGCAGGAACCGGTTTAGCAACGAGGTGGAAACCCTCAAAAAACTGCGTCACCATGACCAGATTCCTCAACTTATTGATTTTTTGGAAGACAACCAAGGCTTCTACTTGTTGCAAGAGTTGATTGTTGGTCAGCCCCTTAGTGCAGAATTACCAATTAGTAGATACTCTAGCAAACGTTGGAGTGAGGTACAGTGCGTTGAACTGCTACAGCAAGTTTTCGGCATCCTAGAATTTGTTCATCGCCAAGGCATAATTCATGGTGATATTAAACCTAGTCACCTGATTAGGCGTGCTTCAGACGGTCGGTTATTCTTAATTGACTTCGGTGCAGCCCATCAAATGGACTCTGGTTTACTTTCCGAGAAAGTATGCCCAGAACTGCCTTACCCGACACCCTTAGCAATACGTCCCTTAGGCTATAAACCAATAGAACAACGAAGTGGATATCCTCATCCCAACAGTGACATTTATGCCTTAGGCATGATTGCCATTCAGGCATTAACAGGTATTCAACCAGCCGATTTACCGATCAATGCTGCTACCAATGAGGTTGATTGGCGACAGCAAGTCTGGACGAGTGAGTCGATGACTTGTCTGTTGAACTACTTGGTGCGCTACAACTGCCAAGAACGTTGTCAGTATGCTACTGATGCTTTAGAAGTGCTGGATATGCTGGCAATCACCAACAAAGAGCGAGGAGTTAGAACTGAGGAGTTATTCAACCGAGTTATTTCTTACTGTCCCCCAGCTTCGGCAAAATCAATTCCCTCTCGCCAGATTAACTCCTCAAATATTGAGCGTTGCGATTGTCCACGTCCAGAGTCTAACGATCTAGGCGGTCATAATCAAGCTTTGTCTCGTTGGTCTAAGCTGATGCTGCTAACGGCTGGTACAGGAGTTGGGATGGCGACATTGAACGGTGTAGCAATTTCCCTAGGACTATATTCTTTAATGCATGCTGCCCCAGCAGCTAATGAGGGCTTAGACTTTTTAGCCAAAGCTAGGCAACAATACGAGGCTGGTAACTTCGAGAGAGCGATCGCTTTAGCAGAATCAATTCCTACTGAAAGTTCAGTTTATCAACAGTCTGTTACAGCTCAGCAAAAGTGGCGGCAAGAATGGGATACTGCTCAAGTTCAATTTGAGAGAGTAGAACAAGCATTTCATCAAAAACAGTGGCGGGATTTACTAGAACAAGCTCGCCAGCTTCCCAATCAAGCTTTTTGGCAGCGGAAAATTAGCCCTTTTGTTTTAGTTGCTGCCAATGAACTAGAAAAAGAATCCCAAACTTTATTACAACAAGCTTACGAAAAAGCCGCCAGGAGAGACTTTAGGGGCGCTATTGCTTTAATTGAGCAAATTCCTCCAGAAACAACAACTGGCACAAGAATTCAACCTAAGTTGGCAGAATATAGTCGGAAAAGGGAGATTAAAGCAGAGTATTTATTACAACAGGCTTATGAGCAAGCTGCGAACAGGAATTTTGCTGAAGCTTTAGAGTTTCTATCACAAATTTCTTCAGAAACTTCCACCTATGAAAAAGCTCAAATCAAAATGGTTGAGTATTCTCATAAGCAGCATTATCAAGAAGAAGTGGATAGACAGGTAAAATTAGCTAGAGCTGTAGCAGAGCCAAAGGAACAGTTGTCGAAGCCATTTAATACAGACTCATTTGTCAATACTAATTCTGAGCTTAATGCCGGTAGTTACTGGCAAGAAGTTATACCTATTCGTTAGAGAGAATAGAGAATAGGCAGCAGTCAACAGGCAAGAGGATACCTAAAGACTTGTATACAAAATTTACAGCATTTCCCGCTGTTACTGTACCTTTTAACAGCGGGAAATGCTGTATTATTACGATTCAAACCCGTATCGTCTTCTCACAGTTTGTAGCAGGCCAACTTCTTCAGGAAGGGTATATTCTGGCTGAGGCTGGACAAAAACACTGGGTCGGTGTTTTAGGGAAATGGGTTGAAGGACAAGGGTGTTCTGAATGTTATGGAACAGGCTATATGCCTCGACAGCGCCTGACAGTTGTTGAAGCAGCTTATATTGATCAATCATTGGCAAATCTATTGGCTTCACAGCCTAGCAAGAATCAGTTAAGTTCAGCTATCGCTGATGGTGGCTTCCAAACCTATTTTGAACAAGCCTTTCAGTTTGCCCAGCAAGGAATGACTACTTTGCAAGAAGCTATACGTGTAGGCTTGGCTCGTAGGTCTGAATTATAATCATTTCCTGATGTAGCGATTGAGGTACAGCGATTATTTAGCTAGGAATAATGTTTCAATTGTACCTAAAACTTCAGGCTGCCGCATGACTCACTACATTTATAAATTGCTTTCTAATAAAAGGAGAAGTCATAGCTGCGAGAAGACCACCGTAATCCAGGTTAAAATTCACTTCATCTCCAACCTGTAAATTGTGGTTATTGCTGTCGAGAATAATATGATCACTGCTAGACCCTAGTATTTCTAACTTGTCATTAGATTTCAAGCCAGATACCAGAACATCCTGCCGTCCCAAAGCAATAATCGCTCTCTGGCGAATTCCTCGATCTTGGAAACTAGGAACATTTCCAAAAGCATCTTGACATATCTCTCCAAATGGGAGAGATGGCTTTTTCTTGGACTCGATAACTTCGGCAACGAGCTTAAATGCATGGGTATGTAAACCTGGAATCGCTTTTCGGCTAACAGTTTCGCAACCTAAAAGAATTGATTCACCCAGGCGAAGATTGTTAATCTGGCCAACGTCTTGGGCAGATTTGTACCACTCGTAATTTGCTGAATTTCCGCCGGAAATTATTTCTAAACTAATCTGAAATTCTTTTTCAATGACATCAACCAGTTCAGATAGTTTATGCATATTTTGATAATCTGGCTTTACTCCACCATAACAAGCCAGATTGCAGCCAATACCAACAATTTTTAGATGGGATAGAGAAAGAGTTTCCCTGATAAATTGAGAAAGATCACCAGGAAGTACCCCTTCGCGCAGATCACCCAACTCTACCATAACAATTACCTGATGATTTTTATTATGGACTTTTGCATAATAGGAAAGCTCTTTAAGAGTCTCAATCTCTGTGTTGAGACTAATGTCTACGCTTTTAACAACAGATTCAGCCTGACTTAAAGGAGTGCGCAGAAGAACAAACTGAGTTAATATCCCAGCGTTTTTCATTTTTTGAATGTTTTCAAGGCGAGAGTCGGCAATAAATCTGACTCCACCTTGAATCATTGCCTCGACAATACAAGGTTCTCCTAGTACTGCTTTAGAAACTCCCATCAAGGAAATACCTTGTTGCCCATAAAGTTCGCATAGTATTCGGGCATTATCTCGTATTTGAGATAGGGCAATTTCTATTCTTGGCATGAACGATTTCATTTATTCTTTCCAGACGATTACGTCTACCTCATTGCCAAGACAGGAGTTTTTTCTAATTTATTCTGCTTGATTTTTTGATTCAGCTTGGGAAAATGATTGCCTAAGCTTTGAACAAGTTTTTGACATCCATAGCTCAATACATCGGTTGTCGGCAATTGAAGCTGCTTCTCATAATCCTCTATGATTGTCAGAACTTCTTCGTCTGCTAGGTTTTCATGGCTTAAGGCAATAGCCATCACTCTAGCTGAAGAAATCGCTTCAATCAGTTTAATTTCGCTCTCAACAGTTGGCATCACCAAACGGGGAAAATCGCACCGGAACTTCCTAGCCGGTGGGTGCTGAAGGATAATGCCATCAGGCATACTTCCTTTCAATATGCCAAGAGAACTCATGAAAGCGGGATGACTAACGGCACTCTGTCCCTCCACTAAAATTACGTCGGGACTTTCCTTATCAAAGGCTTGAATAACAGAGTTTTCTATTTCACCGATTACAAACTGAGAAATGAGAGCATCAATCGATACGCCATACCTCGCTCCCTGCATCAAACTCGTTTGACCTGTCGCGACTAGTATTGACTTTATGCCGAGATTATTTAGGGCTTTGTTTAGTTCTATTGCGGTAGTCATTTTTCCGCAAGCACAATCAGTACCTAATATGGCGATTACAGGAACATTTACTTCAGATATTTGACCAGTAAAGACATGCAAATCATTTAATTGAGGAGGTTTTCTGATATCTTTAATTTGGATATGATTCTGGACAGCCATATCAGCAAACTCTCGGTCTTCGGAGAAGAACTGATGAAGACCGTTAATGATATCCATGCCTTTTTCCATAGCTTCTAAGATTAGAAACCTTTCTTCAGGAGATATATAAGCATCTAAAGGAGCCTTGCCATAAATGTAACAGTTTGGAACCCTTGAAAGGTTACTCAAAGCTTCATCTAAATTGGCAAAAATGGGAATACCACTCTTTTCTTCCCCTAATTCTTCCCCTGCGTCCTTGCCAGCTAGTGAACTATCAATAACTCCAACAATAGTATAGAGTTCAGAGTGCCGAACTAACCCTGCGGCGGTTTTTCCATCTACTAAACCAAATTGATTTTCGCAGTAAACTAAAGCGGTTTCTTTTATGATTGTCATTCAATTAATGTTCTTGGATTTATTCTCACACCCTAGGAAGACTTTTTTGAAGTTGCCAAGTCTTTCTAAAATCTAGGGGTTTATCTGAATGGGAAAAACTCGCACAAACTTTGTCTAGTTTGAATCGTGTAATTTCTTCCCATTCACTAAAAAACTGTGCAGCAAAAGCTACGCAATCTAGTAAATTTTTTGAAAAGCCTAAGTAATGCAGGTTTTGTAGCGAAAATCTCAAGCCTTAATTGAGTCTCGGTTTAAACTTAGCTTGCGTAGATTGTAGCACACATTACTTTTTGACCTTGAGCGGCCTAACAAATCGCTGCATAGGAAAGGAACAGGGAAACTTTTGTAGCATCTGTAGAAAAGATCCTCAGATAAGTTCAGCCATAGCTGATGGTGGCTTGCAAACCTATTTTGAACAAGCCTTCTAGTTTGTACGGTCAGGAATGATTACTTTGCAAGAAGCTATACGTGTAGGCTTGGCTCGTAGATCTGAATTATAAAGGAGGCGAGTTTGGATTGAGTAATACTTACTCAGTCAATGTTCTGGGAACCGATCTGTCGTATTCCCAGTTTAACTTTCAAATTACCCCTCTTCTGTGATGCCAAGATTTGATGACCAACTAGAAGCTATTTATGCCAGCGATCGCAAAACGTGGCGAGAATGGTTGGAAAGAAACTATCGCACCTCTCTCGGTGTCTGGTTAATTTACTACAAAGTCAAAAGTGGTAAGCCCAATTTAAATGCTTGACAGCTTAGTCCTATTTCAATCACGCGATGTAAATGGTTTACTCATACCATTTCCTGGATACTTGCTACACATTAATCTCCGCGTCACCGTGTCACCGCGTCTGTAGCCAACATGAATGAAATTGATATTAGTCCATCGTGTTTCGCCAATACTTAAGCAATGATGTCTCGACATTAAACACCTGAGCAATTCCAACCAAGACATTAATCACTAGGTTAAATAAAATTGCTGGAATACCCGCAGGAACGGTATCTGACAGTTTGAGTAAGACAGCAAATTGCAATAGATTAGTTGGTATTCCTTCCTGGTTGACTTTGCCGTCAATGGCCAATCCGTATAGTCCTCGAATTGTCTTCCAGTCCACCTGTTTAAACTGGTCAGTGCGATCGGCCAATACTAACTTGCTCTCAGTTTTTGAACTCCATGCAGCTGCTATGCTCAACGCCCAGAACCAGGGGCAAAGTTATAGCCAAAAAGTCATGGAAGCTATTACTCACTCCCTACAAGGGGAGGTGCCACTTATTGAGGCGATCGCCCGTAACCTGATGATCAGCGTGCGCCAACTCCAGCGAGAATTACAGGCTGAAAATACTTCCTAGTTTTCCATACCTAACAGTGCTGCATCGGCGATGTTGAAAGTTTGGTCGGCAAAGAGGAGGGTATTAGGTTGCATATTAATTCGGCGCACACCCTGACACTCTTCTTTTTCTCCTAAACAGCAACCTTCTGCTTCAAAGCAACCGTGGGTGGCTAGGTGGAGGTAGGGGAAACGAGGGGCTTGCAGTCTGAAGTTTTCCAGGGTTGCTTCTTGACGGAGGTAATATTCACTTCCGGGTAAAAGTTCGGGAAGGCGTTTGATTTCTGCTTCTGCACCGGGTAGGTTGTAAGGCTCTTCTGGTTTGGGATTACCTATACCTAATGCTTGAGGTTGATTGGTTCTATTGTTGCCCGATGACTTTATAGACTTCATCAATATTATTGAGGGTAGTAGCTTCTCCAGGGCGATCGCCCACTTCCCGGAGAATGGGCAAAGCTTGGTTGAAATAGTCTAATGCTTGCTGCGGTTGCCCGATGTCTCGGTAGACTGCACCAATATTATTGAGGGTAGTAGCTTCGATAGGGCGGTTGCCTACTTCCCGGAGAATGGGCAAGGCTTGGTTGTAGTACTCTAATGCTTGCTGCGGTTGCCCGATGCCTTGGTAGACTAAACCAATATTATTGAGAGTGGCGGCTTCCCCAAAGCGATCGCCTACTTCCCGGAAAATGGGAAAAGCTTGGTTGTAGTACTCTAATGCTTGCTGTGGTTGCCCAATGTTATCGTAGACTAAACCAATCCCAACTAAGACAGTTGCTTCCAGTTTTCTAGCTTGAATTTTCCGCGCCAAGTCTAAAGCTTGCTGGAATGTTTCTATCGCCTCTTGATGCTGGTATTGCTGCTTCTGCTGAATTGCCTGATCTAAAAGTCTTTCTACTTCTGCCTGCAAGTTCTGCGTCTGCGCCCAACTGCTAATCCATACATCACCGTTAAATTTCACATTATTAACTTGGGCAATAGGCAGAGATTTGGAAGCATTATTACGTGAAATAGTTAATTCCTGCTGATTGAGACTAGTCAATTGCCCAGTCATGGAACCTCCAGACTTAGGCCGCACCGTCGCCAATTCTGGTAAAGCCACTGGTAGGGCTGCTGCTTGAAATCTGGCAACTTCTTTTTGGGCGAAGCATTTGGATTGTATACCTTGGGTTTCACCAATGAGATTATCCCCCAAATGCTTCGCCCCTACATTTGCCTCTACATCAGATTTTTGATTGGGTAAACACGTCCCAGGGGTTTGGGCGTATCCCGCCAGTCCAGTCGCGGATAAAAGGCAGGTTAGGGTAATGATGGGGTAAAAAGTTTTCATGGTTTTATTGTTGTAATTGGGATGGGTATTATTCAGATCTTGCACTACATTGCAAGGCCGCGAGGGATTCAAATCCCTGGCTAACAGCGAAAGTCCTCTAAAAGAGGACTAAATGCCGAAATTCAAAGCTTCATTTTTAAAAGTCTGCACAAGCTATTTGCTAGGATGCGATCGCGCCTCACTACCTATGCAACTAAACATCCCCATGAGTTAGCTGTGCTCGAAACTACCTTGAAAGTTTCTGCTCAATGACATGAGGAAAGCTTTCAAAATTACGTCGAACCCAATCTATTCCCACTTCATTATTGAGCTTAATTTTTTGAGGTGTATTTGCATAAATCTTGCCTAAAATATCTGCATCTTGATCGACTATAACCTTACTAAACTTAAGATAGGTACTGCCAAACAGCTTAAAAGCAGGATGCTTGGCTTGACCAAATAGTAGAATATAAGTTCTGGTTTTATTTTGTGCTTCTGGCACAAAGAGGTGACACTGGGCGACTTTACCTAACGGTGTTTTTCCATGGAAAATAACTAGGGACGGGAAATGGTTTTCCAAGTGCGCCTTAATAGTTTTGGGTAGCAGAAATAAATCCGGTTTTCTGAGCTTTTCTGCCAAACTGTAGGGAAGTGTCGGCGCGTCAAAAAACGCATGGGAGTGATGTCCATCATCAATGAATTGATGGAATTGCACCTCAGTAATCTGAAATAAGTCTCGATGAGTGCCGTTTTGATGGTTATAGTCGTGCATATTTAGCAGCATCGTCAGTAAATCTGTTTCGACACTTCTATCTGCGGTATGTCCAATGAAGAAGTAAGTGTTGGCAATCTTATCCAGTACAGAGGGAATGGGTATCTTCGGTTCGTATTTTCCATAAGACCAAATGAAATTTCCTTGAATTTTCAGCTCTAAAGGTTTCAACTGAGGCAATGTTTTTTGGCTTGATCCGGGTAAAGTAGTACAGCCGGAACCATCAAACTTAAGGGCATGAAACGGGCAAACTACCGTGCTTATGCTGTCGCTTTGAGCTTCGCACCATCCTTCTGAGAGCATCGCGCCCATATGGGGGCAGGCATTAGGTAATGCATGAATCTCTCCAGCTTGAGTTTTCCACATTACGTAGTCGATACCTTGCAAAGAAACCTTGTGAGGTTGGTTAACTGCCAACATAGACTTATGCCCTAACAACCAGGGCGCACCGGGAAGCATGGACTGCATAGAACTCTCCGACAGATATAAAATTGTGAAAGACTTGTCGCATTTCTAAAATATGACAGAATACTCGCATTTGTCAAGACCCCTCCGTCGTCAACCCAAACAACAGCGGGGTAAAAAACGAGTCGAAAAAATTCTGGATGCGGCGGCGGCTGTGTTTGACCAAGTTGGCTACGAAGCAGCCACAACTCATCTAATTGCGGTAAAAGCAGGAACAGCCATAGGTTCCCTATATCAGTTTTTCCCTGACAAAGCCGCTATTTTTAAGGCAATGGAGTTGCGGCATATTGAGCGGGTTAAAGCCATGTGGGCGCAGACAAATACAGAGGAAATCATTCGGTTGCCCCTTCGTGAGATGATCCATGCTCTCATCACTGACATTGCAAAACTATTTGAGCAGCCCGTATCGCGGGTCGTGTTTGTGCAGTTTTTTACAGCCCGTGAAATTTTCCAATCAATTGATGAAAGCATGACTCAGGAGGCAATCGACTTTATGGCAAGCCTTTTGCAGCAGAGAAAGCCAAGTTTGAGCAAGGCGCAATGTAGCTTATTAGCAGAGGTTTGCGTTCACAGCTGTAATGCTGTCATTCTCTCGGCACTCCGCAACCCTAACCATGAACACCGTCAGCAGTTGATTCAGCAAATTGAGGACTTGTTAGTTTCATATTTAGAACCGTATGCAGGGGATAATCCCTTGAGTAATGTAATGAAAGTAATGATATGCCCCCATTGCCAATCAAAGCAGATTACTAAAAATGGGTATCGAAGGGGAAAGCAGTGCTATCGCTGTAAGGATTGTAGAAAGCAGTTTGTGAATGTATAAACCTGGAATTGCTTTTCGGCTCACAGTTTCGCAACCTACTCTTAAGATCAAGATAGAGAGTTACTAGGCTTGGGCATGAAACGCATTGTCTTGATTGCAGGGTTTGAAACTTTTAACGCTAACTTGTATCGACAAGCGGCAGATTTGGCAAGTAAACGCTGTCCGGATTTGGATATTCGGGTTTTCAGCGATAGTTCCCTGACCACAGAACCAGATGTGGTAGCCGAAGCTTTGCAAAGGGCCGAAGTTTTCTTTGCCAGTCTCATTTTTGATTATGACCAAGTGCTGTGGCTACGGGAACGGGTGCAAGATATTCCCATTCGCTTGGTTTTTGAGTCAGCTTTGGAATTGATGAGTTTGACTCAAATTGGTGCGTTTAAAATTGGCGACAAGCCGAAAGGCATGCCCAAGCCTGTTAAATTTATTCTCGATAAATTCAGTAATGGTCGAGAAGAAGATAAGTTAGCTGGCTATATTAGCTTTTTAAAAGTTGGGCCAAAGCTACTAAAATATATTCCTGCCCAAAAAGTTCAAGATTTACGTAATTGGTTAATTATTTATGGCTACTGGAATGCTGGAGGATCAGAAAATGTCTCTTCGATGTTCTGGATGCTGGCGGAAAAGTATTTAGGCTTGAAGGTGGGGGAAATACCGCCGCCGTTGGAAACCCCTAATATGGGTTTGTTGCATCCAGATTATGTGGGGAGTGGGGATAATTATTTTGAGTCACCACGGCAATATTTAGAATGGTATCGCCAAACTAAGCCGGAAACTTGGCATTTACCTGTAGTAGGTATCTTACTTTACCGTAAGCATGTTATTACTAAACAACCTTATATTGCCCAACTAATTCACCATTTTGAAAAAGCTGGTTTAGTACCATTACCTATTTTTATTAATGGTGTTGAAGGTCATGTAGCGGTACGGGATTGGCTAACTACTGCTTATGAAATTAAGCAAAGAAAGAATGGTAATCTAGAAACTCTCTCCCTCTCTAAAGAAGCAGCAGAAGTAGATGCGATTGTTTCTACTATCGGTTTTCCCTTGGTGGGTGGTCCAGCTGGTTCTATGGAAGCAGGACGACAAGTGGCTGTTGCTAAAAAAATTCTCACTGCTAAAAACGTTCCCTATTTTGTTGCTGCACCATTATTAATTCAAGATATTCACTCTTGGACACGCCAAGGTATTGGGGGGTTGCAAAGTGTGGTTCTTTATTCTTTACCAGAATTAGATGGTGCTATTGATCCTGTACCTCTTGGCGGTTTGGTAGGAGAAGATATTTATTTAATTCCGGAACGGGTTAAACGACTGACGGGAAGAATTAAACATTGGGTTAGCCTGAGAAAAACACCTCCGGCTGAAAGAAAAATTGCCATTATTCTCTACGGTTTCCCCCCTGGATATGGGGCAACAGGTACAGCAGCTTTACTTAATGTAGGGCGATCGCTTATTAAATTATTGCAGGAACTTAAAGCTCAAGGTTACAACGTTGGAGAATTACCGGAAGATGGAGAAAAATTAATTCGTCAGGTAAAGGAAGCTGATGAAGGGATGAAGGGATGGGGAGACGGGGAGACGGGGAGATGGGGAGAAAACCAGGCAACTTTTTCCCTTAATACTGTTAATGCTAAAACTCTGGAAAAATGGCTAGGTTACCTCTTAACTACCCGTATTGAAAAGCATTGGAAATCCCTAACTGGTGCAGGAATTAAAACCTATGGGGATGAACTTCAAGTTGGCGGTGTGCAATTAGGTAATGTTTGGATTGGTGTACAACCGCCTCTAGGTATTGCCGGGGACCCGATGCGTTTAATGTTTGAACGGGATTTAACACCTCATCCTCAATATGCAGCCTTTTATAAATGGTTACAAAATGAATTTCAACCTCAAGCCGTAGTTCACTTTGGCATGCATGGTACGGTGGAATGGTTACCGGGTTCTCCTCTAGGTAATACTGGCTATTCTTGGCCGGATATTTTGTTAGGAGATATGCCTCATCTATATATATATGCGGCTAATAATCCTTCTGAATCTATTTTGGCAAAACGCCGAGGTTACGGGGTATTAATTTCCCATAATGTACCCCCCTATGGTCGCGCTGGTTTGTATAAGGAATTAATGGCATTGCGGGATTTGATTGCTGAGTATCGAGAAGACCCTGCTAAGAATTATGCTCTAAAAGAAGCTATTTGTCAGAAGATTGTTGATAGTGGTTTAGAGTCAGACTGTCCTTTTGAAGAAGCAAACAAATTAGGTATTAATTTTACGCCAGAAAATGCCAGGATGTTTAGTGCTGACTCACTTAATCGTTATCTGGTTAAGTTGTATAAGTATTTGCAAGTAGTAGAACAGCGTTTATTTTCTTCTGGATTACATACATTAGGTCAAGCACCAGATGCAGAAGAATTGGCAAGTTATTTGGAAGCTTATTTAGGAGAGGAGAAACGGTTACCAGAAGAGGTGATTGCTGAAATTGCCAATGGTGCGAATCAATCTCAAGTAGGGGCAGCCCATCTTAAGTATTTACAGCAAAAACATGGGGTAGATAAGAGATATCGTCTCCCTGTCGAACTTTTTGATGAAGCTGTAGAAATCCGCGACTTATTGATGCAAAATACCGACGAAATAACTAATCTACTACGGGGACTCAATGGTGAATATATCCCCCCTGCACCAGGCGGTGATTTATTGCGAGATGGCCCAGGGGTATTGCCCACAGGCAGAAATATTCACGCCCTTGACCCCTACCGTATGCCTTCTCCTGCTGCTTATGCACGAGGCAAAGAAATTGCCCAGAAAATTATCGCCCAACACCTAAAAGAAGATGGGAATTATCCAGAAACAGTAGCGGTGATGTTGTGGGGATTAGATGCGATTAAAACTAAGGGGGAATCACTAGGAATTCTCTTAGAATTAGTCGGCGCAGAACCTGTTAAAGAAGGCACCGGACGCATTGTTAGATATGAATTGAAACCTTTAGCAGAAGTAGGACATCCCCGCATTGATGTATTAGCTAATTTATCAGGGATTTTCCGCGATACTTTTGTCAATATTATTGAGTTACTCGATGATTTATTCCGACGTGCTGCGGAAGCCGAGGAACCGGAAGACCAAAATTTTATCAGAAAACATGCTCTAGAGTTGCGATCGCAAGGGGTGGAAAATGTCTCAGCGCGCTTATTTTCTAACCCTGCTGGAGATTTCGGTTCAATGGTCAATGAGCAGGTTACTGATAGTAACTGGGAATCGGGAGACGAGTTAGCTAATACTTGGCAGTCACGCAATAACTTTAGTTACGGTAGGCAAGATAAAGGGCAAGCGCGTCCAGAAATTCTCAAGCAGTTATTACAAACTACCAGTAATGTTGTCCAAGAAATTGACTCAGTAGAATACGGACTAACAGACATTCAGGAATATTATGCCAATACGGGAGGTTTGAAAAGAGCAGCAGAAAAGCAAAGAGGTAAAAAGGTTAGTGCTTCTTTTGTAGAAAGTTTCTCCAAAGATACAACACCTCGCAAGTTGGAAGATTTGCTGCGTTTGGAATATCGTACTAAATTACTTAATCCCAAATGGGCCGAGTCAATGGCTAACCAAGGTTCTGGGGGGGCTTATGAAATTTCTCAACGGATGACAGCTTTAATTGGTTGGGGTGGTACGACTGATTTTACTGATTCCTGGGTATATGACCAAGCCGCGGATACCTATGCTTTAGATGCAGAAATGGCGGAGAAATTAAGGAAGGCAAATCCGGAGGCTTTTCGTAATGTTGTCGGTAGGATGTTGGAGGCAAATGGACGGGGTTTTTGGCAACCCAGTGAGGAAAAATTGGAGAAGTTGCGCCAGTTGTATGAGTTGACTGATGAGGAGTTAGAGGGGGTTACGGTTTAAATTAATTTATTGTCTCCAGTAATGAATCAGAAGTTTCGAGCTGTAGAGGGTATCATCTTAGAAGAATGGTGGGTTGCTAAGCTACTAAAGAATAAGGGGATAGCGTAGCAGCAACCCATGAAAAATTAATTACTCCTCGACTCAGCTGAGACAGCATTTTCGCCTCTTTTAATAAAAACTCCTAAACCAAAGTGACAGGAACCCCTAGTTGAGCATTTGTCCATTCTTACACTTACTAGATATCTCCCTTCTGCCGGAGGCACTAATGTGACTACTGCAACTGCATCATCATTTCTATCAGAGGCTACCTCTCTACCACTTTCATCTTTAATAGTCAGGTCTATATCCTCACACTTCTGATCACAAACCGCTACAATACTATACTGATTGGTAGGATAGAGTAAAACAGTCTTAGGTGCCTGTGCCCCCCTAGCCAAAGTATCTAGGGTTCGTGGAAAAGCAAGTTCGTAGCCGTCTTTACTCTGTGCTTGAATTACTGCTTGAATCTGAAATTCCACCTCCTTCTCAGCTTCTTCTAATTCTCTACCTATTGCCTTGTTTGGCATGCCAGAAAGCAGTAAAGCTATCGCCGGTAAAATAAGATGTTTTATCTTCATCGTTAAAAAATCCTACCTAGTCGGTGGAATGTGTGAGTTGCTGGGTAGCCTAAGCTTAGAACATAACAGCATATCAGCAAAGTTAGGTGATTGCCCAGTGCCGGAGATTATGGGGTGTCCACTCTGCCTAGCTAAGGGATTGTTATTAGGTACTTTCAGACAATAAATGATTCAGAGGGTAAGTCAATCTATCAGGTAAAATTAGAATAATTAACTTCAAGAAATCATAGAAGTTATCAACTATTCCAACTGACTCTAAATTTTTTGCCTATTGGCTAAATCAAGTTTCTCCTGCTCCTCATATACTCTTTGCTGTTCAGCCACAGCTTGACGGTGTGCCCTTTCTCCTGCGGCATCAGCGCGACGATTATCCAGCTCTTCCAACGCTGGCCAGCGACCATAGACAATCAGTAAATCGTG
>JBAUJE010000285.1:0-9216 GCA_049683475.1 Coleofasciculaceae cyanobacterium | reverse complement strand
ATTCGGCAAGAACAAGGAGTTGAAGCGGCTTTTTTGAAGTGGTGACATTTCCTACCTTAGGTAGAACATTTGGCTTGTTTGGCAATTTTCCTGGCTTGGGATAAAAGTTCTATTGCCTTGTCTTTTTGCTGATCCTGAGCGTAAAGTCCACCTATTTTAGCTAAGCTGGAAGCCTGGATAGATTCATGTCCCGTGGCTCCTATGGTGTTGGTTAAAGCGATCGCTTGCCCATAGTCTTCTATTTTTGCATATTCAAAGGCAATGTGAGCTAAATTTTGGGCTTTTGCTTCTGGATTTTCTAAGCTTTGAGCAATTTGTAATGCTTCAGTTAAGACTTGATTTGCTTGCTCTCTTTGTCCGGCTTCTGCATAATTATGGGCAATTTCCCTCAATACCCCAACCTGAGTTGTGCTTTCTTCTACTATGGTGGGAATTACCTCAAGTACTTGGTTATAGGTCTTAATTTGGGCAGAGATAATAGCCAGATTTGCTAAACTAGCTTGTTGGTTTTCCTCTTTACTAAAAGTTTGGGCAATTTGCAGCCCTTGGTTAAAACTAGATTCGGCTTGCTCTTTTTGTCCAGCTTGAGCCAAGTTAGTACTAATGGTAGTCAAAGTTTGCACTTTTTTCCCGATAGTTTCTATTTCCTGAGCGGTTTGCAGTGCTAGGGAAAATATCTCAATTGCTTGCTCTCTTTCTCCCAATTCTAGATATATTCGTGCTATTTTTGCTAATTGCTCAGCTTGGTTAGGAGCTTGCTCTATCCCTCTGGCTGCCTCTAGACTATGAGATAATATATCCATTGCTGGCTCTAGCTGTTGAGCTTTTTCATACAAAATAGCCAGTTGCGCCAAAATAATACTTTTGTGTTCAATATCCTCTATTTGCTGGGCAGCTTTTAGGGCAGCTTGGTATTTTCCAGTATTTGCCTCTATCCTCGCTAAAGCAATAGCTTGAGAATCTTTGCTTTCTATAGTTTGAGCTAGCTCTCTAGCCTGAGGATAGTTTCCCGTCTCTGCATACTTAAGGGCAATTTGACCAAGAGCTCTGCTTTGAGGAATATTACCTACAATAGTTTCTGCGACTTGAATGCCTTGCTCAAAGTCTCCAATTTCAGCATAGCGAACAGCAATCCTTTCTAAAACAGTATCTTTAATAAACGAGGCACCCCAGATATTATCAGCCACTTGCAGTGCTTGGGAGAGGACTTGAGAAGCTTGAGCTTTTTGTCCTGCTTTCCCGTACTGCTGGGCAATTTCCTCTAACTTAACCGCTCTCTCAATGGGTAGATCGCTTTGATTAACAATTTGTAGTGCTTGATTAAACAGCGCTTCGGCCTGTCCTTTCTGTTCTGTTCTGGCATACTCAACGGCTATCTTAGTCAAGAGTCTAACTTGAGAAGCAGGTTTATCTATAGCTTGGGTAATTTCTAAAGCTTGGTCATTTTCTTGAGCTTCTAGATAAGAAAGTGCTATATCAGCTAAAGGACTATTACTACAATCACTACTGCCAGAACAAGACCAACAGAAAGAGAAGATGAACAAAACATTAGCGAGTAAGACCCTTAATTTCATGTTAACTGACAGTTGGTGTTGCCTTTAAGGATTTAATTTTATTCTGATTAATCTCCTTAAGAGCATTTTGATTTATTTCTACACAAACTAATTAACTAGTCATGATTCCAACTACTTCAACTTTGGCAATTCAGCAGCTTGCTTCAGGTGACTATCTTTCGCTTCAAGTTTATAAGTTTCTTGGCAGTAAAGCTGGCAAAAAGGCATATTTACAAGCTAACCTCCACGGCTCAGAAATTGTTGGCAATGCCGTAATTCATCAGCTTATTGAGTTTTTATCTAGCTTAGATAAGGCTCAATTAGTAGGGGAAATTTGGCTTGTGCCAGTCTGCAATCCCCTTGGTACTAATCAGCGTACTCATTTCTTTTCCACAGGCAGATTTAATGCTTATGATGGAAGAGACTGGAATCGAATTTTTTGGGACTATGAGAAAGAGTGCGAAGATTTAGCCGCTTTTGCCCAGTCTCAAGTCGATTTAGACCAAGATGAAATTAGAATTAATTATTTAAATAAGATTCAGTTTGAATTTCAAAAAGAATTAGAAAAACTTAATTCTCCTAGCAGTTCACCTTTTAGAGAACGCTACCGATATTATCTACAGTCTTTATGTTTAGACGCTAACTACGTCATTGATATTCACAGCTCCAGCAATCAGTCTATCGACTATCTATATTGTTGTTGTAGTCGAGAAGAAAGTGCTAAAGCCTTTCTCTTAGATTATGGAATTTTGTTGAATGAGTATGATGGTGATGCTTTTGATGAGGCATTTATCAAGCCTTGGCTAGCTCTGGAGAAACAATTAGCAAAATTGGGAAAAGAGGTTCAATTTGATGTCGAATCTTGGACACTAGAACTTGGTTCGGGTATGATTATGAATCCAGAATCGGTAGCCAAGGGAATTAAGGGCATTAAAAATTATTTAGTACAAAAGAAAATGCTGAATATACCGGATTTTCCCTTAGCAGAGACAGCAGATCATCAAACGAATTTTGTACTAAAAAGCCAGATTAAAACCTACTATGCTCCTGCTGGTGGCATGGTTCAATCGAGGGCTAGTTTGGGAAGTTATATTAAGTCTGGACAGTTACTATATCAATTGCTAGTTTTTATTAAACATGGAGAGATGCCAAAAATAATCGATGTTTGTGCCGAAGAAGAGGGTTTGGTTTTTAATGTTTCCATAAATCATGCTGTTAATCAAGGAGAGTTGGTGATAGAGCTTATTTAGCTAAGATAAAAGACTTGATAAGGAACTTGCTATATGGGCTGTAGATAAAAATGGCAATTTGTAAAATTATTAAAAGGAGTAATATGTCAAAAAATTGGAAAAAGTTAACTTCAGAACGAACAAAGGAGGAAAAAGAAAAAATAGCTAAATGTTTACCTCAAGATGTTGATGTAAATACTATGGTGCATTTTCTGGATTTCGTTTCTCAGGATTTTAGCGCAATTCAAACCAAATATGGTAAGGTTAAACCTTGGGAAACTGATGCAGAGGATATTAAGTGGTTTTTGACTTTTTTTGCTGAATCAAAAACCACTGAAATTAATCAAGAACAAACAATACTAGTTGATAGAGTTTTTTCTAAACCTTGGAATCAATGGCGTTTAGCACTGGCTTTGGCTCATCGTAAATTAGGACAAGCAGCGCCAGCGATTAATGTCAGTGCTTACAAGATGAAAGATAATAGTTATTGGTACACTATTAATGATGGCATGCATAGAACTACAGCTGCAAAGATGGCTGGACAGAAAACAATAAAAGCCCATGTTAGAGAAGAAAGAATATTACTGAGCAACAAATACGCTTTATATGATGGTCATTTATTTAAGGTGAATAAATCAGGTTTTGTTCTAATGAGTAGTCACTTACCCAAGGGATATTACAACTTTCTAGAAGAGCTTTTTGGTGTCAAAAGATATCCTCACAACAGTTTTAAATCACCTTTATTGTTTCCAAATGAAGTAGATCAATTATTTCATAAAGTTAAAAACAGCAAATAAATTAGCATAAATATGGAAGAGAAAATAGATATAGCTTTAAATAACAGTCATTTAGGAGACATGTCCAATGGCTCAATGGTGCCCCAAGCACCAGGAGGATTCAAGTCTGGCTTTGTTGGCATTGTAGGACGACCTAATGTAGGTAAGTCTACCCTAATGAATCAATTAGTGGGGCAGAAAATTGCTATTACCTCTCCTGTAGCCCAAACGACGCGTAACCGATTACGGGGTATCTTGACAACGCCAGCAGCCCAGCTAATTTTTGTTGATACCCCTGGAATTCATAAGCCTCATCACCAACTAGGTAAAGTACTGGTCAAAAATGCTCAGATTGCCATTGAGTCAGTTGATGTAGTGCTGTTTTTAGTAGATGGTTCAGTAGAAGCGGGAGGAGGAGATCGCTTTATTGTGGATTTATTGACCCGTACCAAAACACCAGTTATTCTCGGTATCAATAAATCTGATAAGCAGCCTTCTAACTATCAACAATTAGATGAAAGTTACATTCAATTAGCCACAGCTCACAATTGGCAGGTAAAAAAATTCTCTGCTCTCACCCAAGATAGGTTAGAAACATTACTACAACTGTTAATAGAAAAATTAGAACCTGGACCTTACTACTACCCCCCCGACTTGGTCACTGACCAACCAGAACGTTTTATTATGGGGGAATTAATTCGAGAACAAGTTTTGCTGCTGACTCGCGAGGAAGTACCCCACTCAGTGGCAATTACCATTGATGTGGTAGAAGAAGATACCACTATTACCCGTTTGCTGGCGACTATCCACGTCGAGCGTGAGTCCCAGAAAGGTATTTTAATTGGCAAAAAGGGCAGTATGCTCAAAAGCATTGGCTCAGCAGCCCGTCAGCAAATCCAAAAGCTAATTGCAGGTAAGGTTTACCTAGAACTTTTTGTGAGAGTACAGCCCAAATGGCGGCATTCTCGTTTGCAGCTAGCAGAGTTTGGTTATCGGGTAGAAGAGTAAGATTTGCAAGGAAAAATCTCCCTACTTCTCCCATCGACAGCTAGCAAAGTTGGAAAATTAAAAAAGTATAGGTAAGATCCTATTAAGAAGTTTAAGCAAATATAAAGAACAATGAAGGATAAAAACTATTCTTGGAAAGGTAGCCCCAATGCCGGCTCAGTCCTGTCAATCCTTGCCTTAGTTGGTGCTGTGCTGATTATCTTGGCTGGTTTTGCTGGATAACTAACCGACATCTATAGCACTAGGCATTTACGTTAGGACATCAACAGCGGGCTAAGCATTTGCATGATTCTTATCGGCTCGTCTATTAGCTATTCGAGCAAATGCTGACGCTCCTTACGTCGCTACCGCTTTGCTAAAGCCCCTACCCACATTTGTCCTAACCAATTCACGTACTGCTATAGATGTCCTCCCCTGCTATAATCAAAGATACAACTGGGGAGGATCAGGTAATTGCAGGACTAATGTTCGGCTCCTACTTCTGCGATGCAATGCTTTAAAACTCATCGCAAATAGATTGGCTGTCTAGACTCAGATTATTGCAGAGCTAAAGCAATAGCTGAGGGTGAAGTAGAACTGTACAACCTGCTTAGCTGGGGGCAACTAGCCGACTACTGAACCTCCGCAGCTGGCTACTGTTGAGTCTAGTCCGCTCCAGAGAAAACTAACTGGCAGAGCATTTTGAACTACGGTGAAGGTAGCGTAGCCATTGGCACTACCCGCATAGGAAGTAACGAAATTACCAAACATAGTATTTACCTGCGTAGTGCCAGAGTAAGGACCTGTGGGTGTGGTAACAATTGAGCTAGCACCTGGAGCTGAAGTTGTGCCTTGTACACAGCTAGCCACTGCTGGGGTTGGAAAATAGTAAGTGCGGGTTTCTCCAACAGCTTTAGCGGGTAAGGCAATTCCTAAACTTAGTATGCTAGTAGCTGTGGTGAGTGCTGCTAAAAATCCGAATCTGTTATTTCTTGAAATTTTCACTTTTTAACCTGCCTGATCGTATCGACTCATCAACGATAGCAGTTACACTCAAGGCTTTTGTAGCTTATTTGACAGCGATTTTTTATTGTAAAAATGATTGCTAGCAAAAGAGAAAATGTAGAGAAATAAAGGTGAAATAAATGAGGTAAAAGGTTAAAATCTGCTCAGAGAAAAATATAGCTGCAACGATTACCTAGAAAGCAATATAGCGTCTATTACAGCCAAGTGAGCGCCAAACTCGTAAACAAAAGATTAAAGTTCTTGACCAGAGATTTCCCAACGACGCTTCAGGATGGCTTTCAATTTTCGATTAGCGAATCAGATAAGTGCGCCAACTAGCTGGAACTTCCTGGTTTAAGTCTTGGGGTAAAGCTAAGCGCCAAGTTTTACCTTCTTGCTGGCGTTGTATATAAATATCAAATAGACGTTGTCGCTGAGTTATCCGCCGTTGGGGGAGTTCAATTTTCAAAGTGTAAGTACCACGGAAATGGTAGGCGGGTAAGTTTTCGATGAATAAAGGTTCGACTTGCTTAAGCGCCACCTGAGTAATTTGTAACTTGGGCAGTGAATAATGTAACTGTTGAGTTAGCTTTTGTTGAGTTTGCTTTACCTGGAGAGCGATCGCTTTTTGTACTATCTGCTTACTCGGTGCTAAGCCAAGGGTAGGAGTATTAGTCCCACAAGCAGTTAGTAGTAGGAGCAAACAGGTAGCCAAAACTAGGCTGGTTGTCAATTTGGTAACTCTAGGCATTTGCAAAAGCAGAGATTAGCATAGGCGAGGGTGTACTCAATTTTGCCAAACGATCATGTCCAACAAAACCCTTGACCTTAACTCTCAGCTCTATGATTACCTATTGTCGGTTTCTCTGCGTGAATCAGAGATTCTCCGACAACTACGACAAGAAACTGCGGATCATCCCTACGGAATCATGCAGATAGCACCGGAACAAGGTCAGTTCATGGCACTGTTGGTACAGTTGCTAGGAGCCAAGAAAACTCTAGAAATTGGTGTTTTTACCGGCTACAGTTCCCTTTCTGTTGCCCTAGCACTTCCCCCTAATGGTCAAGTTATTGCTTGTGATGTTAGTGAAGAGTACACCAAAATTGCTCGTCGTTATTGGCAAGCTGCGGGAGTTGAGGAAAAAATTGATTTGCGACTAGCACCTGCACTAAAGACGCTAGATGAACTTTTAGCAGCGGGGGAGGCGGGAACTTTTGATTTTGCCTTTATCGATGCTGATAAGCTAAATTATCAAAACTACTACGAGCGATCGCTCCAGTTAATTCGCCCTGGTGGTCTAATTATCATTGACAATGTGCTTTGGTCAGGGAAAGTTGCCGATTCACAAGTTCAAGATAAAGACACCGAAGCAATTCGAGCTTTAAATAAGAAGCTACATCAAGATGAACGGGTAACAATTAGTCTGATTCCTGTTGCTGATGGACTAACTTTAGCTCTGAAAAGATGATAAATAAAATAACCCTAGCCACCTAATGAAGCTAGGGTTCTGTAAAGCAATGAGTGATAAATACTCTTGTGGTCACGTATCGTCAGTTTATCTTTTCCAGATCTGATAGTCTTTAAGTCGGAACTTCACTTGTAACATGAGGCGACCTTCTTTGAGTGGAGGTGTTCCTTTATGAAAGCAAAATGGATCTTCTGCAAAGCCGAAACCAGCTTCCTTACAGATAGTTATAATTCTGTCGCGGTCATAGGAGTCTAATATCTCTCGATCAGAGCGACCGATTAATAAAGTCAGCTGGTGCTTTAATTTCTTCTGGTTATGGGTGCCACAAGCACAGACATGGGGACCGCTAGTCAAATTCACATCTGTTAAGTAGAAAAAAAAGTTGATAGCACCAAAGTCTACTGGATCGTAATGAAATAATTCTTGGGCAAAATTAATCCGACCTTTTAGGTTATTGCTACCAGGAAAACTATACCAAAGCCGACTGCCTACACAGACAGGTTGAGATTTCAGATAGGTCGCCGCTACCTCTAATAGCTTGGGGTCACTTTCTAGTTTTTTAATCGTAGGACAAAGACGACCAGGGTTGAAATATTCTGCAACGACTATTTCTTGATTAAACCTAGCTTCAGCTTCTTTTTTGTCGGCCAGATAAAATCTATTTTTTGTGTTGCCGTTAGCAGCAGATTCAGTGCTATCAACGAAGTCTCTTATCTCTTTAACAACACTTTTTGGTAAATTAATACCTAGATAACAGCCATCTTTTTGTACTATTTTCGCCGTTTCTACTGCGTTTATGTTCTCAAGTACAGAAGCGTAACTATTGACTTGATAGGTTTTTTGCCAAGGTCTTTGAGAAAACAAGCAAACCAGGGAACGAATTATTTGAAATCTACAGAATAGAAACATTAATAACCACTGAGGGTTTTTTAATGTGTAGGTAGAGTACCTGCTAAATTTGGCTTTCATCCTCAGTAAATTATATTTAAAAGATGCTAAAGAAACCTTGGACTTGTTTGGCAAAGAAACGGCGTTAAGAAACATCTTTCTAAGGGATGAATTTCTAATTGACATTAAAAAATCTAAACTTTTTCAAATAAAAAGTCATCCCTCAAAACTTTTCTTTACGCAAATTTCATGGGAATTTTATATAATAAAGATTGTGTAAACTCACAAAAGATTTTTTTGAATTGTGCTATCAATCTAATTTTAGTGATGCGAATAACTAAAAAATTATTTGAAGCCCTAAACTTGTCTGTGAAGATTTTCCTTAAAGGGGAATATTGGCTAATTTTGCTTTCAAATCCAGTTATCAAATCAGGCAAAATTGTCCTACCTGAATGTGGGGGTTTGGGGAAGCTATAGTGCTGCGTCCATACCCGTAGGGTTGGGCGTAGGTATATGGACTCCCCCAACCCTTCACTTCGTTCGTTCGCGTAAGCGTCTCCGAAAGGAGAGGGCAAGGTTAATTTTGAGTACTCAACGTACTTAAAATTAACAATCTACTAGGTTGCTCAATGCTGGTAGATATCCTAAAATGTCGGCATGCTCAACCTTACTTACGCCTACAAGATTAATCCAAGTCCAGACCAGGTAATGCTCATTGAGCAAACACTAGAGGTGTGTCGCCGCGTCTGGAATTATGCTTTACGGGAACGTAAAGATTGGATTAACTCACGTAAGTGTAGGGTCAACGCTTGTTCAATTCGCTCAGAATACATTATCCCTGCTGATACTCCTTATCCAAGTAAAAGTTTTCAGGAAAAAGCACTAACGGTTGCTAAGAAAACTAATCAAGACTTGAAGAGTATTAATGCCCAGGTACTCCAACAAGTACTAAGGAAATTAGATACTGCATTTGAGGACATGAAGCGCAAAGGAAACGGTTTTCCACGCTTTAAGAAGTTTGGTCGAATGCACTCTTTTGTTTATCCTCAGATGCTTAAAAGTCCTCTGGGTGAGGGGTGGGTAAAACTTCCCCAATTGGGTAAGGTCGAAGTCATTATGCACCGACCAGTACCAAACGGGTTTGAACTTAAGCAGGCAAGAGTCGTTAAGAAGGCATCAGGATATTACGTCATGCTGTCATTGCAACTTGACGTTAATATTCCAGACACACCACCATCAGGACATCCTTTAGGTATCGATGTTGGATTGGAAAAATTCTTAGCAACGTCTGATGGGGAGCTAATTAAAA
>JBAUJE010000284.1:0-2529 GCA_049683475.1 Coleofasciculaceae cyanobacterium | reverse complement strand
ATTACAGAACCAAAATCGAAAGCACCAGCAACAAAACTCGTTGTTCCATCAATCGGATCGATAACCCACTGATATGGGCTATCAGGATTATGCTGCCCAAATTCTTCACCGAGAATCCCATGTTCTGGAAATTCTCGCATGATAATTTCGCGTGCCTTTTCCTCGGCAAGTTTGTCGGCAACTGTCACCAAAGATTTATCTTCTTTTAGCTCTGTGCCTGGAAGTTGGCGAAAGTAATTGTTCACAATTTTTCCAGTTTCGTGAGCAATTAAAGTCATAGCCTTCGATAATTGAGCTTTGTCTGCTGCTTCTAATTTCATACTCATTAGGTAGAAATTTTCCTTAAAAAACCAACTAAGGGACTATATCTACTCACTGCAAAGAAAGCAAACGCTAGTTGACTAGCCATTTGTTTCTAATTATTCTTCTGCTCTGTTAACTTAATGGTTGAACAAAGATGTTTTCTAAGTTTCATCGGTTTGATTGGCCTATTCGTTCAGAAGCAGCAGAAAAAGCGATTATCGCTCAATTTCGCGAAAGTGTTTCTCTCTACAAAAAAGAGGGAATCTATGAACAGTTTGAGGTCACTTTTGCTGATTATCATGACCTAGAACATGCTGTGGTTTTCAATTCAGGTACTACTGCAATCTGGGCTATGTTTGGTTGTTTGAAACTCGAACCTGGGGATGAAATTCTTGTTCCTACGTATACGTTCTTTGCTACCATTTCACCCATGATTCAGTGGGGGTTAGTTCCAATTTTTTGTGATTGCTCGTCGGATGGAAATTTCGATCCAGATGAAATCCAAAAAAAAGTAACGAATCGAACAAAAGCAGTAATTGTTACCCACATGTGGGGAGTTCCCTGTGATATGAGTCGCCTTTCGGAACTCTGTAAAAGGCTTGGTTTATATCTCTTAGAAGATTGCTCCCACGCACATGGGGCAAGTATTCAAGGAGTTAAGGTCGGAGCGTGGGGTGATATTGCAGCTTGGAGCCTGCAAGGTAAAAAATTAGTGTCTGCGGGTCAAGGTGGTATTATGGCAACAAATAACAGCCAATTTTATGAGAAGGCTGTTTTCTTGGGTCATTTCAATAAGCGATGTTTCCAAGAAGTTTCGCCACAAAGTCCCTACCGTCCCTATTGCTTAACGGGTGCGGGAATGAATTTACGTCCAAGTCCTCTCGCAATCGCACTTGCACACGAGCAGTTTAGTCATCTTGACGAATGGCTAGATTGGAAGCAGGTGTTTGCACAGGAGTTCATGGAGCGAGTTGGAAAAATACCATTCCTTAAAATGCCAGTTATTCGCGAAGGTGCGACATCAGCTTGGTATGCACTAGTGATGCAATTTGAACATGATTTGGCTCCATGCAGCCGAGAGGAGTTTGTTCGTTTTCTCAATAACGAATACAACCTGGGAGAAGCTGACATTCCTATGTCAACCTGCCCTAATCACCTCTTGCCTCTGTTTGTGAATCCTGAAGTGATTCGACCAGACTTGTATCCTGCACCGATTGTTCAGCGTGATGAATTTCCGGTGGCAAAACAGTTTCACTCAGGCGCAATCAAAATATTTGTGCCTGTACAGGAATCAGATCAGGAAGCTTTTGAAAACTACATTGTAGGCTTTCTTAATGCTGCTGATCATTTTTGTCATTAAAGCCAATCACCTAGTAAAGGTATAAACAGTTAGCTAGAAGGCACTCAAAGAAAATTGGGTGCCTTTTTTATATAAAATCTAAGATTGAAGGTGCTTCTGAAACAATCTCTTTTACTAATTTGTGAGCGGGATAAAGGGGATGTTGTGGTTTCGCAAGAAATCCCTTTTACAGACTTTCCCTTAGAGAGGATAACACTCTATCTTCAGCGAAGTGTGATACTACTTCCGTCTGAGTACTAGGGATAATTTCCGAAATTTTGATAATGCAGAAAGCCGAAAAATGCTTGCTTTTATCTTGCACAATCTTTATGACTTTACAACACGAGAATTGCTTAATTCTCGTGTTGTAGAAAAGGTTTTCATACATTAAAGACCAGGAACTCGACGCAAAATCCTTCTCTCAACCAGTGCTTCAAACTGACTCCGCATCGCTTTTGCTGCAACCGAATCAGCAATTAAAACACCAGCTTCTATATTGCGTTCATGTGCAGCCTCGGTAAAATTAGCAGAGGTTACAAATAAACGTTCTTCGTCCACCACAACACACTTAGCATGGAGACACGTTCTGGAACCTGTTTCAGTTGAAAGTGAGCGCGAATCATAAAACACTTCTGGCAATCTTATTCCAGTCCAAATTTTGTGACGAAAAGTGTCTGCAAATTCTCGCAAGATGACTGATTCAGATGCTTTATTCCTGTAAGGTCGCTGTACATTCAAAAACATCCTGACCTGTAATTTTGGATTAGCATCCATCCGAGTGGCTAGTACTTGAAATAGCTCCCTTCCTTTCTTCCCTTTATCGAGGGCATAACTAGAGATGAGAACACTATCTTGTGCTGTACTAAACAACTCTTGTACAACAATAC
>JBAUJE010000283.1:0-2215 GCA_049683475.1 Coleofasciculaceae cyanobacterium | reverse complement strand
TTGCATGCAACGTCTCTACAGCGTCTCCGCCATATCCTGTTAACCGAATATTTCCCCGTTACCAAACGACAGATGAAGCAAAGTTGGCGCTACTTGCGTCGTCCGGTGCGGGAAGGAGCACCCGTAGAGTTGGATATTGAGGCTACTGTGGATAAGCTGGGACGGAATAGTATTTTACTCGAACCTGTCCTAGTACCCCGTCGTATTAATCGGACTGATTTGGTGCTAATAGTTGACCAAGAAGGCTCAATGGTTCCATTTCATGCCTTATCACGGCAGTTAATAGAAACGGCTGAACGGGGTGGAAGGCTGAGACAGACTCGCGTGTTTTACTTTCACGACTATGCTGATGAGTATCTGTATCGTCATCCTGCCTTACTAAATGCCCAGCCCATTGATGAGATATTGGCAGAGGTGGGAGAAAGAGCAGTAGTTTTAATTGTCAGCGATGGGGGTGCAGCACGGGGGAATTTTGACCGAGAAAGAGTTAAGTATACTCAGGAATGGATTGAGCAATTGCAGCAGTCGGTACAGTATCTTGCTTGGCTCAACCCCATGCCCAATGATAGTTGGCAGCATACCACGGCGGGAGAAATTAAAGAATTTGTGCCAATGTTTGAGATGAGTCGTCAGGGGATGAACTCGGCGATTAGCGTATTGCGGGGTCGATATTTCTTAGGTATGGATAGATAATTATGCTATTAGAGTTAAGACAATTGAGGATTCAACCGGGTCAGCAATTGCTGCTTGAGGATGTTAGCTGGCAGCAATTAGAAAGTATTTTAGCCGAATTGGGGGAAAGTCGCGCTGCAAGACTTTCCTATAGTAATGGACGTTTAGAAATTATGGTTCCCCTGGCTGAACATGAAAAAGCCAAGGAAATTATTGGCGATATAGTAAAAGCTTTATTGGAAGAACGGGGTATTGATTTCGAGTCTTTAGGTTCCACTACTTTTAAAAATGAAGGCATGACTCAGGCTGTAGAAGCAGATACCTGTTTTTACATTCAAAATCAAGGGGCAGTTATTGGTAAAAATAGGCTAGACATGAGTGTAGATCCGCCCCCAGACTTAGCTATAGAAATTGACCTTACTTCCCGTACTCAGTTGGATAATTACCAAATACTGGGAGTGCCGGAACTGTGGCGATATGTACGACGAGGGTTGCAGATTAATGTATTGCAAGCTGGAAGATATGTAGAGTCGGATTTTAGTCCTACGTTTCCAGATATTCCAATTATTGAACTGGTAAATCGATACGTCCAGCAAAGTCAAGTTTATGGTAGCAGTCAAGCCATTCAAGGGTTTAAAAGTTGGCTGCGGGAAAATCTCTAATCTAAAGTGGGAGTAAGTCGAGGTTATGTAATGGCTACTACAGACAAAGAACGAGAAATGCGAGTGGCTGTTGAGCGAATTGTTGGGTTTGCCAAGCAATTTGATGAAGTGCATTTACGTCTCGCTTGTCATGCAGCTTTTCCCCTGGTACTTACCCCTGACTTGCTCTACCAAATTTGGGCAAATTTTGTACCTGAAGCGCCTTGGACTGGAGTGGCGAGGGTACTGTTGTCGCGTCTGTGTCGCCAGGTGGGATACGAGATGTATGAGATGGATATCCCCGTTCGTAATCTGTTGTTGAAGGAACTGAAGGAACAGTTTGGGCAGGAAAGATTCGATGAATTAGCTGAGTTTTTGCTGGATTATGTGGCGCAGCGATTAACTGAGGATGATCCGGATACTCAGGATTTGCGGGAGGCGCAGGAGTGGACGGCGTTGGCTTATACGAGGCCTGGTGAGGTGGCGCGGGAGTTAGAAAAGGCCCTAAATGAAATGGCAAAACAGGAGGAGGTAGCAGAGGTGTTTCGCATAGTTCCTTTAGTTGAAATTCTTGTAGAACCTTTAGTAGAGGCAGGATTTAAACCTTTACTAGCTTACAGCCGTCAGCAGTTATTAAATATTCGCAAGAAAGAGTCTGAATTTCCAATATCTCAATCTTTGGCAAGATATAACTTGGATAAAGCAATTGCCGAAATCCTCGATGAATGCAATCCTAACTCCTATTCTTATTCTACAATCCCCACTATTGAGAGATTTCTCCGGCAATTTAAGTTTACTTCCCTCTTTGATGCTCATGAAATTCTCAATGAAGCTTATTTACGGGTTAAGGAATTTATTGCTAGCGGAGGAGTTATCAGTAATCCTCACCCTTGGTTGAAAAG
>JBAUJE010000282.1:0-53336 GCA_049683475.1 Coleofasciculaceae cyanobacterium | reverse complement strand
CCAACTACCACCTCCATGATTGACAAAATTATTGCAGTTGCCCTTGACTTAATGAATCCTAAACATTTAAGAAATTGGTTTGCCAATTGCTGTTACTGTACCTTTTAACAGCGGGAAATGCTGTATCTAGACGGTAGCCAGAATTAAATCGACTTTTGCAAGAGGTTTAATCTAGTTATTTAAGCTTGCTCACCCGACAGTTACTCAAAATGACTTAATCCTGACTAAGACCCATAAGTCCTGTAAATAGATACATAGTTCAGGGGCATCTTTTCAAGTCAGCTATCTCTGTCCTGAAACCATGCTCAAATCTGCCAACCCAACCCGCCGACTCGCTCCCTTTTTCCTCTTTCCCCTTACCCTACTCCTAACCCTTCTCCTCTCCCTAACTTGGGTTAATGCTCAAGAAACAGACAAACCCAAGCCCCAAGATTGGCAGCTTAACGGTATCGTAGCAGCCTTGGAGGATGGGCATGACGAAGTTAAAAAATATGCTTTTGAGCAATTAACTAAGTATGAGCTGCAAAACTTGGATGCTGAGGTTGAGAAGAAATTGTCCGCTCTTGCCAAGCAGGCTGCCAAGATTCTCAAAGATGAGCAGGTTAACTCAAGCATTCGTTACTCTGCGGCAGTTGCCTTGGGCAATTTAGGAGAAGCAGGTGCTAAGTATGCCCCTGACCTTGCTAATATCCTCAAAAATGAGAAGGTTAACTCAGACGTTCGTTGCTATGCGGCAGTTGCCTTAGGCAATTTAGGAGAAGCAGGGTCTCAATATGCCCCTGACCTTGCTAATATCCTCAAAGATGAGAAGGTTAACTCAGACGTTCTTGGCTCTGCGGTATCTGCCTTGGGCAAGTTAGGAGAAGCAGGTGCTAAGTATGCCCCTGACCTTCTCAACATCCTCAAAGATGAGACTGTTAACTCATGGATTCGTCGCTCTGCGGCAAGAGCTTTGGGCAATTTAGGAGAAGCGGGAGCTCAATATGCTCCTGACCTTACTAATATCCTCAAAGATGAGAAGGTTAACTCAGACGTTCGTAGCGATGCGGCATATGCTTTGGGCAACTTAGGAGAAGCGGGAGTTCAATATGCTCCTGACCTTGCTAATATCCTCAAAGATGAGAAGGTTAACTCAGACGTTCGTAGCGATGCGGCAGATGCTTTAGGCAACTTAGAAGAAGCGGGAGCTCAATATTTATCTGATATTCTCAACTTCCTCAAAGATGAGACTGTTAACTCAGGGGTTCGTAGCGATGCGGCATATGCTGTGGGCAACTTAGAAGAAGCGGGAGCTCAATATTTACCTGATATTCTCAACTTCCTCAAAGATGAGACCGTTGACTCAAACGTTCGTGGCTCTGCGGCAAGAGCTTTGGACAACTTAGAAGAAACGGGAGCTCAATATTTACCTGATATTCTCAACTTCCTCAAAGATGAGACTGTTAACTCAGGGGTTCGTAGCGATGCGGCATATGCTTTGGTCAATATAGGAGAAGCGGGTGCTCAATATACCCCTGACATCCTTAACTTCCTCAAAGATGAGACTGTTGATGTAGAAATTCGTAGTGATGCGGCATATGCTTTGGGCAACTTAGGAGAAGCAGGTGCTAAACATGCCTCTGATATTCTCAACTTCCTCAAAGATGAGACTGTTAACTCAGGAGTTCGTAGCTCTGCGGCATATGCTTTGGGCAACTTAGGAGAAACAGGAGTTCAATACGCTCCCGATATTCTCAAATTCTTTAGAGATAAGAAGTTTCGTCTATTAACTAGAGGTCCAGCAGCAGCCTTGGTCAACTGGAGAGAAGCAGGCGCTGAATATGCTCCCGATATTCTCAACATTATCAAAGATGAGCAGGTTGACTCATGGGTTCGTCTTTCTGCGGCATTGGCCTTGGGCGAGATAAGAAAACTGGAGTTAAATGAGGTTGTTAAGCTGCTACGCAGCTAAACTGAATAAACAGCATTGCCTTTGTTTTTAATTTTTCGCTCCCATTTAATAATGAGACCTCCTTCATTTAGCAATTTATTTAACAAACTTTCTAGCTGTTCTACTGACTCAAATAATCTATGAGCTATATATTCTTTCGCTGAATGCCAAACCAGTTCAATTAAATTATAATCTGGACTATAAGCTGGTAAAAACTCCAGGATTATATTCGGCATTTCTGTCTCAATTTTTCCTAAGATATCTTTTCTTTTATGGAAGCTGGCATTATCGATAATAATAACTATCTTTGCTGAATAATCATTAAAGTTTTCAATTTTATTTCCTTGCTCTATCCATTCTTGTAAGAGGAAATTATTCAATAGTTTTAGCTGTTCATAAAATACATCCGCATTTCCTTTTTTAATAACAAAATTAATTCTTTTCTTGTCGTGATAGCGTAATCCTCCCATCAGATTTACTCTTCCTCTTCTCCTTTGTCCTGTTACTTTCTTTCTGTGACCTTTTCTTCCCCAGATTTTTCTTCTTATGACTCTTAAACTAAATCCACTTTCATCCCAAAACCATACCTGCAAACGTTCTGGGTTCGCTTTAGTTATTCTTAAATATTCTAATAGTTTTTCTTTAAATATCTTACGCTTTTCCGGATCTTGTTTGTCCTCCAGGCTATATTTTGCCCAAAGGTAGACGTACTTTTTTCTGTCTAATATTCTCCTGACTTGAGAGCCGCTTAATTTAATTCCTGTTCTCTTTTCAAGATATGTTGCTAATCTCGCAGCTGTCCATCTCCCAAATTCATATCCATATTCTGTAGGTTCTTTTTCAATCACTTCTAATAATAAGTTCTCATATTCTTTCGTGACTTTACGAAAATTACCTTTTCTTCTTTCATCTAAAAAACTGTCTAAGTTGTCTGGATCGCTGTGAACAGCCCAGTAAGCTACTGTTGGATATGCAATTCCCAAGAAAATACTAATTTCCTGGTAAGTTTTTCCATCATTTATCAATAATAAAATCAAAATCTTCTCTCTTACATAAGGATTTTCATGCTCTTTTAGCATTTTCAGGAGTCGTTCCCTCTGCTCTCGAGAAAGATGATTTTTGGCTGGCATACATGACTGAGAATAACTTGGTTTCTTAATAACTTATTATACAATCAAGCTGCGTAGCAGCTTATCATCCTCAATACTATCTATGAGCGCAATCAAAGTAACTTTGAACAGTGGCGGTTTCTAACCTATTTCCTAAGTGGTGGTACTGACGAAGTAAAAACCCTACTCAAATGGCTAGGTAATCCTCCAACACCTCTTCCTCAACTCAAATACGAAGAAGCAAAAAAAACCCTGCAAGTATTCCTCAAAATTTGGGAACCCTGCAAAGACTTTCCAAGATTACAAAACGACCTAGCCAACAAAATAGCCGTAGTTACTCGTCAAGTGACTTGGAAACCCCAAGACATGAGCTTACTGCAAAGCCACTACCAAAACCTCAAAGCAGCCAAATACAATGCAACCGATACAGTCAACTCAGCCATACTCAACCTCAAAGGCTGGCAACGGTTTTTCAAAGCCAGAAACACTATCCTCATCCACATCACCTTCTGGTTTGCCCTCATCTTCGCCTACCCCAAATTCCCCCAAGTCCAAGCCATCTTCTTCTGGAACCCCTGGGTAAGAAAAATTCTCGGCGTTGGTTACGTCGGCTTCCTCCTTACCTGGGTTCCCTTCCTACGCCGCAAACTCTTTGAACCCTTCCAACCTTCCCTCCTCGCCGATGCAGGTTTAGACCATTTCCAAGACCAAGCCTACTTCCCAGAATCTCTAGTTAAAATTCCCGGTTCCTCAACAACCCAACCCATTAACCAAGCCATCCCCAATATTAAAGGGCAAATCGTTTTAATGGGAGACTCCGGCTTAGGCAAATCCATGTTTCTGCGCCACCTACTCGCCAATTGCCAACGCCTAGTCATCTTCCTACCCGCTCAAAAATGCGAAAAAGGGGTAATAGAAGCCATTCAAGCCAAGCTACACGGACAAACCCAAGATGCAGAATTCCTCAAAAACCTCATCTATAGTGGGGCAATTGATATCTGCATTGACGGACTCAACGAAGTCACCGCCGACACCCGCGCCAAAATTAGCCAATTTGTGGAAAGCTACTTCCGAGGCAACATTATCATGACTACCCAACCCTTGGAATGGACACCCCCCTCCACCGCCAAAATCTACCAGTTGCAACCCCTCGCAGCAGAACAAGTTGAGCAATTCTTAGTTTCCCGCCAAGAACGGCTACCCCCAGAAGCCAAACTGCAAGGCCAAGCTTACCAACAAGCCTGCCAAAAATACTTAACAGAATCTCTCCACTCCCAACAAACACCCGAAGAACTAACCGCCATCCAACGGGTACTTTCCAACCCCATGGACTTAACCATGATTGCCCTCATGCTCTCCCAAGGCAAACAACCCAACATCCTGGGACTGCAACAACAGCAATACGACCTAATGGCGGCAGAATACTTGCAAGAATGGAAACAAGAATTTCCCCTCAAGAAATTCTCCCAAGCCGTCTACCAAATGCGACTAGACGACCAACAAGCTTTACCCAAAGAAGAATTCTATCAAGTTTTAATCTCCCTAGAAGACGAGAAATATAAAATGGCAGTCAGCCGTCAATGGCAAGAGGAAAAAGGAGAAGCCAAAAAAGAATGGTATTTCCGCCACGATAAAATCATGGACTTTTTCTTAGTACAAAACTTTTTAGGAGAAAACGAAACAGCCGAACAACGCCTGATTGACCACATGGGCGATCCTCGATTTCGCGGAGTCTATTTCCTCCTAGCTAACTTACTACCCTTAGAAGCAGCCCAAGAATTACGAGAAAAACTAATCCAATACGCCGCCGATACGAAAGACCATACAGTTAGTGATACCTTTGTGCAGTTGTTGCGAACCAGATGAGGGGGTGATGAGGTAACAGTATGTATGTAGAGACGTTGCATGCAACGTCTAGAATTTTGTTAACGTGAATGGATTTGATTTGACCCCTCTCCAAACCTCTCCCCTACCAGGGGAGAGGCTTTTTAAGCCTATTTTTTCGTTGCTCCTCCCTTTCCTCGTAGGAGAGGTTAGCCGAACTCATATTTTGGTTATACTCAGATCTTGTACCTAGAAGTTGAAATTCTTATTCCTCACCGATATTTTTATGCAACCCAAACCTAGTAAAATCGACATCCTCTTCTATATTATTACTAGGTTTCCCTTACTTATACTCATAGTCAGTATCATTGCCTTAGACAGACTTTTAAAACAGAAACTCAAATTTCCCAGAGATATCCAAGAACTTGAACAAAAAACAGATTGGTGCTTACAAGTCTTAAAACAGGTGAATTGCCTACCAGAGAAAGCAGTAATTAGCAATATTCGTATTCAACCATTCCAACAATACATTGCCCTGCGCTCATCCCTGGCAAAAATTAAAATTGACTATCAACTGCAAGAAAAAGAATTTTGTTTCTCCTGCATAGCTAAATTATCACCAACGGCTGGCAGTTTCCGTGACCAAGTCATCTATGTATTGCAGCAAAACCATACAAAAGAAGTCAATTTTTACAATAAGTTATCAGCCATTTTGCCTGTGCGTATTCCGCAAGTCTACTTTGCAGATGCCAATCCCCTAACAGGTAACATGTGCATTCTCTTAGAAGACATGAGCAATTGGCAAGTAATTGAGGAATATCAGGGATGTCCTAGAGAAAAGGCAAAGTTATCAGTTGCGGCAATGGCTAAGTTACATGCATCTTTTTGGGAAATTAAAAATAGTCAAACAGCTTGGCTAAAACCTTTACAACCTGCCCCCTTATTAGATTTAATTGGTTACCAATACAAGGGCATAAATTCTCAGGCTGTCCAAGAAGTCTGGCAAATTGCTTGGCGCAGAGGAAATAGGCAACCCCTGACAATTATTCACGGTGATTGGCGAGTTGGCAATTTACTTTTTTCTGCCAATACAGAAGAAGTTGCTATCTTAGATTGGCAATGCATTCGTCAAGGGCAAGGGGTGTTTGATTTAGCCTATTTTATCAACTTGAGTTTAAATCCTGAATTACGTAGAGAACAGGAAGAAACTTTATTAAATTTATATCACCAAGAGTTACTGAAAAACGGAGTGCAAGGCTATAATTTCGAGCAATGCCAAGCTGACTATTGCGCCTCTATCACTTTTATCTTGCTATTAGTAACTATACCTATGCTCAATGCCGAGACTAGTGCAGATGAAAAATACCAAGAAGAGGTAAAAAGATTCAGCGCCGCCTGGTCATCACGCCTTACTGCCATTTCTGAAGATATTGATTATGAGACAATGGCTAAAATCTTAGGTATTGATGCATCTACCTTGCAACAAGTCTGGGAGATTGCCAAAATTATAGAGTGGCTGTAGATAAGTAATTGTAGCGACTGTTTTGAATGTCTTGTGCGATCGCCTGGTAGTGTGACTATCTTGGTCGCTACTTATATTTAATCTGAATGCGTGACAGCTTACTGAACAGTAAAACCACCGTCAATTACTAAGGAGTGGCCAGTAACAAAGTCTGCCCCATCAGAACACAACCAGATGACTGCTTTAGCAACATCTTCTGGTTTACCAACCCGTCCCATGGGATGTGCTGCGGCAATCTTGGCTTTGCTTTCTTCATTGCCTGCCACTAGACGCTCAAACATATCTGTCTCAATTCCACCAGGACAAACAGCATTAATCCTGATATTAGATTTGGCGTACTCTAAGGCCAAAGATTTAGTCAAACCGATAATACCGTGTTTACTAGCACAGTAAAAGGCAACATTGCGGCATTGGGGAACATCATCAACCCCAGCATTCCTAGAACCTATTAATCCAGCAATAGAAGCATTATTGACAATTACTCCTTCACCCTGTTTAAGCATCTGCGGGATTTGATACTTCATCGACAACCAAGTTCCTTTAAGGTTAGTGTCGATGATTTGATTCCAGTTCTCCTCTGTTTTGTCAACGATAGAACCTAATATTCCTAGGGTTCCGGCGTTATTAAAAGCAAAATCTAAGTGACCATAGGTTTCTACTGCTTGAGTAATCAAGTTCTCAATTTCAGCTTCCTGCGTCACATCAGTTTTGAGAAAAATTGCTTCACCACCAGCCTTTTTAACCAGTTGTACAGTTTCTTGACTCTCTGGAACTCTACGGCTAGCAATAACCACCTTGGCTCCCTTGTTAGCAAAAGCCAAAGCAGTTGCTCTGCCAATGCCAGAACTGCCACCTGTAACTAGAGCAATTTTGTTATTAAATTCTTTCATGTAGTATTTCTAGGATGAGGTAATGAAGCCCTATTGGGGAAGCAGGGGAAGCAGGGGAAGATGAGGAAGGTGGGAGACAAATAAACCTCTATTGCCTATTGCCTGTTCCCTGTTCCCTCTAATAGACAATTTTCAATTTTCAATTCACCATTCACATAAGTCTGTAAATTTGATTTGGGCAACCACATTATCTCAAACTGTAGGCATACTGGGAGAAGATAGGCGGTTACAATTACTGCCAGCTCATTATATTGAAGTTAACTAGGTAACCATGACACGTTCTCGATCTCGACCATCCAGACCAAGTCCTAATCCTCAAGGCCCTAAACCTCCCCTTATAAACTCGACAACTATCGCTATTTTGGCGGCGATTTTCCTTGTGGGAGTTCTTGTCGGCACTATCTTCAGTTCCACAGCTAGTTTCAACCCAGAAAACGTAGCATCTCGTGAAGTAATTGACCGCTCTGCACCGAACCCTGAGCTTTGTGCCCAGTTTGGAGCTAGTGCGACGGTTACAGATGTACGAGTATTTGTGACCTATAACCCTTTTAATGTTTATGTCACCCAGCCGAGTATTACCCCTGGCTGTGTCTTCCGTCGCAATAACTGGTCAATTTTGGAGCAGAGGAAACTGGTAGACTCTAACCAGGTACGCGATTGTAAAAATCGGATGAATACTTTTGGCTACACAGGAGACTTGGACAGTTCACCTGATATTGAATGTATTTATCAAAATGAAGCTGCTGATAACTTCGACCTTAATCAACCGGGTACCGTAGGACCAAAACCGGAAACGGAGAATTGTTAAAGCGATGAAAGCCCTTGTGACTGGAGCAAACGGATTCACAGGCTCTCACTTAGTACAAATACTAGAGCAGCAAGGCATCAGTGTTACTGCTCTAGTGCGTAAGTCTAGCAACTTAGAGCTACTTGCCGATTGTTCAGCGCAATTAGTGGTGTTGCTGAATTGAGGTATGAATTGTCATTGCGAAGGTGTTCTTGAGGAAAGGGAAGGAACGAGTCAAACATCTCTCTAGATGCTTCCTTTCGCTTCGCTACACTCAGCATGACAAACCCAAAATCATACTCCGAATCAGCAACGCTCTTTATTTTAATCTCCGGAGAGTGACGTAAGAGGCTATTACAGAAATAAATTATTCTCAGATGCAACTATTGAAGCCTTGGGATGAAGTTCAATAGTAGTAGAACTATCAACAAGATAAGGTTTACATTAGAAACTATTATCCGTCGCAATAAAACAAGTATGTTGTTTTCAGCTATGAACTTGGAATAATCAGCGTCCAGACGGAATAGATGTTGGGAAGTCTCTTTAAATGCTTTCTGATACTGGGCAAATCCCCCTAAAATAATCAAAATAGCACTGAAAGAAAGTACATAGTGTAAAGAAACCATTTCCTGACCTACTTCTGTCAAAGTCTGTCTGCCATATTCTGTTTCAAAGAAATGAATAACTCCAGCCCCTAAAAAGAGATTTGTATAGGGACTTATAATGTTAATGAATTTGAATATATACCTAGCAAATAACTTTTTAATTGATATTTGTTTAAGCTCTTTAGAAATTAGACTGTTGTTTACCAGTTCACGAGCTTTTTTTCTAATTCTTTTTACTTCCTGAAAGTTGTCTGTTAAAGTTCCTGTTGCAGCATAAATGCTAACGATCCCAAAGGGAACACCTATCAAAAGATGAAGTATCAGGGAATAAGGAAGATAGAGTATAGAGGGAAGATAGTATTCTTGGAAGTTAGTTTCAGGATTATCACCATACTTTTCTTGAAGCTCTATTGGACCATCGTCAATATTGTGACGAAGTACGATGTATAAGGTTAATATCGAAAAACCAATAGCAGCATAATGAAATAACTTGGCTTTTTGAGATTGACTTTGAATAATTTCGGTTGTTTCTTTTTTCCAGACAAAATAAACTAGATAGGTTACGCCGACAACCACAATAAGGAGACGGATAAATTCGATAATCTCTGCATGCTCATGATACTCGTTTTGCCAAGCAGTACTAGGAAACACTTGATAGACTAGGAAAAGTGAGATAGCACCTAAGAGGGTGAGAAGTGAACTAAAGGCAATGACTTTAATGAAGTATTTTCTAGAAGGTAAGGAGGTAACTGGTTCTTCTATTTCCCCTAAGTCCTGACTCATAAACCAAAGTGAGCCTAATTGCGAATCAATCCAGCTTTGATTAAAAACTTGTTGATAAATTTTGTTGGAAATTTTTAGTTTTCTATCTTTTTTAGTAATTAGTCCTGATAGCTGTAACTCAATGTCATCAGTGTTGTTATTAGTTTCAACTTTACCATGACGAAAGATTGCTTGATAACGTGCTAAGAGAATAACAGCCCGTTGTTTATTGTAAAGGATGCGATCGCGAATAGTTCTGAGGTGTTCAGGCTCGTCTTGAACTTCCCAGTTGTCCAGAATATTGGTTTGAATAATTGTTTCAATATCTGGGTTTGGGCTAGAAGCTTTTTCAACGACTAGCTGGCACAGCTTCTGAGTAAGAAATGGTTGCCCTCCTGTCCAAGTAAGGATGTTAGCCAGAACCTGTTCAGGATGGTTTACTCTACCAACTAATCCCTGAGATAATCTTGACTTTGCTTTATCAAGGGTTAAACCAGTTAACTCAATAGCATGACCAATATTAAATGGTGTCCGCCGCTTATCTTGAATTAAGTCAGATGGCGTTGCCACACCAAGCAAGCAAAAGGTAAGGCGCTTGTATCTAGAATCATCGGCTCGTTGATTGTAACAAGCACGAATGAAGGCAAAAAAATCGTCAGTAGGGAAATCAATACTAATTACACTATCGATTTCATCAATAAAAATAACTACATTTTGAGAAATAGATGTTAGTAGTACCCCTTCAATGACCTCACCGAGTCGTTGTACCACTGGCAGAAAACTGCGATCGCGCCACCAAGTCCGCCAGTTTACTTGCCCCGACAGTTGAAAACTGCGAAACAAGCGAAAAAGAATACCCTTATACCACTGTTCAGGTGTTGCTTGACTCCCGATGGCAGCTAAATCAATGTTGGCACAGGCAATACCTTCTTGTTGCAGTCTATTCATAGTTTGAACCCGCAAGCTAGACTTACCCATCTGCCTTGCCGTCAACACATAACAAAATTCACCTAGTCGTAATTGCTGGTAGAGTTGATCATCTGCGGGTCGCCAGACATAAGTAGGATCGTTAGCTTCTAGGCTCCCACCTTGATAGCGATAGCTATAATCTTGGTTATGCATGGGTTTTTAGGCTAGCGGGGTTTAGACTTTGCCGATTATGGATATGATTGGTCATTGAGTCCTCCCGATTTTGGCTACCGTATACACATATCTCCTAATCAACTTCAGTATCGTGGCATTTAGCCCCCCTAGCCCCCCAACTTTGGCTACCGTGTACACACATCTCCTAATCAAAACTCAATATCTTGCACTTAGCCCCCCTAGCCCCCCAATTCTGGGGGGAACAAGATTTTTCAATGTTTCAAAGTCCCCCAGGATTGGGGGATTTAGGGGGCGATCATGACTTGTATGTACACCGTAGCCAACTTTGGGAGGCTTCCGGACTTCAAAGTCCCCCAGAATTGGGGGATTTAGGGGGCATTAATCTAACCAAAAAAAGCAACTCATATTTAAATTCAGCAATGTCTTGATTTAGTCCTACTCAAGCAGACAAGGCCTGAATGCCACGTAGCTGTTCGCGGAAATATAAACGATAGAGTTTACAGCGAGGCTCTACTTTATTATCCTGCCACTGAATTAATCCCAAGCTATGTAATTTAAATGCCTGATCAGCATCTAGCTGAGTAGCCTGGTCTGCTGTGACAACTTTTTCCATAGCTGCTATCAATTCTGAATCCTGCTGTAAGTACTCCCATAAGGCTCTCATTTGATGACCAACTGATTGGTAATGAGGAAAATAATACTTTATTTGGTCTAGATGGTAATGACACCTATTTTGGTGGCGCAGGAAATGATACTTTTCTAGACAGTTTAGGTATTAACTACTTCGACGGTGGAGAAGGTCGTGACACAGTTAACTTCCAAGACCTCAACTTTAGTATTCAAGTTAATCTAGCCGAAGGTAGTGCTAGCTATACCAATGCTGAGGGTCAAGAAATTACACAGACTCTCATCAGTATTGAAAGGGCTTACGGTACTAATTTTGATGACCAACTGATTGGTAACCAGGACAATAATACTTTCTACGGTTTAGATGGTGATGACATAATTAACTCTGGTGAAGGAAACAATAGCATTAACAGTGGTTCTGGCTTAGATACCATCGAACTTGGTAGTGGTAATAATAGTATCTTTCTCGAAGTTGGAGAAGGCTTTGATACCGTGTTTAACTTCCAATTGGGAGCAACAACTTTCAGAGGAGTTAATGGTAATGAGTTGAGCTTTGAGCAGTCTAATAGCGGTGTGAATATTTTGGCTGCGGGTGGTGATCTTCTCGCTTCTGTAGATGGAACCCAGGTCAGCACCTTTACCGACAACCTCTCCACCATCTTTGTCTAAATAATCTTCGGTTACTGTAAAAATTCACAGTCTAAGTTTTCAGAGAGTTAGAGGCTTACTTGTTTTCTTGAAGCAGTAATGGAGATTGGGGTTTGGGGTTTGGTAATTGGCCCTAAGTGACCCTCCCCGTTGCTCCTTCCAGGCATCAGAAAACCGTCATCTTAGAAGTGCGGATTGAGGAGCATCACTAAGCCTGAGTTGAACTATAGGCAGGAACTCTAATTAATACTGCGCTATACCGTGAACTGGCAAAACAAATCAATCACTCAACTGATTTGGAATAGCTTCAATCCTTGATTGATGCCAGAAATCAATTTTAATTTTTGCTATTTGTAAGTGCTTGTTGCTCACGAAGAACTTTCACCCTTCACTAATTAGGAGAAGACCATTATGTCCATCAAGCGCTCTGGAGATAATCGTATTGATGCGCTACTACTGAAAGAGTATTGGAACGAAGCCGATAAACCAGTTACTTTGACTTATAGCATCGATACCTCTGGTTCAAACGGTCTTAGCTCTAAAAAGAAAGATAATGAAGTTAGTTGATTTTTAAAGGTGTGATTTTTCTTCTTTCCTGAGTAAAATGTTTTTTGCTCTTGATAGTCTGAAGGTCTTGAACGGCTTTGCTCTGCGCTATCTACTATTAGTTCGTACTCTGCCAACATCTCAATAATTGTTTCTGACTCTTCTTGGTACTTTTTTACTTGTTCTAATAGACTAGCAGGCAGTGATTCTCTTAACAGACCTTGCCAATAATTAAAAATATTATGGGCTGTCGATTCACTTACTTGAAACAATAGACCTAGAATCTGGAAGCTCAGATGATGACGTAAATAGATTAAAGTTAAGATAATTTGTTCTTCCAGAACGAGTTGAGATTTCTTGCCACCACCAGCACTAATCAGCCGAGTTTTATTTCTTTCTCTTTCTGAGAGTTTTTGCTCATGTAAAAGTTTAGCCTGCTCCATTAGTTGAATTAACTGCTCATAGCTAATTCCTACCAAGCGCTTGGCTTGTTTGTGATTACGTTGCAAATACTCCCAGGTATAACTCACAGTCTCCCCACCCCAAATACTGATTTATTCTCCATAATTATCTCATGATTTATATTTTGGAGATGTCTTATCAACGGATACGGTAACGACCAAGATAACTACATCGAAGGTAATTGGGCAAATAACCGTATCCAGGGATATGGAGGTAATGACACTCTTAGTGGTAACGATGGAGATGACTTCCTCGGCGGCTGGAGTGGCAATGACAAACTCTATGGTGGAGCGGGTAATGACAGGCTCTACGGCGATAGCGGTCGGGACGAACTATATGGTGGTGATGGTGATGATTTCTTACATGCCCATACCAGCAATACAGGCGTTATCAAAAAGCTAGGTTCAGATAAGACTGCCAACTATCTTGATGGAGGGGCTGGCAACGATACCCTTTACGGCGCTCAGGGAAATGACGAACTCTACGGTGGTGCAGGAGACGACTGGATCAACGGTGGTTCGGGTCAAGACTACCACGATGGTGGTACTGGCATTGACACAATCGACTATACTCACTTCGGAGGAGGCGGTACCTATAACCTCGCAACAGGAACGGTCAGTGCAACTCATGACGAACAAATTCTCAACTTCGAGAACATCAATACTGGCTCTGGCAACGACACGATTATCGGTACTAATGGCGGTAATGTCATCAATAGTGGTGCGGGTAACGACATAATTAACGGTGGCAGAGGCAACGACATAATTAACGGTGGCAGAGGCAACGACACAATTAACGGTGGTTTAGGACATGATGCCATGAACGGTGGTTCTGGTATCGACACTCTAGATATCACCTTCTGGAATTGGACTTACAAACTGGATATGACCACCGGAGTTACTAACTACCGGGGTGAGACGGCGGTCAACTTTGAAAATGTCAACACTGGTGGAGGCAATGACAAAATTACGGGTACTAGTGGCACTAACGTAATTAATACTGGTGCAGGCAACGACATAATTGATGGCGGCAAAGGCAATGACACAATTAACGGTGGACTTGGCAGAGATACTCTTACAGGAGGTTTAGGCGCTGATAATTTCTTGTTTGAAACATTTGAATCGGGGATTATTGATATCATTAAAGATTTTAGCTGGGGAGAACAAGACAAAATTCAAATTTCTCAAAGTGGCTTTGGTGCGTCCTCATTAAGTCAGTTTAACTACAGCTCCACTACAGGTGGCTTATTCTTCAATAACACTCAATTTGCTACTGTGGAGAACAAACCGAATGGCTTTGGCGTTTCCTATGATGTTGAGTTTGTATAGACCTAACTTCCAAACTAGCTAGTCATCGTTTTTTCCAAATACACAGACAAAAAAAGGGGCATTGCTGAATACAGGTATGATTTCGCCCCCCTTACCCCCCAGATCCTTCGCTTTTCCTTCGCTTCGCTCGTTTGCCCTTCGGCCATGCTCTGCAAACGCGTAGCGTCTCCGAGAGGAGAGGACAAGGCTCAGGACGCAAAAGCGCTTTGCGAGGAACCGGATTCAAAGTCCCCCAGAATTGGGGGATTTAGGGGGCTAGTCAAGAACTCTAATCGCAGCATTCATATTTTGATTCAGCAACGCTAAAAAAGAGAAGCCACAAGAAAAGCGATCGCTTTTAATTCTCCGATCGCTTTTACTTCTTCTTTACTTCTTCTGAGGCTTGTGACATCCTCCCCGCTCTGACAGACAAGGTTTTAAAATCCTCAATCCTTTCAATGTCTATGTTACCCAGCCGAGTATTACCCCTGGCTGTGTCTTCCGTCGTAATAACTGGTCATCTCGATTTTAGATTTTAGATTTGGGATGAAAGGATTTTCCTCTTCTTTCAAGAAGATGCTTGCTGATTTACGATTTTGTCAATTTTGGAGAAGAGAAAACTGGTAGACTCTAACCAAGTACGCGATTGTAAAAACCGGATGAATACTTTTGGCTATACAGGAGACTTAAACAGTTCACCTGATGTCGAATGTATTTATCAAAATGAAGCTGCTGATAACTTCTACCTTAATCAACCAGGTACCGTAGGACCAAAACCAGAAACGGAGAATTTTTAAGCCAATGAAAGCCTTTGTGACTGGAGCAAACGGATTCACAGGCTCTCACTTAGTACAAATACTAGAGCAGCAAGGCATCAGTGTTACTGCTCTAGTGCGTAAGTCTAGCAATCTAGAGCGCCTTGCCGATTATCCAGTGCAATTAGTTTACGGTGATATTACCGATCAGGGGGCATTACGAACCGCTATGACGGGGGTAGATTGGGTTTTTCACACCGCCGCCTATGTAGAATTAGGGTTAGTTGATGCTGCCGAAATGGAACGGGTAAACGTGGAGGGAACCCGCGCTGTGCTGACGGTTGCTAGGGAGCTAGGTGTTGCCAAAGTAGTTTATTGCAGCACAATTGGTATCTTTGGTGACACGAAAGGACAAGTAGTTGATGAAACCTTCAAGCGCCAACAGACAGACTTTTCCTCCGCCTACGATCGCACCAAATACCTTGCCCAACAATTAGTAGATAAAGAAGCAGCTCAAGGTTTACCTGTTGTCAGTATCTTACCCTCTGGAATTTTCGGTGCAGATGACCCCCACTTCGGCCCAGTCCTCAAGCAATTTCTCAAAGGAGGATTAAAATTGTGGGCAGGAGGCGATCGCATCACCGGCATAGTTCACGTTGATGACTTAGCTCAAGCAATGCTGCTAGCTGCCGAGAAGGGTAAAATAGGAGAAAAATATATCATTTCCGCCGGGGATCTCAGCACTCGTGAAATGTTTAGCTTACTCAGTCAAGAAACCGGCACCCCTGTTCCCGCAGAAGCTCCTCAATTCCTAGTTAGATTAGTAGGAAACATACTCGATCCCATCGGACGCTTGTTGAAATGGCAACCCCCCCTGAGCCGAGAGCGTGTACATTACGTCTATGATCGTTGCGTGCGAGTAGATGCCACTAAAGCGCATCAAGAATTAGACTGGCAACCTCGTTCCGTCTCAGAAACACTGAGGGAGATTGTTGGAAAATTGAAAATGGGATAATTGTTTATTAGAGGGAACAGGGAACAGGGAATCGGGAAAATTGTTAATTGATTGTCTCCCCCATCTTCCCCATCTCCTCACCTAAACCGTCCTAATCTTCCCTTCTTCGAGGTAAGCGAGTCGGTCAGCAACATCAATAATCCGGGGATCATGGGTTACCATTAGTACTGTGCAACCTTGTTCTTTGGCTAGGCGGCGCAGTAATTCAATAACATTGTGTCCACTTTGGGCATCTAGAGCGGCAGTTGGTTCGTCTGCCATAATTAGGGGAGGATGACCTGCTAAGGCACGAGCGATCGCTACACGCTGTTTCTGTCCTCCAGATAAGTTACTTGGTTTCTGGTGACGATAAGGTGATAAGCCAACTTCGTCTAGTAAGGCATGAGCTTGATATCGCGCTTTTTCTCCTCGAATGCCTTTGAGATTGAGGACAAGTTCTACGTTTTCTTCTGCTGTCAGTGCGGGAAAGAGGTTGAAGCCCTGAAAAATAAAGCCAATGTTTTGTCTTCTAAAGCGTGCTAACTTGGCGCGAGACATACCTGTAATCTTTTTGCCAAGTAAGTAGACGTTTCCTGATGACGGTGTCAGCAGTCCGGCCAGGATTGAAAGTAAAGTCGTTTTGCCTGATCCAGACGGCCCCATCAACAGTTGGATATCTCCGCGTTTGATTTCCCAGTCAATTCCTTTGAGCACTTCATAGCGCTGGCTTCCCGACTGAAACGCCATTTTTACCTCTTGGGCAACAACAGTTCCGCTTTCGGGATAGGTCAAACTAATTGAAGTACCGTTACTCCGGAATCGTTTTTTAGTAAACACGATAGAGTTAAACTCAGCAGCAGCTATGGTTCGAGTGTCAGCTAGTTACACGGGAAAGTCAACGATTGTTGTGCCGCTGCGGTAAACTGTCCACCCTGATTTCACCATTTCTAGTCTACCCAATTGTCTCAGTTCTACCAAAGGATAATGATCTTTAACCTGGTTAATTATCTCGATTTCAAATCAAAAAACTCTGATTGCTAGATTAAGGTCAACATCCTTCAATTCCTTGTTTTCCCCATTTAAAGGTCATACTGCCTGTGCTAATTTAAATATTTTTCTCTAAAAGGAATAAAAAAAATAATTGTGAATTAGTGGGTACTTTTGTAAGTTTAAGTTAAAGTGGTATTGCACATAACAGTTTTAAGTTCACTAAAGTGAGTAGTACAGATCGTATTCACTGCCCACTCTGCGGCAATGATAATCCCCAACAGTTAACAGGCAACCACTATCGCTGCGATCAATGCGGAACAGACTTTATTGACGAATTTAAGCAGCTGATTTCTCTTAGTGAAAGTTTCCTAACCAGGAAATCAATTTAAGCTAGAATCCTAAGAAAGAGGAGGATGAGCGAAGCTATTCTCGTCAATCTTCAACAAGCCTTTCTCAACGCACCCGGTTTTTGGGAAAGCCATCCCTCCAACCGCCAAGGCAATTGGTGCAAATTAGTCTCTGGACTTGACAAAAGTCAAACAGACGGCTACTCGATTGAAGGCATCTTTATCAACCAAATAGACGAGCTAGCATACCAGCAACCAGGGCTTTATCTCAGTTGTCGAGCCAAAGGGCGCAAGAAACAGGGCAATCAACAACGGTTGTACTACCTGTTTGAGCTTCAACCGAATGCAGAAGTAATCATTGTTAAAGAGTTCAAGTCAGCTAGTAAAGACTGGGCAGTACCACTCTGGCCGGAAATAGAGGCATACTTACATAAACAGACCAATTCGCAAGAAAGACGACGGCGGGAGTTAATGGCGACAATTCATGCTTTAGAATTTGAACTAGCTCAGCGAAGAGCCGAGTTGGCTGCTTTGGAGAGTGAGGAACTCAAGCAGACAGAGTTCTAATCATAAGAAAAATTGCGACTTTCACATCTAGGTAATGCTAACAAGTTTCCGTCTAACAGCTGCTCTATCCCTAACTTTGCTAACACTGATTACAGGCTGTTCTCCAGAGTCTGACTCTTCCCTAGATCCAATTAATGAGACGGAAGATACGCCAGAAAAAATTAATTCAGTCAAGGTTGTGCAAAAACCAGAACAGCCTCTGACAATTTCTGCTGAGAATCCGGATGCAACTACTCAACAGAAAATTCAGCAATACCTTAACGGCTTAGCTAGTAAAGGATTTGTTAAAGCAAGTCAGGGAGTTTGGATGCAAACGGGTGATAATCTCTTAGCTAATCACCAAGGTACTATTCCCTTGCCTGCTGCTTCTTTAACAAAGGTGGCAACTGCCCTAGCAGCATTGCAAACTTTTGGTCCTGATCACCAGTTTGTCACACTGATAGGAGCCACAGGTCCCATTGAAGACGGTGTTCTCAAGGGAGATTTAGTTATCCAAGGAGGAGAAGATCCATTTTTTGTCTGGGAAGAAGCGATCGCCCTTGGCAATAGTTTAAATCAGTTAGGTATCCAACGGGTAACTGGCAATTTAATTATTAGCGGCAAATTCTACATGAACTTTGCTACTGATCCTACCCAGTCAGGTAATTTACTCAGGCAAGGTTTAAATGCTCAACTCTGGCCTAGTGAGGCAGAAACTCAATATAGGACTTTGCCCCCAACTACGCCTCGTCCCCAAGTCATCTTTGCTGGTTCTTTGCAGGTTTCTCCCCTAATTCCTAGCGATGTGCAGCCTCTGATAACTCACTCTTCTTTCCCTGTAGCTGAACTTGTCAAAAAAATGAATCGCTACAGCAATAACAAGATGGCTGAGATGTTGGCTAATTCGGTTGGTGGCCCGCAGGTAGTGGCACAAAAGGCAGCCGAAGCAGCAGGAGTTCCTCCGGCAGAAGTTCAATTAATTAATGGTTCTGGTTTAGGTGTAGATAATCGCATTTCTCCCCGTGCGGTGGTGGCTATGTTTAAAGGTATCGAACGTTACCTTGAACCTTATCAAATGAATCTTGCTGACGTGTTTGCCGTTGTTGGGGAGGATGAAGGCATCTTAGATGAACGTCAGCTTCCTGGTAAAGCAGTTGTTAAATCAGGAAGTCTCAATGATGTCAGTACTTTAGGGGGAGTGCTACCAACGAAAGAAAAAGGAATGGTTTGGTTTGCACTGATGAATGGAGGTAGCAACAATTTGAAGGGATTCCGCACTGAACAAGAGTCTCTGCTTCAGGAATTTCTAAATAAGTGGGGAGTAGTACAATCTTTACCTGCTAAATTAACACCTAATCCCAATCGGAAGGGTAAAACTTCTAGTAATGAGATTGAGAATTTGAGATAAGAATAGCCCTAGCAAAGCTCACACAAATTGACCCACAGTAGGGGCGCACCGACGTGCGCCCTTGCCTAAGCTAATTAGGATATTTCTGCAAGTGATTTTTCGGGAGATTAGTCACCCCTAAAGTGAACTGGTTACAGAACCAAAGACTCAATACTCAAAGACAGAGGGTTAGAATTTGAGATAAGCTGTTCGTCATTTAAACCCGATTATCAATAATTGAGAAATCTTTGTAGTGCGACCATCTTGGTCGCTACCCATACCCAATTTAAATGCACAACAGCTTATCAAGCATTGGGTCAAAGTCATCAAAAAGCTAAGTATTGATAATTTGGTTGCTACCAAAGAGAGTTTCTTGTTGGTAAATTTTCTGGACATCACTGGCAGAAAGTGCTGAATCAAAGAGTCTCACTTCATCGAGACTGCCGTTAAAGTAACCAGCATTATCACTGTCAGAACGTCTTCCCAATCTTAAGTTTTGAGAGTTATTTAGTGAACCTTGTCGTCCAGTTGGGTTAAATGTACCGACTAGATTACCATCAACGAACCATTGACCTCCGTTTCTTTGATCTCTGTCAACAGTGACTGTCACTTGATGCCACTGACCATCAGCAATGGAAACATTACTCAGGTAGTTTGTAAAACCTCTACCATCAGCGAGTTGAAACCCTAATTCGCCATTGTAGTTGAATAGTACATATCCCTGAACTGGCCCGGATTGTTCAGTTCGCTTGTCGAGGATGACATCAACTCCTGAGCGGTCCGTGGTTCTGAGCCAAGTACTTACGGACAAGTCACCTCTGCCAAAGTCTAACTCATCAGCATCTCTGACCTCGACATAGTCGTTGACTCCATCGAAGGATAGTCCGTTGTCTACTACACCTGAGATGGAAGTGGGGTTGTTCCTTTCTCTTCCATCGTTGTTACCAGCACTATCGGCTACAGTTGTGCCTGAGGTTGCGTCTAACTTCCACCAGCTGTTTGGGGTTTCCATTTTGAATGCTTAACTTAATTAGCTTGGTCAATGTAGATATCCCTGTAAATCAACAAGTTTGCCTCAAATTTGTGGGGAGTAAGAAAGTTTTGAGGCATCTAACGCCAAGTCTATTTCAAAAATTCTCTGATGACAACATCCATTCATTCAGAGAGTTGTCCATCTACATTAAGCTATGTTAATTAAAGAAATATCTTTAAAAAAACTGCTACTGTAATCTAATGTGGGTCGGTCTACGTATAAAGAACTTGCCAATAAAAAAATATCCTGTTGTAGAGGAGGTAAGGGGAGAATAGAGTGAGGGCACTCCACCTGTCTATTCCCAACTAATTGTTAATTGTTTTCAACCTGGATTAGTTGGTCGAGCGACTAGAATACCAGTTGCATTCTTGACATTGCTCACATAACTTTGTAAGTCACGAGCAATTGTTACTTGTCCAATAGGGGAAGCGTGTATCAGACCGAGATTACCATCTCGGTGGTGATAAACTAAACCTGTGTGGGTAACATCAAGACCTGAAATGTTAGTAGCAATGCCAACAATGTCTCCTGGTTGGAGGAAACTATAGACACTTCTAATTTTGCTTGTGGGAATGTAATCTACAGTTAATTCCTCCAGGTTAGCTTCCATTTCCACAATACATTGGTAATTAGTATTGTTGTTTATTAATTGCCGATAACTTTGACGATGTGTACTCATAAAACTAAGCTTTTTATTGAGGGAAACACCACCTAAGTCTGTAGCAATATTTTTAACGTTCCCTCGTTTTTGGTTATCATCAATCCAGCTAGAAAAATAGTGTAAGCGACTGCAATAGCCATCTAGTTCACCATGCAAATAACGCTGGTCTTGAACATGATTTACCAAAGTAGGATAGGAGTAATCTTGTACTGCCACACCTCGGGCAATTGCCAAGACAGTTTCGACAAACAGCACACAGTCAAATTGCTTGAGGCTAATTACCAGGCTTTCTTGGTCAGATTTGTCTAATAAACCTGCTTGATAAGTTGCACCGACAAATTGTTCGGCAATTACCTGCATGAGTTCCCCCATCGGTAACTCATGCCAATTGCTGGTACTTGCCTGATCCATAAGTTGCCGGAAAGTTGCTAACTCTTCTGGATTTGGGATTTCTGCTGTGATTAATTCTTGAGTAAAACCGTTGGGATAAGGTAAGATTAAATCCCCTACTCTCTGGGCATTTTGGTGATTTTCACTATCGAGTTTATTGTCTAAAACTAGGTCTTCTCGTTCATCTCCTTCCCTTAAGGCTGTTGTGAATTGCAACAGGTTATAACTATCGATAATCGGCTTTTCCAGGATGGAAGTAACGGGTAGAAGCTGATTAACCTGATTTTGAGGGGTAAAAGGGATAGTGAAACTGACTGTAAATGCTGGTAAAATAATAGCTAGCTCAAAAATTTTGTTCATATTGGTTTCATCTTCTCTTTAATAGACCTCTTATGATGGACAATCGGGCCCACACAGGTGCGCCCTTACGGTAATTTAGCAAAATTGCTATCAATTCGGCTAAGATTATCGGACATATTCACCGGGCTAATGTCATCGATAAAGAGCTTAACCCTGCCAACATTATCCTCTCTCCCAGAATCTGTTTATATTCGGGAGATGCCTAAAAACTACAAAGGTGGAAACTTCAGCGCATTTGGTTGGAATTTAATCAGAAAATCCTGCCAGGATGAGAGGAATGAAGAGGATGAGGGTAATAATTACCAACAGGGTAGCTGGATCTATATTTATAACGAGCGGCTTATTTTGCTGATCTTTCTTTTGATTGCTCATTAGTTTGGTTACTGATTAGACAGTATATTTACGATATTTGCGTAATTCTCCCATTATCCCATTCTAGGCGCAGATTATGAGTAGTTGTAATCTAGCTCGTTGTTAGGTTGGGTTCGGAGCATTACATGGAGACAAAAAGTGCAAATCATTAAACGCAACGTTGATTTGAGAGTAGATGACAGTTTAATGCGTGTTTATGTCGCAGCTCCCAAAGCGGCAGGACTTTATCCTGGTATTCTGTTCTACAGTGATATTTATCAGTTGGGTGGTTCAATGATTCGTCTCGCTAACTACTTAGCAGGATATGGTTATGTAGTAGCAGCACCGGAAATTTTTCATCGAATTGAGCCAGTAGGTTTAGTTATTGAACCAGATGATCTTGGTAGGATGAGAGGTAATGATGATGCCCGTCGCATCCGAGTTGCTGATTATGATGCTGATGGTTTAGCTGCAATTGAATTCTTAAAGGGAGAAAGTTCAGTTGCTTCAGGTAAGATAGGTACTTTAGGTTTTTGTATTGGTGGGCATTTAGCTTTTCGGGCAGCTTTCCAAACTGAAATTAAAGCCACGGTTTGCTGTTACCCTACTGGTATTCCTAGTGGCAAGCTAGGTAGGGAGGTAGCTGATACAATCAAACGGGTGAATGAAATAAAAGGCGAGATGCTTATGGTATTTGGTACTCTTGACCCTCATATCCCGGAGCATGATCGTCAAATTTTAATTCAAGCCCTTGAGCAAGCTAGGGTATCTCACAAAGTTCTCTCCTATGAGGCAGAACATACCTTCATGCGTGATGATGGTTATCGTTATGATTCTGCTGCTTCTACCTCAGCTTGGTCTGAAATAATACCTTTCCTTGAACGTATATTTGCAGATTAAAAAAGAGGATTTTAGAGTTGATGACAGATGAGCAAAATACGATTAAACTTGACCAGTTTCTGAAATGGGTTGGTGTTGCTCAAACTGGCGGGGAAGCCAAATTCATGATTCAAGGAGGTGAAGTGGAAGTTAATGGTATTCCCGAAGTTAGACGAGCAAGGAAGTTAGTAGCAGGGGATTCTGTAACAGTGCAAGGAAAAGTTTATCGAGTTGAGTGGCGTTAAATTTGTAGTAAGCGATTGGCGCGGTAGCGCCACTGACGGAGGTAATCCCATGATGCTGTCAGGCATTTAAATTGAGTATAAGTAGCGACCAAGATGGTCGCACTACAATGATTTATGATTTTTATTTTTGCTAGAATTATAGAGGAGTTCTGAATCATTCGTAAAATATTCTGTTCCCTACTCCCTTTTCTCACCCATATCTTTCACGACTCAAATAGAATCGCTATATTCTAGGTTTAAAAAGTAACCTACTAAATAAAGAGAACCACACAGTACAACTAAATTATCTGAAACTTCAGCAGAGTTGGAATTTGCTGCCTCTAGGGCTGTTGGTAAGTCCAGATAGGTTTGGCAATTGGCTAAGTCAGGACAAACATGTTTAGCGATCGCTGCTAAAGTTTCTGGATCAGCAGAACTATGGTTAGGTACTGGTAGCAAGTATAATTGGTCAGCTGGTTTTAAGAGAGCTTGGAAAACTTCGGCATGATCTTTTGTTGAAAGCATGCCCATTACCCAATTTATGGGACGATTGAGAGTATCTATATATTGTCGTAAGGCAATTGCTGCCGCTGGGTTATGAGCACCATCAATTAGTAATTTGTGATTATGCCAACTAGTCCATTGCAAACGTCCCAGCCAACGAGTTTTTGCCATACCAGAGATAATTGCTTTCTCCGTAATTTGCCATCCCTGTTGTTGGAGAATTTGCAAAGTAGCAATTGCCAGTGCTGAGTTAGTTAGTTGTATTTGTCCTAGTAAAGGTACGGGATACTCAAGGAATTTTGGGTTGCATTTGTCAGGACTTTGATATCTTGCCCAAATGGGACTTGATACATCCTGATTGTTTATTTCTTTAGCTGGTTCTACCCAAGTAGTTGGGCAGTTTACTTGCTTAATTTTAGATTCAACAACTACTGTTGCTTCCGGAGGTAAAGGGCCAATAACCGCAGGAGCATTTTGTTTAAGAATACCAGCTTTTTCCCTGGCGATGTCTGACAAAGTAGGACCAAGGTTTTGCCAATGTTCCCGACTCAGAGAAGTGATAATACTAACTAATGGCTCTTTACAAACATTAGTTGCATCTAATCTTCCTCCTAATCCTACTTCCACGACAGCAATATCTACTTGCTGCTGGGCGAAATATAACCAAGCAGCAGCAGTGATTACTTCAAACTGAGTCGGCGATTCTTCCGTTTCGTGGTCAATTACTGCCTGAATTTGCAGTAGTAAATTTTTCAGTTCTTCAGAGGCAATGGGTTTACCATTAAGGCAAATACGTTCTGTCCAATTAATTAAATGGGGAGAGGTGTAACGTCCTACTTTATAACCAGCTTCGGTAAGGACTGAGGAAAGATAAGCACAAACAGAACCTTTGCCATTAGTTCCTGCTACGTGAATAATGGGAACAGCATGGTGGGGATTGTCTAAATCTTTTAAAAGTTTTTTAATCCTATCTAAACCAAGATGAACACCAAAGCGTTGATAGGGTTTGAGTAGAGAATCAATGTTCATCGTCAAATATTACATCTGGGTAGAGTCAGCAGTCAAAAGAGAAAAGCTTTTGAGTTTATTTTAAGTCTTAGAGAATAGGATAATTCTATATACTTTATACTTTCCTTATCTTTATTAAAACCTAAGTGCATGAAAAATATAACCTCTCGTATGCAGGCTGTACAGTCGCCAATTATTCCCGTGGTTGGGGAGTTAATCCGCAGCTGTCCCGGCACTATTTCTTTAGGGCAAGGTGTTGTTCACTATGGACCACCAAAGGAAGCTTTAGCAAAGATTTCTCAATTTTTTGCTGAACCGGAAAATCATAAGTATAAAGCGGTGCAGGGAATTACCCCTTTATTAGAGATGATTGAGGCAAAACTGGCATCAGAAAATGCAATAGAAGTCAATGATAAGAGCTGTATTGTTGTTACCGCTGGTAGCAATATGGGGTTTATTAATGCCATTTTAGCTATTACGCAACCGGGGGATGAGATTATTTTACCAGTGCCTTATTATTTCAACCATGAAATGGCAATTACCATGGCAAGTTGTCATCCGGTGTCAGTGGTAACTGATAATAATTATCAACTGATCCCAGAAGCGATTACTCAGGCAATTACAGAGAAAACACGGGCAGTTGTCACAATTTCACCTAATAATCCTACCGGAGTAGTTTATGGTGAGGAAGCTTTGCGGCAGGTTAATCAAATTTGTCGGGAGAGAGGAATTTACCATATTAGTGATGAAGCCTATGAGTATTTTACTTATGATGGGGTAAAGCATTGTTCTCCTGGGGCATTTGCCCTGGGTAGCGAACAGACAATTTCTCTTTACAGTCTCTCCAAGGCTTATGGTTTTGCTTCTTGGCGTATTGGTTACATGGTAATTCCTGAGCATTTACTAGATGCGGTTAAAAAAATTCAGGATACAATTTTGATTTGTCCGCCAGTCATTTCCCAGTATGGAGCATTGGGAGCATTACAAGTAGGCGTTGATTATTGTCGGGGTTATTTGCCAGAAATTGCAGCGGTGCGAGAGTTAATGCTTAATTCTCTTTCCAGTTTAGATGATTTTTGTACTATTGCCCCTGCTGATGGTGCTTTCTATTTTTTCCTCAAAATTGATACTCAGTTAAGTGCTTTTGAGGTAGTAGAAAGATTAGTTAAAGAATATGGGGTGGCAGTTATTCCTGGTACTACTTTTGGCATAGATAAGGGTTGTTATTTACGAGTTGCCTATGGTGCTTTGTCGAAAGAAACGGCGGCGGAAGGCATTGGTAGATTAGTGGAGGGATTGCCAAAAATTATTGGTGCTTGAAATAGAATTGTGTTTGTACTTCTGAAGTCCTAATACTTATGAATACAAGTCAAACCCTCATTGCTAATCGCTGGTTTACCGTCTTTTTATTTATCGCTATCGCTACGCTATTGAGTGCTTTAGTCGGTTGGTTAGTCAAGAAAGAGGCATTACCACTCAAACCAATGATGGCTTTCAGTTCAGCACAGTGGCAGTTTATGAGGATTTGGGTCAAGGTTGCTCTAGTTATTGGGGTAATTCTGCCCTTAGTTATGTTAGTTGCTTTCTGGGATCAGTCAATTCCTCGCCAGTTTTTTAGTTGCTATTTATTGGCTGTTGCTGTTCAGCTTGCTTGTGAGGTAAGTTTCAGCCGACTCTTAAGCAAGAGCGTTGTTGTCATTATTGGAACACTTTATACAGGGTTTCGGATTTGGCAATTGTGGGAAGGTCTGCACTTAGTAGCTTATCCTCTATTTTGGCTGGTTTTATTGTGGTTAGTTTTGCTATTTTGGGTAGCTAACCTGATTATGTTGGTAACAATGGCTTTTCCGAGCATCTTTCCTGAATCAAAGGAAAACTCTGTTGAGGCTGGTTAATGTTAAGGCGATCGCTACGCATTAGAGGGTCAGCTTGATGAAGGGTCAATTAGACTTTTGCAAGAGGTCTACTGGCTATTATGCTAAGTAGCTTATTACTGTTATTAATTCTAGCCTTGCTATTTTCTCAGCCTCGCTGGTTACTAGCCAAGATTGCAGCTATTTATCCGGGAATGGTTTATTTTGCCAAAATAAAAGAGCCTGTTGTTGCTTTAACTATTGATGATGGGCCAAATGCTGTTAGTACGCCACAGATTCTAGAGGTACTTTCTCGTTATCAAGCTAGGGTAACTTTTTTCTTAATTAGTAATAATATTTCGGGTAATGAAAGTTTGCTATCTAATTTGGTGCAAGATGGTCATGAGTTGGGTAATCATTTAACTTCTGATCAGCCTAGTATTAAACTTTCAGCAGCAGATTTTGAGGCGCAATTTTTAGAGGCGGATCGAGTAATTGCACAATTTGGTCAGGTGAGTTGGTTTCGTCCGGCTTCGGGTTGGTATAGTCCGGAAATGTTAGAAATTGTTGGGAAATATAATTATCGGTCTGCCCTGGGTTGTGTCTTTCCCTACGATACTCATTTTAAGTCGGTGGGGTTTGCTGTTTTCCAGGTTTTATTTAATGTGCGTCCTGGTTCAATCATTGTTTTTCATGATGGTGGGGATAGAGGAGAACGCACAGTTTTGGCACTAGAGAAAATATTGCCTCAGCTACATCGACGTGGTTATCGGGTGGTGACGTTATCGGAATTGTTGGCTTTGCAAGAAGGGTGACTGAGTTGATGTAAGTGATTTCACGGATGTCACCTCAGATCCGAAGTGGGAAAATTAGGCACAGTCAAGGGCTGTGTTCTATGGACTTGGAATACTCACCGTCTAGGGGATGAGTGCCAAGCAATAAAGCAATAAAGCAATAAATAGTAATATAGACTACTATATCTTGAAATTAGGCATGGTCTGGTCATTTACTCGCAACTTACTACCTAGAGAGAGAGTAGACTCACGAAGATGCATAATTCTACATGGTAGTTACCTGGAAGGATTGAAATGGCAAAAAAAATTGACGAAGTTCAAGCCAAGTTTCGCTTGCTACTGGCTTTATGGAATCTAGGGGGAAAGGAGACGGCGGTTAATAAAGGTGAATTAACAAAAAAACTTGTAAGTAAGGGTCAGAAAGCCTCAGATTATCAAGGGCTATTTGACGAGTTGGAACAGATTGGGGCAATTGAGAGTAATCAAAGAAATAAATATTCCCCTTCTCCTAAAGGTTTGGAGATGCTAGGGGAAATGCTCAAAACTAATCAAGTTGAGTTTAAGGGGACCATTGTTGGAACTTGGGTTGCTAATGCTTTGGTGAAGTTCTATTCACAGATGAATGGTTCTGTCAAGACTTTGGCTGTACCGGAGGAAGTTAAGCCGGAAGCGATCGCATCTTATGACAAGTTTGAGCATGTGGCGTTGGATGTCTATGACAAACTGAATCGAGATTACAACTTAGATGATTTGGTACCAATTTATCGAATGCGACGGGAAATAGGCGATCGCGTCAGTCGTTCTCAATTTAATGAGTGGCTGCTGGAAATGCAAGCTAATGATATTTTGCAGCTTCAGGGTGGAAGCGTAGAAGATAGTGCTTCTGACAAGATTGAGGATTCTATTACTACTGAATTAGGGGGATTACGCTGCTACGCCAAGCATCTAAAAGCATAAATTTTTCCTACTAGCTTTTGAGTAAATTTCCCTTCGCTGTTGTTCACCTCACACAACTATGACTGGTTCCATTCCTACAATTGAAGACTTAATCAGAAGTAAAAATCCCTTTGCTGGACATACCGTTGTTAGACCTTTACAAATATGGGGAAAAAGTTTTCCAGATGTTCCTTCAATAAATGCTCATGCCTCTGATGCAGTATTTGATGCAGTTGCACGAGTGCGTAGAGGAGAGCGCCAAACAGTAGGCATTACCATTACGGCTGAAAAGGGTTTGGGGAAAAGTCATATTATTAGCCGAATTCGCCACCGCTTCCAAACAGATGGTGATGCTTTATTCGTTTATATGGGCAAATACGATAACCTGAATCAAATCAAGGCTCAATTGCTCCAAAATGTAACCTCTAGTCTCAGGGCATTTGGTAGCCGAGGGGTAATGCAGTGGCAAGAACTCGCAGCGGCTTTAATTAATGAAGCAAAAAATTGGAGTTATACTCCTGGGCAATATATTGCTAATTTCCCCTCCTGGTTGAGTAAATATTCAAGTAATATAGTTGAGCGTTTAACTAATCTCGTACTTGAAGTTAAACCAGATATTCAAAACCCTTATATAGTGCAGGCTATTCTGTGGACACTGTCTCCTACTCACACTAGGTATGCAACTCACTGGCTGTCTGGCTGGGAATTAACTCAGGCTCAAGCTGAAGCAATGGGACTACCAAATCCTAAAAAGGAAGACAAAGAAACTGAAGCTTTAAACACTGTTCGCCAAATTCTTGATATTACAAGTGATTATCGGGTTCCAGTAATTTGCTTTGATGAATTAGATATTCCGAATCTTGACGAAAATGGCTACACAGCAGCACAAGTTGTTGCTAGCTTAGCTAAAGATTTGTACAACACCCTCAAGCGGGGTGTTTTGTTTTTGGCTATGTATCGTGAAACTTGGCGAGATCAAGTTAGAGCCTTGCCACAAGCTGAAGCGGTAATTGATAGACTTGGTGGAAAACCTATCGATTTACAATATCTTGGCTCTGATAATGTGGTGGCAATAGTATCTCAGTGGCTGAAAGAGTTTTACGATGAAAACCAACAAACTCCACCTTATCCTCTTTATCCATTCGATGAGAACAAGCTGAGAGAACTTGGTAAGGAGAAGCCAACTGTAAGAGCAGTATTAAAATGGTGTGCTGAAAATTTTACTGTTCCAAACGGAGATACACCACCAGAAATAGGTAAGAAAACAGAAGAGCAAATTGTTGAAGCAGCTTTTCAGAATGAACTAGCAGTTGTTGAAGAGTCTATAGAATCCTTACTAGAAGATGACTCAGTGATTGCAGATGCTCTATATCTATGCTTCCATTCGTTGATTGGCTGGACAATAGAGAAGGTAAAGATTGAAGATATTGTAGAAGTCGATGCTAGAAGGGTAGACCAAGGTTACATCCACTTTAAAATTATTGGTAATGAAAATGGTAAACCTGTCAAGATTGGAGTAGCTGTTCTTCAGCAATCTGGTGGAAGATATCAGAGTGCTGCCTTAAAAAGACTAATTGACTATGAAAGATTTGACCTAACTCGTGGTTGCCTAGTTCGTTCCAAAACAATTAATCCTGGTGCCAGAGTAGCTCAACAATGTGTCAGAATACTTTTGACTGAAAAAGGTGGAGAATGGGTTCTATTACAAGAGCAAGACATTAAACCTCTTCTAGCTATCTTATTTGTCTATCAGAATCGAGAAAGCTACGAACTCAGCGAAGAGCAAATATCCGATTTCATTGATCAAAAGCAATTAGCTGTTAATAATCCACTCATTCGAGAAATTTTAAGCGATCCTTCTGGCCAAGAACCAGATAATTTAACTGATGATGATTTACCAATGAGAATTCCTCAGAATGTCTCAGATGTAGCTGATGGCATTGAATTAAACGTATAGAGATATACATGATGAGTCAGCAAGTTTCACTTCCTACAGCCCTACGCCTAAGCGCACCAGACATTGAAGCCTTAATCAAAGGACGCACCATTACCGCAATGCCAGGGATATTCGTTAATCCAGGGCGGCAATTTGCCCTTTATCCTTCTGACATCTCAACTAACATTCTGCCCATTGAGCAATATTATCGTCCCAGCTTTCTCCCGACTGCTCAACAATCTTTAGCTCAATTAAATTCAGAGACAGTTACTATTAAAGCTTGGGCAAAATGCCAACTCTGTCAAATTATTGATGAAGCTGAAGGCTTTGATATTTTATCCCAACTAACAGTCTGGACAGAGGAAGCACTACAACAAACTCTCAAACAGCGAGGTAATATTTTTCTAGCATACCTACGGGTTTATCGACTACCTCAACCTTTAGAAATGCCAGTACATCCCAGTCCGCGCTTTGTTCCTCTACCTCAATCCTTAAAAGTTACTCAAACTACACCAGCCTTAAGCAACACCTTATTTGCACAACGCTTTGGGCAAATGCAAAAGCGACAGCCACCCCTCCATCCTGGATTGGAGGAGTTGCAAAGTCAAATTGCCCAATTAGCAGATACCAATCTCGCAGCTAAAGAACTTGACCAAGATATTAAAGTTTTTCTGGGTTGGAGTAACAGCCAGCCAGCAAAGCAGATAAATCCTAATTTACTCTGGATCAACACCATTTCTGCCCTGGGAAACCGCAGTAAAGAACAAGACACAGGCAAAAGCAACTACCAAGCAGGAACAGATTTTGAAAATATCGTGCGCGATAGCCTAGAATTTCTCGGATTCACCATTGATTATGCCCATAAAGGCGGTGCTGGTGGCTTAGATTTATTTTGTTCCCAACCCTATCCCTTAGTTGGTGAGTGCAAAGCTGGTAAAAAAATTCCTAACGATACCGCAGTTCAATTACTGAACTTGGGAACCCTACGCCTGAGAAATGAAATAATACTTAAACAGACAACTAAATTAATTATCGGCCCCGGCGAACCGACTCAACAACTGGCAGATGCAGCAAAAGTACACGGTATGGCTATTATTAACCCTGAAACTCTCGAAAAATTAGTAAAGCTGCAAAGCCAGTATCGTAATTCAATAGACTTATATAAACTCAAAAATTATCTAAAATCTGGTCAAGCAGATGATGAGGTAGAAAAATATATTGAGCAGGTTTCTCAGGCAGTTAAAGTGCGATCGCACATTGTTAATGTTGTGAAAAAGCATTTAGAAAAAACGGGAGATGAAAATTCAACAGTTAAAGACCTTCACGTCGCCTACATCTACTCAAATCCGCCTCAATCTCTGCAACTAGAAGAACTGCGCGATATTCTCATTGAGCTTTCCTCACCCTTAACAGGTTACTTGGGACGAAGCAAGGGACGTGATGGAAGCGATCGCTTTTACTTCCTGCGTGATTTAGATTAGCTGAATCAAGTTACTACCAATTTGGCTCAAAAGACGATCTATAGAGGTCGTCTTTTTTACTAACCTAAACCACGCCAATTAATGCTTATTTTAATGTTTATTTAATAAATACCTCTTATCCTCCACTGCCATCTTTTGCTTAGTACTATCAACAGGTCATAGGAATGTCACCTTGATGTCACATTTCCTAAGATCACGGTCAGAGAATGTGAGGGTTTCTTAACAAAGTGGTCATTTTTCCAAAAAACTGTAAAAATGAATACAGAAAGTTTTTTGTGATTACTCACGAAAGAGGGACATCCATCCCAGGTCAAATACTTTCAGAGCAAAAAAATAAATAGAACAGAGAAGTCTCAAAAAGAGTTTCTCTACTCAAATCAACATCCCAGAAAAGGACGCAGCTGCGTCCAATTTGTCATCTAAATCGGAGGCGCAAACGTGAAATTTCTTTACCGTGGTATCACCTACGAAGACCAACCCTCAACCTGGGAAGTTACCGAAGGAGAAATCGGCGGTACATATCGGGGTGAAAGCTGGAAAACCCATTACCCTAAGCGCCATTCTCTCAGAAAACCAGCATCCCACAACTTTATTTATCGGGGTGTCACCTACAAAAAGTAGGGGCATCAATTGATTAAAAATACTTACAAAAAATTTTAAGGGAGGTCAAACCAATGAAATTATCCTATCGGGGTGTTAAGTACGAAGCCGAACCATCTGCACTAGAAGTAAGAGAAGGTGGAATAGGTGGTACTTACCGAGGTCAAGAATGGCGATTTCATTACCCTCGCCATATCCCCCAAACACCAGTACATAATCTAAAATATCGTGGTGTTTCCTACCGCACCAGTGAAGTTGGTACAAAACCTGTCTTAGTATCTCCGACTAGCACTGCGAAAAAATTGCCAAAATGGCTTACCAATAAGCAGCCTCAATCAATTCAGAATCAGACGCAAATGACTCACCTGAGGCATATCCAGTCCAATCTGGAACGCCGTCTAGAAGCAGCTAAGGCGAAAGGAGATAAGCATTTAGTAGATCTCCTTGAGTCAGAGCAAATGGAACTTAAGCACTAAATTTCTTCTAGAAGTTAGGAACAGGAGAGGATTCTTATCTCCCCTCTCCTAGCAGGACTATCCATTAGGCAAAAGTAGTCGAAACGATGAAAGACCTGCCTGGTAGGCAATGTGTTTGCTATTGTATGTCATGATTAGTTTATTCCTAAGCTAGTAAAGGGCGTTAGTAAGTCTCTTGGCGGGGATAAACTCACGCCTGTCCAATCATGATTAAAGTACAGTTGACATTAAAGTGTCAGATTTTAGCGGTAAACTTTAGCGTTTTTTCTGTCAGAGGGTTCAGTCAGCTATGGATTTGAGAGCCTTGAGAAAACTTGCAGGGCTGTAAAATTGCTGACGTAGCGCATGAACTAAGGTGCGCTGAATCTTCAATCCGTAACTGGGAAAAAGGCAGGTCAACGCCAAAACTGGAAGTCTGGCAAGTATTCCGCCTGCGTGACTTATACCAATGCACGGAAGCAGAGTTAGTGCAAGCGGTTCAAGAGTCGATGCTAGGTGAAGGGAAACAGCCTTAATTTTAAGCAAGTGCGATCGCACTCACACTTCTCCATCAGGAGATAATAGCCTTACTAGATTTAGTTCAGGATAGCAATACTAACCTGACTCAGCTTTAAACTATAAATTAAATTCTATGTAGAAATAAGACGATGAGAAGTTTTAGAACTTGGGTACTAGAACAAATTGCTAAAGGAGAGTGTAGATAAAATAATACAGTAACTATTTATCTGCAAAATTTAACAGCGGATTGACAATATAACCCCACTTACTACCCACTCGAACTGCTGCCAAACCTTGTGAAAATGACTTAGCTTCATCAAACCTAGGCTCAATCATGAATTTTCCCATCTTATCTATATAACCCCACTTACTCCCAGTTTTCACTGCTGCTAATCCCTGGGAGAATGACTCAGCTTCATCAAACTTAGGCTCAATTACAAATTTTCCCGTCTTATCTATATAGCCCCGCTGATTACCAAGCGTAACTGCTGATAATCCTTGCGAAAAGTCAAGGGCATAATCAAACGTCCTAGTTACCAACTTCCCAGAACTATCTATAAAGCCATCATCACCACCGGTGCTAACTCTTGCTAAACCTTCAGAAAAGTTACCTGGGGAATCAGAAAGAGTGAAGTCAAGGGGGGTAAAATTTCCCATCCTATCAATAAACCCATTCTTACCATCTCTCCCCGTCCAAGCCAGTCCATCTCGAAAAGGAAAAAATCCACCAAAGGGAGGTTCAATCACAAATTGCCCTTTCTTATTAATAAAACCATACTCATTGTTAATTGCTACCCCCGCCAATCCTTCTGAAAAGGAACTAGCAGAGTCAAATCGAGGAGGAATAACAAACTGCCCTTTCGTATTAATAAAGCCATACTTTTCACCCACCTTAACCCATGCCAACCCCTCAGCAAAAGGTGCAGCACCATCAACGGGTATCTGAATAACAATATTGCCCTCTTTATCTAAGTAGCGATATTTACCCCCAATTGTTACTAAGGCTAGCCCTCCCGAAAAGGGGTAATGCTCATAATATTGAGGCGAAATTAAGAGTTTTCCTGTTTGATCAATTGCTCCCCACTTTCTGCCTATTTTCACCCACGCCATACCACCCGAAAACTTTTGAGCATAGTCAAATTGCGGTTGGATGACAAAATTTCCGGCAATATATTGGGGCGCTATAGTATTAGCAATCTTTAACCCTTGGCAGAGTAACGCCGAAACTTCTCCCCTTGTTGCACTTTGATTGGGTTGAAACTTTCTCACATCAGGGTAGTTGACAACTAAACTTCCCACAGTTGCTGCTGCTACAGGATTTTTAGCATAACTAGGAATCTGCCCAGCATCATCAAAATAAAGCTTCAGTATCTCATCCGGCTGTTTTGCCAAACTATAATCAAGACCATTCGCCAAAACTACCGTGGCTTGAACGCGGGGCAAAGTTTGGGAAGGTCGAAAAGTTCCATCAGGATAACCAACAAAAAATTCACGCTGATAGGCTGATTGAATAGCAGAATAAGCCCAATAAGTCTGAGGAACATCACTAAAAGAAATAGCACTTTTAACTGACTCAACCGTTGGAAAAGCTTGATTTAAAACGGCTGCAAACTCAGCACGAGTCATAGTAGCATCAGGTCGAAACTTACCGTCAGGATAACCACTAACAATCTTTTGCTGGGCAAGCTCAACAATACACTCCCTAGCAAAATGATTTTGTAAGTCAGCAAAGATTAAATCCATAGGGTTAATTAAAAATTGTCAATGGTTAATTGCCTATCTCTCCCATCTTCCCTGTCATTTACCCCCGATTCCACTCATTAGCAGCATCTGCCACAGCTTCTTCTACTGTTTTCTCTCCCAACATTGCCGCCTGTAAGTTGTCATAAATTGCCTTTTGCAGTTTGTTTAAATTCTCCAAGGCTGGAACTAGCACTTCTGCATCTTGCAATTGCTCGGCACTAACTTTTAAGGCTTTTGCTCCTGAGGAAGCTTCCGTATTACTTGATAACTCAGCTTGATATGCCTTTACTGCTTCAATTGTTGAGGGTAAAACCTTTGCCTCTTTAGCGAAAGCTAGCTGATTTTCAGTATTAGTTACAAATAGGGCAAATTCCAAAGCTTCCTTGGGCTTAGCAGTATCACGGGGAATTACTAAATCCATCACTGCGACACTTTTTTTGCCAGTTTTCCCTGTAATTTGTTCTGCCACATCAGAAACTTTGGCAATGTCTGGTGCGTTAATTTCAATAGTCTTAATAAACTCAGGACCAGAAGTGAGTAAAGCTAATTCACCTGCTTGGTATAAATCAATGGCGTTGCGGTGCCCTTGGGTTAGTACTTCTCTTGGTAGCAACCCTTGTTTATAGAGGTCTACCCAATATTTAAAAGCACTAATTCCTTCTGGGCTATTAAAGGCAGCTTGACCCGACTTATCTAATAATTGCACACCCATCTGCACCAATGACTCAAGTACGTCTCCGGAGTCTCCAGGCACAAAGGTAACAAAAAAGGCATACTTACCTGTTTTTTCCTTGACTTTTCTGGCAACTTCCGATAGCTCTGCATAGGTTGCTGGCGGTTGACTAATATCTGCTTGCTTTAACAAATCCTGGTTGTAAATTGTGACGCGAGTTGTGAGATACCAAGGAATACCAAAACTCAAGTTATCGATGGTACTAGCTTTCCAGATATTGGGTAAGTATAGTTGGCGCACTTGTTCCGATACCTGGTCATCTAAATTTAACCAGGCATTGCGCGTTGCTAACTGCGAGGCAAAATTCGGGTTCAAATTCACCACATCTGGTGCAGTTTTAGCTGAAACAGCTGTCAAAATTTTGCTCTCCATCGCTGTCCAAGGAATGTCTACCCAACGAACCTTGACCTGGGGATTTTCCGACTCATAACTGGCAATCAAATTGTTGAAGTAATCAGTAAACTGTGGTTGTAGCTGCATAGTCCAGAACTCTACTTCTGGAATAGTTTCGGGCTTTGGACTAGGACGACAGCTAATCACCAAACTCAAGAGCAAACCCAACAGAGCGAAAATGCCCAAATCTTGCCAAGTTCTAATTCCTCTCATTCCACACTTCCCTAACCGTTGATGCTAGTGTTCCTCTCTAATATCAACTACCTAAATGTTTGCTACAAATAAATCTCCGCGTCCCCGTGTTCCCATGCCCCCGCGTCCCCGTGTTCCTATCTCAATCATCTGTAACCAACTTATGGAGAAACGATATAACCCAGGAGCTTTGTGCTGGGCTACTCTCGGACAAAAATTGCCAATCTCCCTGAAGAAGGAAAATATCGCTTAATATTGGTTATTCTGAGCTAGATTGGATACCATGCATCATTATTAATATTGTTTAGGTTAAATCACCAGATCCTAGTAGCCAGCTAATATTACACTCCTGCTCCCCCTTAACCCAAATATGTTTAACCGTTTGCAAAATCTTTTTTCCAAGGGCAAGAAAGGCATTGGTATAGAATTAGCCCCAGAACGCATCAACATAGCTCAACTACGCAAGCAAGGTCAAAGCTTCAAATTGACAGCACTGCACTCTCAAGAGGTGCCAGAAGGTATCTTTGAAGGAGGGCAGATTGCTGATCCAACGGGTTTAGCCGAACTGCTAGAAGCTGCCTTAACAGAGAGTAAGATTAAAGCAGACCAGGTGGCAACTGCCGTACCAATGCGAGAAGCCGTGATTCGGATTATTCCCATTCCCGCCGAGCTTGATGATGCTGAACTGAGGGATATGGTACTCAATCATGAAGCTGGTCTTTATTTGCCCTATCCCCGTGAAGAGGTAGATTTAGACTATCAGAAGTTAGGATTTTTCGTAGATGAAGACGGCATTGAAAAGGTGCAAGTCTTACTTGTTGCCACCCGTCGGGAAGTAACAGACATGTATCTCGATACCTTTAAAATGGTTGGTCTGAGAGTAAATGTACTGGAAATTAACAGTTTTGCCCTAATTCGCACCATTAGGGAGCAACTGCGGCAATTCACACCTCAAGAAGCAGCTGTCTTAGTAGATCTTGAATTTGACAGTACCGAGATTGCCATCATTGTCGATGGTGTTCCCCAGTTTTCCCGAACGGTTCCAATTGGCACTTATCAACTGCAAAGCGCTCTCTCGCGAGCGATGAATTTGCCAACCTCAAGAAATACTGAACTACTCCAAGGCATGACAATTCCCAACACGCCAGTTGATGGAGTACATACCGGAGCAACAGGCATTAATCCAGGCATGGCAGCCCTACTTAGGGTTTTAGGAGAACTGGCTGATGAACTGCGTCGTTCCATCGATTTTTATCTAAATCAGAGCGACAATCTAGAGGTGGCACAGCTACTACTAGCAGGTCCTGGGGGCGGCATTGGTCAGCTTGATGAGTTTTTCACTCAGAGGTTGAGTTTGCCAACTACTCCGGTAGATCCGGTAGCAGCCCTGTCCATAGAGTTAGACGAGGAAATTCCCTCAGTACAACGACCAGGTTTAGGCACTGTACTGGGATTAGGATTGCGGGAGGTTTAGAGCCATGTATAGCCTGGATGTCAATTTTTTAAAAGACCGACCTGATTATCAATCAGACGAGCTAGCGAAGACTTCTAGCCGCCAACCAAGACCAGTAGGAGAGAAAACGCCTCTACTCATTGGTGCGGCGGTGGGTATTATTCCCCTAGCTTTAGTGGGGGGTTTATGGCTAGTTCTACAGCATCAAAATAGCAAGCTAGTAGAAGAGCAAGCTAGAGTAACAGCACAATTAGAAGCCTCCCAAGCCAAACAGCAAGAAATTGTACGCCTCAACCAACAAATAACCCTGGTACAACAGGAAACCCAAGCACTGGCAACTGTTTTTAACCAAATTAAACCTTGGTCTGCCATGTTACAAGACATTCGCAATCGGGTTCCGCCTGGTGTACAAATCCAAACCGTCCAGCAAACAGAAGTTGCTCCAGCTGCTGCCCCTGCTAGCGGTACAACCCCAGCCAACCAAGCTAGTGCAGAACCTCGTCCAGTAGTCAAATTGGAAATTAATGGCACTGCCAGAAGCTTTGATGATGTAAACTATTTTCTTTTAACCTTGGGGCAGTCTCCTTTCTTTAAAAGTGAAGAAACCCAATTAGTTAGTGCCGAGTTAGTTAACAACCCGGCTAAGTTAGAACTTCCTAGTAATCAAAACCAGTCGGCAAACCAAGTTAAGTACGAACTCCCCAAAGTGGTTGACTACAAAATTCAAACCAACCTAAGTGATGTCCCTGCTTCTGAATTGCTCAAAGAGTTAGATAGCAACGGAGCGGTAGGACTAGTCGCTCGGATTAAACAACTTCAGGAGCAAGGAGTAATTCAACCATGACCTACGCTGATGCTGATCAAGAATTTGTAATAGAAGGAGAGCAGGAAACTCCTGAATATCCGACAGCCTTTGGTGTCACCATTACTCCTAAAGTTGGTGGGATAGCCTTAGGGGTTTTAGGTCTGTTGTTAGCCGGCTACCTACTGATGAAAGTTGTCCAGCCTACCTGGCAAAGATACCAGGAACTCAAGGCAGATATTGCTGATAAAAAGAGTCAAATTCAACAAGAGGAAGAAATCCTCAAACAAATTGAGGAAAAAAAGGTACAACTTGCCCAAGCAGAGCAAAAAAATAGACAAGTTTTATCTTTGTTTGCTAACGAAAACACTCTGGATACATTGTTGTTAGATCTCAATAACTTCGTCAAAGACAGAGAAGGAACACTACTCAAATATCAGCCAAAGCAAGAGAAGCCGATTTTAGTAGAAGATGGATCTTTAGGCTCACAGGTAAACGGGAAACTGAAACGCCAAAGCATCGATCTAGAGCTGGAAGGTCGCTTTGAGCAAATTCAGTCAATTATGCGTAGTTTTGAGCGATTACAGTCCCTTTTGCTCGTCAAAGATTTTAATGCTCAGCTCAGTGCCCCTTCGTCGGTGGTGATTGAACAAGGTAGGGCAGTTCCCCTAGAACAACCTACCCTCAAAACAAGTTTTACGTTGGAGGCGCTGATGCCCTTAGACGAGCAAGAAGCAGCAGCAGAGGCGGCTAAGCAACAGCCGCAACAGCCACCAGCACAATAAAGTTCAGAACAGTTTGCTTTTAAACTATTAGCTTTGAGATTTCTTAATAAGTTGTCTAAAAGTTTGAAGTTTTTGCAGCTAATTGCTATAGGCTAATCCAAAGATTGCTCTTATTAGGTGAGGAGTGCGAAGTGAGACAGGCTCATACAATCAGTGGAATTTTTATGGGAGGAGCGGTGACCCTACTGGCGACACAGCCTGTATGGGCTACCAGTACCCTGGTGACAGGAGTACAGCTCAATCCCAAAGGAAGTGAATTTGAACTTGTCCTGGAAACTGAAGCTGGCGATAAACGTCCGCAGATTTTCTCAGTTAAGAGAGGAAGCGAATGGATTGCAGATATCCTCGATACAGGACTAAGCCTAAAGGAAGGCGAGAGCTTCAGCCAGCAAAACCCTATTCCTGGCATCAAATCCGTTGTCGTTAGTCAGATTGAGGAGAATAGTGTTCGGGTAACTGTTAGCGGAGATGAAAATCCTCCTACAGGTCAAATTCTCCAGCGAAAAGATAACTTAATCACCCTAGGTATTAGCACAGTAGCTAATCAGCAGGTAGTAGATTCAGCTCCTGTTTTTGAGTCCTCTACTAACTCTGAGCCACCTATAGCTCAATTACCAGAGCCAGCGGCCCCTTCCAAAGCTGAGCCATCAACACCCGATCAAGAAACTAATCAAGCTCAGACACCTAACGCTGAACCCGTCGAAGCAGAAACCCCAGAAGCAACACCAACTGAGCCAGACCCGGCACTACCAAAACCAGAAGTACTCTTTCCCAACCCCGAAATTACCATAGACGGAACTCCAGCTGCACCAGCAGGGACGGTACAGCCTGTGGCACCCGCTCCCCCTTTCTTACCCAGAGCAGTTGCCCCGCCAGTTGGTGACATTGCTATTTCCAATATTAACGCCACTGCTGATCGAATTGATTTAGGAACGGGGGTAAGAGTTCCCCGCCTAGTCTTGCGTGAAGCCCCCGTGCGAGAAGTGCTGGCGCTACTAGCCCGTGCTGCGGGTCTTAACTTAGCATACACAGGTGAACAAGAAGACCCAACAAGAGCGGCCCAAGGAGCACCTTCGGATACAGCAGCACAACAGACTATTTCTCTGGATTTGGAAGACGAAGCTGTTCAAGATGTATTCAACTACGTTCTGCAAATTTCTGGTCTTCAAGCTAACCGCGTTGGACGCACAATTTTTGTTGGGGCAAAATTACCTGACGGTGCCCGTAATCTAGTTAGCCGAACTCTCCGTCTCAATCAAATTGCCGCTTCGAGTGCAGCGAACTTCTTGACCACTCAAGGGGCGGAAACCCAGATTCCCATTGAGCAAGTACAAATTCAGACGGTAGGAGAAGGGGCAGCTGCTAGAACCATTGAAATTAGAACACCAAGGATTTTAGGACTTAAGCCGGAGGAGGGAGAAAGCCCCCTATTACTCAAAGGCTTGTCAGTAAGTACTGACCAACGGCTCAACGCCATAACCATGGTAGGTGACCCGCGCAAAGTAGAAATTGCCACCTCTTTCTTAATTCAACTAGATGCCCGTCGCCGTCAGGTAGCGGTGAATGTCAAAGTAGTTGATATTAACCTTTTGGCAACTGACAACTTTAATACCAGCTTTACCTTTGGTCTTAACGATACTTTATTTAGTTTTGATCCAGGAAGTCCTTTAACTAGTGCTTTTAGTTTAAGCCAAAGCCCAGCCAACCGTGATGCTGGGGACTTTGTTGGTAGTTTGCAGGCGGAAATTATCAGTGGCAATGGTAAGCTTTTGACCGACCCTACTCTTGTTGTCGCAGAAGGTCAAGTCGCTAGTGTTAATCTTACCCAAGAAGTTGTAGGAAATATAGAAAGAACAACTGAGGGAACAGGTGATGATCGGACAACTACAGTAACAGCAGAATTGGTTAATGTCGGTCTAGAACTTGAAATCAACATTGAGAGAATTGATGACAACGGTTTTGTCACTCTCAGTGTTAATCCCAAAGTTACCTCAATTGCCGATGACCAACTGTTGAGTACTGGAGATGGCGATGAGAACCGTATCACTTTACGCAATATCCGCGAATTAGCCTCTGGACAAATTCGCCTGCGAGATGGTCAAACACTGATTTTGGCCGGCATTATTCAAGACGAAAATCGGACAACAGTAGAAAAAGTACCAATTTTAGGAGATATTCCCATTCTGGGCGCTTTATTCAGAAACACCAATCGGGAAAATAGACGCAGCGAGATAGTTGTACTGCTAACACCTCAGATTCTCGACGACTCAGCGCGTTCCTCCTTTGGTTACAACTATACGCCAGGTCGAGAGGCACGGGAAGTACTCGATAGAGAAGATTTCCCCAGCGGCGAAAGTAACTAAGAGAAGCTCTCCCCTGAGGTAATTTACAAGAAGGCACAGCAGTAAATTGAAAGCTTTGAGCAATCTAAAGTTTCTGACAAGCTCTTGCCCTACCAGTTGACAGACCTTGAGGGTCACGGTTAATCTTTATCTTTCTTGGTTTCAGGTTGGGGTAAACATTTAATACAATCTCGGATTACTTCTGACATAGATACTCCACGCCTGTTAGCCTCAGCTTGCAAGCGCTCTAGTTCCTGTTCAGTAACTCGAACTTTAATTGCTTTAGAGCGACTCATGTGTTCCATTTGCGGGTACAATGCTTTCATGTACCAATTTAGCAAAACAAAGGTCAAAATCAGCAACAAACAGCACATCCCAACTATAGCTTTACTAAGGACAAAACCATCTTGGTGCCTTGTCTAGACCCGGAAAATGTAGAGGTTTGCTAATCCAGTAAAGGTGTTAGGATAAGGGGCATATTTAAGGGAGTGACAGTAGTCATCTCGTAAAAAAAAACGGCAATCTACATAAATTAAAGCTTTCAACGATCCAGATCTGGCATGCACACTTTAGAATAATCAGGCAGCGGAACTTAAATATTGCTCTAAAACCTAGAGCCGGTGAGTATTAGAGCAAATTGAGGTTGTCTATCACCGCTATATAGGGTCAAAATCTAAATCTCGAAACCGAGTATTAGAGCGATGTTTGACACTTAATGCCAACAAAAAGGAGATATTCAATGAATAAAGGTGAATTAGTCGATAAAGTGGCAGAAAAAGCCACCGTGACCAAAAAGCAGGCAGATGCAGTTTTAAGTGCCGCTTTAGAAGCGATTATGGAAGCAGTATCTGAGGGCGATAAAGTTACCCTGGTGGGATTTGGCTCTTTTGAATCACGGGAGCGTAAAGCTCGTGAAGGACGTAACCCCAAAACTGGTGACAAAATGGAAATTCCGGCAACAAAGGTTCCGGCTTTCTCTGCCGGAAAGCTGTTCAAGGAAAAAGTTGCGCCCAAATAAATAAAGATAAATTTTGACTTTCTCTTAACCTTTGAGACGACCAACTCACGGGGGAAACATAGCCTGGGCAGCAAGACTGGCAGGCTGTTCCCCTTCCTTGATTCTAGATTTTTCCGCTAGCATCAACCCGCTCGGACCTCCTAGCAGTGCGATCGCGGCAATTGAGTCTAAGTTCAAGGACTTAACAGCCTATCCCGATCCCAGTTACCAGCAATTGCGGATTTCTTTGTCTAAGCGGCACCCGACATTGAACCCTGACTGGATTTTGCCCGGTAACGGCTGTGCAGAGCTGTTAACCTGGGCTGGGAGGGAACTCTCCCAACTAGAGGAAACCTGCCTACTAACCCCCGCATTTAGCGATTACCAGAGGGCGCTTAAAGCCTTTAAGGCAAAGGTTCAAGAATATCCTCTGAGGAATTCTGAACTTTTGGTTTTAGATTGGCAGAGGCAGCTCGAAAGTCACCAATCGGAATGGGCAATTTCGAGAGGTTTGTTGCTTAATAACCCCCATAATCCGACGGGTAAGTTATGGAAGCGAGAGCAAATTTTGCCTTGGCTTGAGCAATTTGCCCTGGTGGTAGTAGACGAAGCCTTTATGGATTTTTTGCCTAACCAAGAACAGCACAGTCTGGTATCAGTAGTGCAAAACTATCCAAATTTGGTGATTTTGCGATCGCTCACCAAGTTCTACAGCCTGCCGGGACTACGCTTAGGTTATTGCGTCACTCATCCAGAGCGAATCAAGCTTTGGCAACAGTGGCGCCATCCCTGGTCTGTTAACGTCCTAGCAGCGGCGGCCGCTGAAGCTATAGTGCAGGATCAAGAGTTTCAAGAGCAAACCTGGCGGTGGTTACCCCCAGCCCGCTCTCAGCTATTTCATGGTCTGGCACAGCTACCTGGTCTACGACCTTACCAAAGTGCTGCTAACTTCTTACTGGTACATTCAGAACAACCCAGTTCAAAACTTCAAGAACAACTGCTTAAGCAAAGCCGATGTTTAATCCGTGACTGCTTGAGCTTTCCTGAATTAGGCGATCGCTACTTCCGGGTTGCCGTGCGCACAGAGGCGGAAAACCAACGTCTATTAGATGGTCTAAAAGCCCTACTCTAGTTATCTTTGACTTAGTTACATCTTTATTTATTAGTTAGTAGCTAGTCACCAATGACCGTAGAATACGACCTCATTGTTATTGGAGGCAGTAGCGCTGGTGTCTACACCGCCATTACCGCCTCCCACTTGAATGCTCGTGTTGCCTTAGTAAAACCCCAGGGATTTCAGGCCAGCTGGCTGAGTCATGGTATGCTCTATGCTCATGCCTTAACCCAGGTTGGGCGTGTTGCCCAGCAATTGGGTGACTCGTCTCAATTTACTATTTACTCCCAAATAGCTCAGTCAATATATCATCAACAAGTCTCATCACCTCCCTTGGCTGAGTATCAGACCGAGTCAAGCTTTGCTTCCCAGGCCCATAAGCCGTTAATAACGGAGGCAATGCAACAGGCAAAGCTGATCATCTCTACCTGCTCAGAACAGAATTATCCTACTGTTTTGGCTTCCCTAGGTGTAGATGTAATTACTGGTGACGGTGAATTTTGTCGAAAACCGAAGCTAGGCTTTGTCGTTAATAATCGACGACTCAGGGCACGAGCTTATCTAATTGCCACTGGTTCTCGCCCCGGTATTCCCGATATTGAGGGGTTACAGGGGATTGGCTACCTCACAGCACTAGATATTTGGCAGCAAAGATGGGAGGCAGGGGGAGCAGGGGGAGAGCAGTCACAACTTTTACAAGGCAACTGGCTGGTAATTGGTGGTGAACCCCTCGGTATTCAGATGGCTCAGACTTTGGTACGTCTCAACTGCCAAGTTACTTTAGTCGTCAGCGATGCCTATATCTTGTCCAAAGAAGATTCTGAAGCATCTTTCCTGATGCAGGCGCAGTTGGAAGCTGAGGGGATTCGCGTTCTCACTCAAAGTCCAGTTACCCAAGTCAAGCTAATTGATGACAAAAAGTGGGTTCAGGCAGGTTCTCAGGCAATTGAAGCCGATGAAATTTTGCTGGCAACTGGTCAGCAACCAAATATTGAATCCTTAAATTTGGAAGGGGTTGGGGTTAAGTTCAATCGACGGGGTCTAGAACTTAACCAAAAACTACAAACGACTCATCCCCGAATTTATGCCTGTGGGGATGTAGCTGGTGGTTATCAGTTTGCCCATCTTGCTGAGTACGAAGCCAGTATTGCTCTGAAAAATGCACTTTTTCTGCCCTGGTTTAAAGTTGATTATCGGGGAATTCCTTGGGCAATCTTTACTGACCCCCAACTGGCACGGGTTGGTTTGACAGAAAATCAAGCGAGACGACGCTACAGCAAAGAGGTCTTTGTCGTTAGGCAATATTTCAAAACTTTGGACAAAGCTCAGTTATTGGGGGAAACGACTGGATTTTGTAAACTGGTTACTCGCCAAAATGGCGAGATTTTAGGAGCAACAATAGTTGGTTGCCAAGCTAGTGAATTAATTGGGGTAATAGCTCTGGCAATTCGTCAAAATATTAAGGTAAGTACCCTAGCCGATTTACCTTTACCTTCACCTAGTTTGTCAAAGATAATTTACCAAACTGCTCTTGAATGGCGAAGACAGCGACTTCGTAGTAACACAACCCTACAAAATTTTCGAGAAGGCTTTTTCCGTTGGCGACGCAAGTGGTCGTCTTAGGCTTTTACAAATATTTTACAAACCGATTTAATGATTAGTTGCTAAGTGATATATAGTTAGAGATCGTGCCTTCAAAATAGATGACAAGATAGATGACAAGATAGATGACAAGATAGATGACAAGAAGCAAGCAAGCAACTCAGTTTCACTACGTTCCCAAATACAAACCCAATCAGCTAATTTGTGGTGATGGACAAACAGCTCTCATTACGGGGTGGACTGTAAAAAAAATACTTGCCAAGCACCTTGAATCTCACGAATTTGCCGTCGTCGGCAATTTGTACAGTCCCACAAGAGGAATCAATTTCTTAATCAGAAATCTACTAGCCAATCCTCACGTCCGGTTTTTAGTCATTTTGAATGCTACAAAAGAAGACCAAAATGCTGGTTCTTGCGAGTGTTTGCGAGATTTCTTCCAAAACGGATTTCATTCAGGTCAGAGCGATACAGGACGTTCCTGTTGGGAGATAAATTCGCCTGTCCCTGGTTACATTGACATTGAGATTGATGCAGCGGCCTTAGAAAAATTGCGGCAGTCTTTAGAGTGGCAAGAGGTAAAGTCAATTAGCGAAGCCATTAGCCAGGTAAAGTCTTATGCAAAAAGAGGTACAGTTGAACCTTGGGGATCACGGTTGGATTTTCCCCTATCCAAAGTTATTCCGACTGTATTACCAGGACCTCGCTATGGACATCGGATTGAAGGACGGACTATTGCTGAGACTTGGGTAAAAATCATTCATCGAATTAAGTTGACTGGGACAATCAGACCTACCGGATATGATGGGCAGTGGCAAGAGTTAATTGATTTGATGGCTGTTGTCACCGATGAGCCAGATGGCTTTTATTTTCCAGAACCAAATTATCTGCCAGTTAACTCTAATCTAATTGAAGAATACAAATCGCAAATCTTATGTGACTCCCCACAGCGGGAAGAGATTAAGTACACTTACGGGCAACGTTTGCGTTCTTGGTTCAAACGTGATCAAATTGAGCAAGTTATTCAAAAGTTAACAAAAGAAATCGACGCTGCTAGTGCAGTAATGTCCCTCTGGGACGTTAAAGATCATGAGCAAGGTGGTAGCCCTTGTCTAAATCATATTTGGCTTAGAGTTATAGATAATGAGTTATCCCTAACCGCTACCTTTAGAAGTAATGATATGTTCTCAGCCTGGCCAGCAAATGCAATGGGCTTGCGTGCCTTACAGAAACATATTCGGGACGAAATTGCTGCCAATTCTGATTATGAACTAAGAATGGGACCGTTGATTACTATCTCTCAAAGCGCTCATTTGTATGATGATACTTTTGAGAATGCAGACAAGCTAATTAAAACCCAATATGCTCAAATCTGTCGGCAACAAGACTACGGCGATCCTTCTGGTAACTTTGTAATTAGCGTACAGGATAGTCAGATTTTGGTAGAACACATGACACCTGGAACTGGAGAGGTAGTTAATTTATACTCAGGTAAATCTGCCAAGCATCTTTATCAGCAAATTGCAGCAGATTGTCCTAGCCTTCAAGCAGACCACGCAATGTATTTAGGAACAGAACTGCAAAAAGCAGAGATTGTTCTGTTAACGGAGCAAGGATTTATATACGAACAAGATAAGCCATTGAGGATAGTAGCCAAGTAGATGATTATCGGAGAGGTTTAAGATGAGAGGATTCTTTCATGTCAGTTCTCAGTGAAAGAGACATCATTGGTGAACTGGGCAGGGGCATACTTTTTCATCCTCTTAAACAAGGAAGTATAAAGGTTTGTAGTTTATGTTTAACTGCTAGCGAATATGCTTATGCAATAGGTCAGAAACAACGCTTGACTATTCAAACCGAGCAAAATAGAAACAAGCCGGATGAAGAACAGAAATTCTTCTGTATTCCGCCAAGAGATACCGCTTTAGTTTGGTCAGATGAATCCATAGGTCTTAGTCGTTATCTTTGTGCCCCTCTTTATTCTAGAGTAGCGTTGGTATCACAAGGGATAGGACACATTGGAACAAGAGTAAATCCTAGTTGGTCTGGCGTTTTGTGTATAGCTCTTCATAATTTTTCAGATGAAGAGTTACGGATTAATGTTAGAGATGTTAATGAGCCAATTGCTTATTTAATGGTTCATAGATTAAGTTCTAAATCCTTAAATAATAGTAATATCGATGTATCTGCAAGGCTCGACGTTCTTCGTCGTCGTCCTAATTCTCATGAAATACATGATTATTTTAATGAAAGAAACAATAGATGGATGACAGGTGATATAGATCTTCTCCGGAAACTAATGCATGATTCAGAGGAGTACAAAAAACTCAAGTTAGGAATTTACCAAACATTGTTACTTCGTCTAGGTGAAGATCAAATAACCAGATGGACAGCTCTGGCTGCTATTGCAGCCTTGTTAACGGCTATCATTACAGCAATTCAGTTTTTTAAGCTTTCCTCGTCATCTTCTTCAGGTTCAACACAGCCTTCACTTCGCCAAGATAAGTAGAACCAACGCTAACAACATTTGTTGTTAAAAACTATTAGCAAAGAAGCTTAAGATAAAAATGCAGAATTCTGACCTATTTTATGACTCATTCCAAAGACCGACATGGAATGAATACTTTCTAATGCTGGCTAAACTAGCAGCAACTCGGTCTACTTGTTTAGCATTTCCCGTAGGTGCTGTAATTGTTAAAAATAAACAAGTTCTTGCAACTGGCTATAACGGACCGCCTTCCGGCTCAGCTCATTGCACAACTCAAGGATATTGCTACCCCAACCTTAGTAGTTGTGATGCCAGTAAGATTATGCCCTCACGTGCCGTACACGCTGAGGCAAATGCTATTGCTCAAGCTGCTAAGCATGGAATTGCTACTAATGAATCCTGTATCTACGTAACTCTAGAACCTTGCCTTTCTTGTCTTAAACTAATCATATCAGCTGGGATTAAGGAGGTTTTTTATGAAACGCCTTTCAATAGCGAGGGAAGCAATATAGTTAGGGATTCCTTTGTCAAAGAAGACCTCGTTTCTTTACAACAAATTCAGTTAACTGAAGTGACAGCACGAAGAGCAGCTGTATTTCTATTGAATCCTATTTCTGTTGTCAAAGATAAAAATTCTGAAGCTTTATCCTCCTCTAAACTGAATTTTTTTGACGGTAAAGGATAAATATAAATGAGTAATCTCTACGTATCCGGTGCTTTGACTGGAATAGAAAATCCATTAGAAGTTAAAGCTTTTTATGAGGCTATTGGTTCGCTTGCTCAAGAGATAGGGTTTAAAGTTTATATACCACATCTAAATACTGACCCTCTCAGCAATCCTGAGATTAGCCCTGACCAGGTTTTCGAGACAGACAAAAATCAAGTAAGCAGATCAGATGTAGTCATTGCCTATCTTGGTTGCCCCTCTTTTGGTGTTGGTATGGAATTAGCCTACGCAGAAATGAATGACATTCCTCTAATTCTCCTTTATGAACGAGGGAAGAATATATCAAGATTTCCACGAGGTATCCCAACTGTAATTTCTGAGATTCAGTTCATTACTCGCGAAGACGCTTTAGCTCAACTTAAGATTATTTTGGAGCATTGGAGTGTCTCATACCAAGGACAACCACCATTATCTCAAATCCCCCCTAGCTAAGGTTGATGAGAACGTCGAATCTCCGTAATTTGGTCTGCCACATTGAGAATGGCTTGAGGCATCTTCGGCCCCGTCAGAATAATATCAACATGACTAGGACGTTTCTCTAGAAATGCCAAAACGTCCTCTTGGGCTATTAAACCAAAATTGATGGCTAGACTCAGTTCATCGAGAACTACTAAAGAATACTTTCCCGAAAAAACTATCTCTTGTGTATAGTGCCACAATTGCTTGATTGCCCTGTACTCTGCCTCATCCAACTCTGGTGTGTCAATATAACGGAGCAGATCACAACGAACCCAGTCTAAGTTCTGCCCTAAACGTGCTGGATGTTCATGTCCTTGTCCAATTCCACCTTTGAGGAATTGAACTACTAGTACTGGAGTACCTTGACCTGCAATCCTCAAAGCTTGTGCCATCACGTTGGTGAAGAAGCTGCGCTGAGAGCTAGTAAATACTTGTACGAGCCCTTCAATCGTATAGTTAGGACGACTTGGAGAATTAAGAGAACGAGATTCTAACTGGGAAACCATTAATTAATAGCTAAGGGTCAACTGGGGCTAACTGTCTAGTAATTACAGAAGCAGTTCTATGGACAATATATAGCGTATTCTTTGAGGTAGTCTACTAGTCAAACACTATATATGTGAGTCCGTCAAGAGTAAGAGGATAAAATTTTGTTCGAGAAATCGCTCCGATAATTTTCAAAACAGACCTAGCCCTAGGAATTTGTGCAAAATTTGAAGGGAGAACGCTAACCCAAAGGAAGTAGGAGAATTTTAATTGTGAGACTGGTGATACTAGGAGGTCCGGGTGCAGGAAAAGGGACACAGGGTCAACTCTTGTGTCGCCAGTTGGCTATTCCCCTAGTTTCCACGGGTGACATATTGCGCCTTGCGATCGCCAACCAAACTGAACTAGGACGCAAGGCAAAAACCTATGTAGAGAAGGGGGAACTAGTACCTGACTCCATTATGATTGAATTTATGCGAGAGCGCCTCTTGCAACCTGATGCTGCCAAAGGTTGGTTGTTAGAAGGCTATCCCCGCACTGCTTTCCAAGCAGAAGAGCTAGATTTTTTACTCGATGATTTGGGTCAGCGACTAAATTGGGCAATTTACCTAAAAGTTTCAGAATCAGTAATGCTGAAGCGCTGTCTTAAGCGAGCACAGGCTGGATCAGATGAGACTCAGAGCAACTCCCCACAGAACCAAGACAAGTCAAAAAGTACCTCGACTAACTCCCCTCGGTCCGATGATCAACCGGAAATAGTTGAGCGTCGTATCAAACTCTTTCAGGAGCGTACTGTTCCTATCCTAGAATATTACGGTTATCGGCAACGGCTGCTGACTATTGATGCAGAACAAGCACCGGAGCAGGTCAAGCTAAGTGTTCTAGGACAAATTTCAGTTTAAAGGTTGATTGGGCTGGCAAATTGCCAATTAAAAAATTCAGTTGGAACTTTTAAGACCATTTTGCGGCAAACTACTCCCAGGTAACCTTTAACTTAACAAGAGGTCTAATCATGTCTTGGCAGCGCTCCGATCATCGGCAATTTGACCAACTACGCCCCATTAGCTTTAAGCGGGGATTCACTAGCTTTACCCCTGGTTCTGTCTTAGCTACCTGTGGCGCTACCCAGGTACTTTGTACCGCGACAATTCAGGAGGGAGTACCCCCTTTCAAAAAAGATAGTGGTAGTGGTTGGTTAACAGCTGAGTATAGAATGCTGCCAGGAGCTACACCTGTACGACAAACAAGGGAACTTCTTAAACTCTCAGGTAGAACCCAAGAAATCCAACGACTGATTGGACGTAGTTTAAGGGCTTCTGTAGATTTACAAGCCTTAGGAGAACGGACGGTGATTATCGATGCTGATGTTCTCCAAGCGGATGCCGGTACTCGCACCACCTCTATCACTGGTGGCTATGTTGCCCTTGCCGATGCTATAGATAAATTATTACAAGATGGGATACTGGAAAAATCGCCCCTTGCCCATCAAGTTGCAGCTGTCTCGGTAGGACTAGTGAAGGGAGAACCTTTATTAGATCTCAACTACATTGAAGATGTCACCGCTGACGTGGACTTGAACGTGGTGATGAACGAACAGTTAGGGATTATTGAAGTTCAGGGAACAGCCGAGTCTGGAACATTTAGTCGCCATCAACTAAATCAGCTTCTAGATCTTGCCGAAAAAGGCATCAAAGAAATAATGGCTGCCCAGTCTCAAGGATTAACTAATTATTAAATTGGAAATCGAAAATTGTTTATCTCTCTTATCTCCCTACTCAAGCCAAACTGATAGCAGAACTAGTCAAAATCTCACGTACTTGGTCGTGGGTTAAGTTAGGATTAGCATCTAACATTAAGGCAATAACACCGGCTACGTGGGGTGCTGCCATAGAGGTTCCCCCTTTGATTTCATAGCTATTATTCGGTGTGGTTGACAAGACATTAACTCCCGGTGCCACAACATGCTGTAGACTTGCGTTGAAACCGGCAAGATTGGAGGAAGGAGAAAGAATTGTGTTGCGATCTACCGAGCCAACTGAGATACCGTACAAGCTAGCATAACTAGCAGGATCTCCAGGAGTAGGGTCGGCACTATTACCAGCTGCCGTGACTGTAATTACGTTATTAGCAGCCGCATAAGCAAGAGCATCCTGTAATTCAGGAGAATCTACCCATCCCAGACTGAGGTTAATAACATTAGCACCATTATCAACGGCATAGCGAATTGCCTCGCTTAGACTACCAGGATTGAGGAAAAAGCCGTTGAAAATATCCCCCATCCTTAGTGCCATAATTTTGGTATCGTAGGCAACTCCAGTTATACCAAAATCGTTATTTAAAGCGGCAATTATACCCGAGACATGAGTCCCGTGACCTTGAGCGGGATCGTTAGTAGCGGGGGTAACATCGTTATTATTTTGACCTGCACCAAAGTTCCAACCGTGGGTATCATCAATGTAACCATTGGCATCATCGTCAATACCGTTACCAGGAATTTCGTCCTCATTACTCCAGATATTAGTCGCTAGATCGGGGTGGTTAATATCAACACCTGTGTCAATCACTGCAACTGTGACTCCTTCCCCTGTAATGCTCTGTGCCCAAACTTCTGGTGAATTGATTAGATCATGTCCTTGGTTGTTTCCACCTAAATCAGTAACATCAGGAAATATCGGCTGTCCTAATGCCCCAGCAACTGCCGCTGCTGCATCGACTAAACCGTAGCCGTAAGTACTGTTAAAGCCAGGAGTTGGTGTAATTACACTACTTGTCAGGCTATATTCCCCTGTAGCACTCGGAGCATAACTGCTTGCCCGCACTATGTAATTAGTATCATCTTGGACAGTAAAGAGGAGTTGGGAATTAAAACCAATACCACTGTCATCATCAAAAGCCAGCAGTTCTCCTGTGTCCGCATCCACTAGTTGCAGGTAGGCATCAAAATCAGTTGAGGACAAGTTCACTAGAACCTGTTCTCCGGCAACTAGATCTTGCAATAAATAGCCATCATAAAAGCTATCAGGACGCAGCTCATTATTGGCATCGCCCTCTGCTAAGGAGCCAGCTAAACTATCATTGCTATTGATATAAGCAAATGGCGCTACACTGTTTTCTTCATTAATCAGAGCGTAGTAATTGGTGGGACTTGCCTCAATTTCTGCTGCTTGGAACAGATAAGCATTCGTCTCGGAAGTGGCTAAGAAAAGCTCAGATTTGGCAACCCCCCCCCGATTCTCAATAGCCAGAATGTCCCTAGTTTGCTCTTTTTGGGAATAGGGAGCAAGAATCCCAGATTCAGGTTTGACTGATATTTGTTGAGTAGGAAGTAAACTCCCCAACAGATCGTCATCCCGCCAGCTACCGTCGAAGGAAAACTGGCTCAAGTTATTGGAATCTAAGGCACTGCCATCTGTCAGGTTGCTGATAACGTAGCTACTGTCCAAGGCTTGGGGAGAAAGTTGCTCTAGGAGATTACCCAGTTCCTTATTGATAGATAACTCCGGTAATAAGCCCAATTGACTTGGTGAAGAGATGCTCTCAGAGGATTCTTGACCAATTAACATTTGCTCTACTCAGATTTAGATTTGGACGCACCAACTACTTAAGTGCAATAATTGCTCACCTCTAGAGACGGTGATACTTATAGACATCTTAGGAACTATTGGTTAGCTGAGCTTTCCAACAACCTAACTATTGACTAAACATCTTCTAATCAATGGAGACTTTGCGTAAGTCATACAATCTTATCGTCACAATCGTCGCTCAGGGGTGCTGAGATCACCCCATGCCTAGAAGGGCAGGGGGTTCCATAAGTTACTCCAACTCTCCCCAGCTCTCGGATAAGTCGAACAAACATAATTGTACGGCTTCTCCTACAGCATCTGGGTTCTTATTGGT
>JBAUJE010000281.1:0-12812 GCA_049683475.1 Coleofasciculaceae cyanobacterium | reverse complement strand
TCTCGGACAGAAACTAGGGAAGCGTTATTAAAAATGCGTTTCACTTCCTGGCGGACGAACATATTAGAAAGTGGTCCAGCACCCACGCCTACAATGGCATAGGGAATACCTGTATTTAAACATAATTCGGCTGGTAGTACATGGCGAGCAAAAAAACGCAAACTCCAGTTTCTATAACCTTTATAACCTCGGCTTGAACTGATGCCTGGTTCTCCAAAATGACCTCCACCTCCGTAGATTAAGGCTTGCCAAGATTGGCACTGACCTAGGCTAAAGTGTGCTTCTGGAAAGTACTTTTTAAACCTAGTTTGTTCTGCCTTTGGTACTAAGGGATAAACTACCTGGGGACTTACAGCTGCCCTCACCCAATTATCAAAAATTTTCAGCAAAAGTAAGTCACCAAAATTATTATCGTAGTACGCCCCATGAATGGCAATTTTGGTTTGTCTATTCATCTTAGTCTCCCAAGGGTCGATCAGGTTTCCAACTACTTACAATTTGTGGTAGAGCTCCCCTGAGAGTCTGTCCTACTTTTTTGATTCCCGTCGTCGGTAGAGTTCCGTTAGAAGGTGATGCAACACCAGTTAGTTATCTTGCTACGGTAGCGGCAGAAGATTTCTCAACTTTTCTCTGTATCCATTCTGACTGCTTTTGCTGGGTAACCTCCTCATACAATTGGGAGATCTTTTGAACTTTGTTTGTCCAAGTTTGGGTTTTGGCGTATTCGTAACCAACTTTACCCATTAGCAATCTCTCTTCAGGATTTTTATGCATGTACTCTACAGCCTTAGCCAAGGCTTCGACTGTTTCTTGAGGCTGGTTTACAGGTAATTTAATACCAGCTTTTTCCGGTACATGATCCCCTGCACCATGATGATTTAAGGTAATAATTGGTAAAGCTTGAGCCATTGCTTCCAATAATTGTGCACCGCCGGTATCTCGCAAACTGGTAAAGAGTAACACATCATTATTAAGATATTGATGCTTAACTTCTTCCCAAGAGAGAAAACCCAAAAAGTCAACTTTACCTTCTAAACCAAACTCTTTAATCCAACCTGGTAGACTAGCTTCCTGAGTGCCACCTCCCACTATACTCAATCGAAAAGGAACTTGCCGATTAACCTGTCCTAATCCTTCAAGAGCAAGTAGTAGTGCTTTTCTGGGAAACATCCGTGCAACCCAAAGTAAACGCAATTCCGGGGAGGTGGACTCCCTCAATGGTGGTTGTTGGGGAAAGTATTCTTCCGGCAAACCTGCATCAAAAAATAATTCTGCGCGGCGAGTACCTAACTGTTGGGAAAGCTTAACAGTGTCTCGGTTAGCAGCCAAAACCAAGTCAGTTTTACTGAATGTGCCCACCAAAAAAGGATTGAGGGGAATCAGCTGTTTAACTATAAAAGAACGTATTGCTTCTGTCTTCCATCCCTTGAGGAAGTACTTTTTAAAAGCAGGTGGCGCAACTTGTCCACCACCAGCCGGCCCAAAGACAAAGGGTTTATTGATACGCCATAACCAAGAACCGCCTGTTAAACTGCCCATGGTTACATGATGGACAATATCAAAGTTATGTTCTTTGTCTAACTCAAGAGCAACTTTACAAGCTTGTTGTTGCCAGAGAAAATAGCGTAGAATTGTGCCTTTTTTATCTTTGATGTAGCGTCTAATTAAAACAGAATCTTTGACGTAGACAAAACGTAAGTTTGGCAGAGACTCTAAAGTTAGTACTGGTTCAATCATCTCTTGGTTACGCAAAGGAGTCAGTACCCAGACTTCGTGACCTAGCCTAGCCATTTGTAGCGCACAGTTCCAGCCACGTCCTTGTTCTCTACCCCGGTTAGGTTCACACTCGTAAGCAGACAACAAAACTCTCATACTTGATTACTCCTTGGGGTACATCATGTGAAACTGGTAGTGCACCGTTTTTGGGAGATGGGGAGGTGAGGGGGTGAGGGGGTGAGGAGGTGAGGGAGTGATGGGAAAGATTTTTCCATATTCTCTTTTTCCTCCTTGTCTTCTGACTCCTGTCTCCTGACTCCACTTCAGACTTTAGTAAGCACCCTTTTTCTTGAGAACGACGTTAACGGTTTCGAGCAGAATTTGTAAATCTAGACAGAGTGACCAGTTCTCGATGTAAGAGACATCTAGGCGTACTGCTTGGTCAAAGTCTACGATATCTGACCGACCCGAAACTTGCCATAAACCAGTGATACCAGGTAGGACTTCGTGGCGGACGAAGTGGTGTTTGGAGAAGTTCTCGACATCTCTTAGGGGTAGGGGACGAGGACCAACAAGACTCATTTGTCCGAAGAGTACGTTAAATACCTGTGGCAGTTCATCGAGGCTGTATTGGCGTAAGAACTTACCTACTCGTGTAATGCGGGGGTCGTCTTTTAGTTTGAACAGAACACCATCTTGCATTTCATTGCGTGCTTCTAGTTCTTTTTGCAGTTTGTCTGCGTTAACAACCATGGTGCGGAATTTCCAGACTTTAAACTGCTGATTGTGTAGTCCAACCCTAGTTTGCTTGTAGAAAATTGGTCCTGGAGAATCTAGTCTGATGAGTAGAGCAATGAACAGATAAAGAGGTGATGCTAGGGTCAGGATAAGAGCTGAGGAACAGAAGTCGAAGCAACGTTTAACCCAGAAATCAGTACCTGTAATGAGAGGAGGGGAAGATGTGAGTGAAGGTAGTCCTCCAATCATTTTGAGTTCAGCTTGATGGCTAATTGGTTCTAAACCGATAGGTAAAGTATGAAGAGTAATTCCTGCATTTCTTAGGCTCCAGTAGAGGAACATACGGTTTTTAACTGCACCCCAAGAGCATAAGAATACTTCAGTTGCACCTTGGTTATGAATTTTGTCCAGAAGTACTTCTACCGCTACTCTGTCTGCTGAAGTAATATCAGCCCATCCAAGAATTTTGTAACGATTTTCTTTTTCTAAGATTGCCCTTGCTTTCGTAGTATCTTGTGGATTTCCAATTAGGAAAACTGGGTAAAGAGCTGTTCCTTGTCGGCGTAAACTGTCAATAATTGTATTGCCAACAACTCTGCCAGTAGTAGTGAAAGCTAAAGCTATGACTAAGGAGAAGAGGAAAGTAGAGCGTGGGATAACTAAGTGGTCTGGCTGCAAGAAGAAGCCGACTATTAGTACTAAGACATGAGCAAATAGGATTGTCTTAGCGAGGCTAAAATAATCTCGACGCTTTTCCTCAGTTCTAAAAAGTCCTTGGCTTACGACTAGTCCTATTTCAGCAACAAGAATGGATACTAATGCAAAGGAACTTTGTTCAAGACTCCAAGGATAACTTATTGAAAAATTGTAGGTTTGAGTTGTCAACCAAGCAATTGTTAGCAGCAGTGAATCAGCAAGGAGAAAAATGAGCGTTACGGGGAAACACGCTAAACCATTTCTCCGGCTAAATTGCTTCAGTGCAGGTGAGCGTAAGTCTAGAAGTGTAGTAGAGTATGTCATGTTTTGCTACTCCGTTTGTGAAGTAATTAGGTCAGTTTCTTGGTTTAGGATTGTTTCCTTTAACCACTGCATACATACTACTGATTTATCTTGTCAAAACCCCTCTGCCTCTGGCTCCAAACAATCTACTTTTACGCTCTTACTTAAGAAGCATTAATATTTTTTTGTCAATGCGAATATTTATTGTTAGTGTTAATAACATAGACCTCTAATTGGTTTACATCAAGCTTTTACATTTCTGGCGTTTTTATGAAGAACTTGTAAAGATCATTTCTTCTTGACAAATAATAATTAATAACAAAGCGTCTCACAAAAGCTCTAATCAAATAATTTTCCTGATTGACATAACTAGTCAACCTATATCCTCAGAATGACTAATCTACATGCCTATAGGTTGAGTCATTTATCATAACTCCCTAGGTACAATGGCTAGTGAAGTGAAATGAAATGACTAGTATGCCGACTAAGATAGTACGAAGTAATTTGTCTAGACTCTTACCCAAGCAACTTGTGAAAATCTGGTTAATATAGAGAGAATAGGAAGCGTTCGATTTTCTTTTTGATGACGTTCAACTATAATTCCTATCCTCTCTTGAGCCTGTCTGATTATTTTCTCTGTTCGTCCGCTGTTTGTCCGCTCACTCTAAATTCATTAATTTCCTTTAAACTATTTAAGGCAACCTTTACGTTTCTCTCCAAATAACGGGGAGCATCATTCCCTCTTTGACCGGCTATAGTAATATGTTTAGGATAGTCAACGTGCTTCCATACAGTGTGACTACCCCTTCCTCCCTGTCTAGGAATAAATCCTGCATTTCTTAATTCCGTCTCAAGATCTTTGATTTTACAAGCCATAATGCGTGTTTTTTCTGCTACAGAGAGTTTTCACTCATCGCTAGCCTAAAGTAGTCATAAGCTTATCTTCCGTCAGCACGATATGCTTTTTATGACCTCTGTTCGAGTGAGGCTAGCTATGGTCTTGTGATTAAGTAAGTACGGTAGGAATTTAGAAGACCCTAAATATACAAGTAGAGCTTCACCACACAAAGCTCTAATCAGTATCAAAAACTATCGCTTCCCGCCAAGCGTTAGGTGCAACCTGTTAATTTGTTAGCTACTGCATATATTGTACTGATTTATCTTGTCAAAACCCCTCTGCCTCTGGCTCCAAACAATCTACTTTTACACTCTTACTTGAGAAGCATTAATATTTTTTTGTCAATGCGAATATTTATTGTTATTGTTAATAACATATACCTCTAATCGGTTTACATAAAGCTTTTACATTTCTGGCGTTTTTATGAAGAACTTGTAAAGACCATTTCTTCTTGACAAAGAATAATTAGTGTCTAAAGCATCTCATAAAATCTCTAATTAAAGAATTTTGCTGATTGACATAGATAGCAAAACTCTGTCTTCGGAATGAGTAATCAGCATTCCTTCAGATTGAGGTAATATCTAACAACTACCTAATAAAATGGTTGGTGAGGTTAGATAAAATGACTTGTATGCCGACTAAGATAGTACGAAGTGATTTATCTAGTTCCTTGCTAAGCTACTTGTGAAGAAGTATCATTTATTTCTCTCACAGCACTTAAAGCAACATTTACTTCTCTCTGCAAGTAACGAGGAGCATCATCTTTGTCCTTGCCAGCTAGAACGACATTTTTTGTATAGTCAAGATGTCTCCATACGGTGTGACTACCTTTTCCTTGACGCGAGATAAAGCCTGCTTTTCTTAATGCAGCCTTTAGATTTCTGATTTTACAAGCCATATACCTGTTCCTTCTTTCTGCTAAAAGAGTTTTCTGCATAGCTAACCTAAAAAGTTATCAGCTTATCTTTGCCGTCAGCATCCGATATGCTTTTTTATAACCTCTGTTTAAGTGAGGCTAGCTATGGAGTTGTTATTAAGTAGTAAGGTAGGAATTAGAGCATCCTAATGTGTTACTAGAGTTCACCACATATTAAAGCTTTAATCAGTTTGAGAAACTACCGCTTCTTGCCAAGCCCAAGAGTGGTGCAATCGGTTAATTGGAAGTTGAAATTAGAATGTATATTTATTTAATTTATCTCTTTATTTGCTCCTTAAGAGAAAATTTTTAGTATTGAATATATCCTACTGCCTTAGTTTATTAAAATACCTCTATCTTTAGATAATTAATATCTATTTTTATTCTCTTACTTGAGGTGCATTAATATCTTTTTTTAATGACAGTATTTAGGATTTTTGTTCAAAACATCTACCTATAATCTGTCTTTACTAACTTTTTACATTTTGGTCAGTTTATCAATAAACAATAATTTATTAATTGAAACCCAAGCTATGTAATTCTTGCCTACCAGTCAACCCATAGCTCTAGGTTGGCTAGTTAGCGCAAACTTCTGCAATCTCCTTGACAGTTACGCAAGCTGCGAATACAGCCATATTCAACGAAGCGCTGACTATGTTTGCAGACAGTTGGCCAAGCTAAAAGCTGTAGGGGTATGCCTGTTACCTTCCAGAACAATCTCCCTGCTGAATGTAAAATATCCCAAACTTCTGACAAGCTGGGTTCTTCAATGAACTCTAATGTTTCATTCTTTAGTGCCTGCCACTGTGAAGAAATAGTAGGTTGGTGGCAAGAGTCATAGGCAGCCATCCCAGCGTGGTAGTTTTGGAGGATTTTCCTGATATACATTGTTAATAAAACTCTGCCTCCAGAGTGAACAATCTACCACAACTCCCTTGATAAGATAGCTGATGAAGTGAGATGAAATGATTGGTATGCCAACTGAAAGAGTACAGAGTAATTTGTCTAGTTCTCACCTAAGCAACTTGTGAGGCGCTGTTGAATATAGAGGGATTAGGAAGTGTTCTATTTTCCTTTTGGTAAAGTTCAACTAGGGTTTCTATTACCTCTTGTCCCTGTTTTGCCGCTTCCTCATAGCTTTTCCCATGAGTGACAGGCTGCGCGACATCTTGGAACTCAGGTAAAGTAACAACAAATAACTGATCTTCGTCAGACCACTGGATAATCATGCTGTATTTAAGTGTCATTTATTTTCCTCAAAGTATTTAAGGCAACGTTTACGTTTTTTTGCAAGTAATGAGGAGCTTCATCTTCGTCACTGCCAGCTAGAATGATCTTTTGGGGATAATCAGGATGTTTCCATACTGTGTGACTACCTTGTCCTTGGCAAGAAATAAATCCTGCTTCCGTTAACTCAGTCTTGAGTTCTCCAATTGTACAAGTCATGATACATGCTCCTTCTTAATATACTACAGAGATTTTGTTTTCGTAGCCAGCGTAAGCCTTATCTTTTCCGTCAGCTGATAGGCTTGTCTATGAACCTGCCTGAGTAGTCTTAACTACTCAAATTAGCTAGCTATATCATGAGGTTCTTGAGAAAGTAACGTAGTCAAAATTTAGGCAATCCTAATTGCCTAATGCTTCTTAACCATGAAAAAAGGTCTAATCCGCATTAGATAATCTCGCTTTTTGCCAAGTGTTATGGTGGTGAAATCAGTAAATTAGAGTTAAGACAATGTAGCTGCTTCATCAGAAAAATTTTGCTGGGTGTCCTCATTTGCAATGCAATCAAACAAACTTGATTGTTATCAAAATTACTCTCATTTTTGCAATTGAGAAGTTAATAGTTTGCTCTAATCTATCCATCCTTGTCTTTCCCCTTGGTTAGTTATTCTAGCTATATCTTGAGATGAATAGGTTCAGTCTTAAGACATATTCAATTTGAATAGTTACTCATCTCCCCAGATATATTTACCTATTTCTTATTCAAACTTACTCTAATACTTAAGTAAGATTAATAAATTCTTGTGAGCTAATAATTATTGAACTCTTAATAATGTTGTCAACTATAACGTTTAAATATTTTGTGATTTACTTGTAAAGTAAAATAAAGATATTTCTAGATAAATTAGCTCTAAAGAATGTAGTAACTCATCAATTTAAATATGTACATTCAATGAAGAGAAAGTATAAAGCTGGCAGGTAACTTTACAATAGAAAGGTTGAGGTTGGAAAAAAGTTATGCATGTGCCGGAAACAAACTCTCAAGACACAATGCCTGCATCAAACCTCTACGAAACCGATTTCTACGCCTGGACGCAGGAGCAAGCTTCATTACTGCGCGATCGCCAGTGGAGTCAGCTTGATTTACTCAATCTGATTGAGGAGATTGAATCATTGGGGAAACAACAACGCTAAAAACGGCCGACGGTGGTGGGGCGACTGTTGTTGTCAAAGCGGACAATTGCCTAGGGCCTACTGACCCACTGACTCAATTGATGTGGTTTCATGGTGGTTAATTGTTAATTGTGGATGGGAAATTGGAAAATCGGTAGGGGCGCACCGACGTGCGCCCAGGTATCGACGTAAGGAGCGTCAGCATTTGCGCTTGCTTTTTTGACAGTCCTGAAGATTTACACGCGAATGCTTAACTCAAATCAGAGAGTTCAACACCGCCCCAAAGAAGGGCGCACATCGGTGCGCCCCTACAAAATTTGATTATTTGACCTCAGTTCCTGCCATCTTTGCTGCAATATTTGTCTGATTGAATTAATAACTTTCGGCAAATCCTTAAATTCTTCACTCTGCACGTCTATTTCTTCCGCCAGAGGTTTTCTGACATAGCTACAGCGGGAACCGCTGTAATTGACTAAACTAGATGAGCAGAATTTTGACTTTTGGCAAGTTGAGATTTGTTAATTTTGGGGAGTCGGGGAGAGGAAACGACCCATTAGAATTAATGCGATGCAATACTAAAGAGTAAAAGTGAGAGATAGGACAATTCTCCAAAATCCAAAATCAAAAATCGAGATGACAGGCAACTACTACCGCCTCTCTAAAATTGCTCGCATATTAGGTAGTGCAGCCTCAAGCATTTCCGGCTTGAGAGCTGTTTGTTGCCAACTATCTCTTTGCTCTAGATGTTCTGACCAAGCCTTAAGGTTTGGGTAAGTATCGAGAGAGAAACCTAAGTGAGATAACGAGGGTACAAGGGTTCCAGCAACCACGTCTGCTAGGGTAATTTTGTTTTGTACAAAGTAAGAATGACCATCTAAAAGACTTTCATAAAAATCTATAATATCGGTCACTCTTTGCCGAGCAGTTTCAACCTTTTGAGCATCAACATTAAGTCCTACTAATAGTTTAGTTAAAGGTATCGTGCATGGCTGAAGTTCATTGACGGCAATCATTTCAATCATGCGAACAGTAGCGATCGCTTCCGGTTCACTTGGCATTAATGATGGAGTGGGATACTTTGCCTCTAAATAATCCAAAATTGCCAGCGACTCAACTACCCGCAATCCGTTATCTATAATTACAGGAACTCGCTGAAGTGGGTTAATTAATTTGAACTCATCACTAAACTGATCCCCATCTAAATTCACCAAAACTGGCTCAAAAGGAATTTGTTTTTCTAGTAATGCTACCCAGACTCGACGGGCATTAGCAGAGATGGGATGGTAATAAAACTTCAGCATAAAAACTCCAACATGAAAACTACGCTTTAAGTGAACCTGAAAAATCTCCTTTTGAGACATGTGTCCACAACAGGGCCAAACAGAATATTTTTTATTTGGAAGTCCCTGATCGTGGGTGGCGTAACATTGGAAAAATAGGTGGTGATGCCCCAACCTGAATGGTGGCAAGCTTTTCAAATCCGTGCCGTTCGTAGAAGGGAATATTTGACGGGTTAGAGGATTCGAGATACGCAGGGGTATGGTCGCGATCGCAACGCAGCAGTGCGTGTTCCATCAACGCTGAACCGTAGCCTTTACCCTGTTGAGTTGGCTCAACGCCGATCAACGGCAAGTACCAATGCGGCTCTTTTGGATGGTAACAACCCATCTGTTCAAATACGGCAAAGACATCTTCTTGATCTGACTCACAAATGCTTTGCTCAAGCAATGCTATCAAAGGTTCTTCGTCTGGTTCGACTCCGGGCGGAAACCAAAGCGCTGCACCGGAGTAACCATCAACATAGTAGGCGGTATCGTTTTCAAAAGCTTTCCCACCAAATGCCCTGACAAATTTCGGGAAATAGGTCAGGTACTGCTGGGGTTCGGGATACATCCAACGCACCGCAGGATCGGCGCTAAACGCTCGAACTATTACTGCAATAGCGTATTCTTGATTGGATACTGTTGCAGTCTGAATCGGTGCAGCAATTGGCCTAGTCATAAGTTCCTGTCTAGAATAGGTTGATAAGTTGAGCGACTTAGATTCAGTCGCGTTCAAAGCGCGCTCAACTTTTGGTGTCAGGCTTCCCCAACTCGAAAGAGTTTCAGGTTGAGAGTTACGCAGCGAGTTAGGTCGGCGTGACTTTTTAGAAAGCAAGTTAGTAATTGCACAAAATCTGCACATTTGCCCTCCTTACTTTTTACGAATAACGTAGTAGTCGTTGGTGATATCGTGGGGTAATTGATTGATTTCAATCTGGGAAAAGCCTGCATCTTTCAACATTTCCAATGCCTTTTCCTGACCCCACATTGTACCTAACCCCATGCCACCTTCTGCCAGGGAAACGGTCATACAGTGCATACAGGAAATAGTATAGAGAAAGGGAGCAAGAGGATGCTCTAGATTACCGCTCACTTCACTAGTGGCGCGGATGTCTTGCATTAAGTAGACTCCATCTGAGCGTAAGGCTTTGTAGATATTACGCAGCACTATGTCTGGTCTGGCTTGATCGTGAACAGCATCAAAAGTGGTAATCAAATCGTACTCTTCAACAGCCTCTAGAGTTGCCGCATCTTTTACCTGAAATTGCAGGTTGTTAAGATGCTGTTTTTGAGCTTCCTGAATGGCCGTGGCGATCGCTTCCTGGGAGAAGTCGTAGCCAGTAAAACGACTATTAGGAAAGAGTCTAGCCAGTTTATTGAGAGCATAACCACTACCACAGCCAACATCTAGTACATCAATACCTTCTGTTAGCTTTTCTACTAAACCTGGAATCAGTGGTAGGATGTGGTCTTCTAATACAGCAACAATGGTCAGACCACTGTCTTCGGCCATTACTTCATGGAACCGCTTGAATTCGGAATAAGGCACCCCACCACCTTTATAAAAGCAGTCTAAAATAGCGTCTTCAACGCAAGCCAAACCAGAAACATGCTGAAAAAACGTTGCCATATTATCTGATGATTCCCCACGGGTGAGAAACGCTGCGTGTTCAGTAGGTAAGTGATAGGTTTTATCAACTGGGTGATAGTCTACAATCTGACCAACCACCATAGCGTTTAACCATTCCCGTACATAGCGTTCCTGTAAGCCGGCTTTGTCTGCAATCTGTTGACTGGTGGCGGGTGGCAGATTTGCCAGGATATCAAAAAGCTGGGTGCGATGACCGATAGAAATCATCAAAGACAAAGCACCTTGATTGAGGGTGGTGAGTAAGTTTTCTGCAAAGGCTTCTGCCTTGGGTTGGTCGAAAGCTTGCTCGATCATTTGAGTAGTCATGGTCTTCTCCTAAATAGGGCGTAAAATTTCTGAATGAATTAACTTCAACTGACATCTAGCAGAGCATCGCAGGCGCTGACTTACTCGATGTCTGGCTGACATGTATTTATACCAACTAGTTTGTATAGTAAGCCTCAAATCTGGTAGCGTCAACAGGTTAATAGTTAATCTTTGTTGCAGGGATAAAATGTCCCATAAACTAATCAGCGTTTAACTGGCAAAATACGCAAGTTTTGGGAAAATGTGTGGCAGAGGCTGAAGCCTCAGGAGGCTAACTTGGTTACAAGCCTCTCCTTGTAAGACATTGGAGGACGGGGAGAGTTCTAAAACAAGACTCCTTTTCAGTTACTGTTCCCAGTTCCCAGTTCCCTTCTTCATTGAAACAAACTATTTAGTTTGTAAAATAGATAAATGAGTTTTATCCTTGGAGGAATAAATGCCAAGAAGTGGCGAGAAAACAAAGACACGAATCCTGGATGCTGCTCATAATCTGGTGATGGGGCATGGCCTTACAGGCACTTCCATTGATATGATTTTGGAACAAGCCAAGATTACGAAAGGAGCCTTTTTCTATCACTTCAAGACAAAATCTGACCTGGCGCAAGCACTAGTTAAACGCTACGCAGAACAGGACAAAACTCACTTGGAAGCACAATTAGCCTGTGCAGAAAAGCTCAGCCGTGATCCGTTGCAGCAAGTCCTAATCTTCATTGGTTTTTTTCAAGAGGAAGTTGAGCAAATGACTGAACCAATTACCGGATGTCTGATTGCTTCCTATATCTATCAGTTTGAAGAACTCGACGCAGATATTCGTGATATCTCAACTCAATCATTTCTACTTTGGCGGCATCATTTAGGCGCAAAATTTGAACAAGTTATCGCCAAGTATCCACCTCGCTTCCCCGTTAATGCCTGGGAACTTGCTGATGGCATGGTATCTGCCTTAGAAGGTGCTTTTATAATGATGCGTGTTCTGCAAGAATCGACACAACTTAGCCAACAGCTTAACCACTACCGAAATTACATTGAGCTGCTTTTTGGTACTCCTCCATCTAATGCTGGGTAAGAACTTAAAATTAAAAGACATCTCCAATAATTCCTCAAAACTAAAGATAACTTCTAGTGGAAAGCGATCGCCACTCTAAAATACCAATGAACTCAATATCTCAAAAATGTCAGAGCAAAAAACCGATTTCTAGCTGTAACAGCAAAAAAAACGATTCTAAGAATAGTACCTTAGCCACTATGGTTGATGAGTATCTTGAGGAATATGGCAATTCTTATGACTGGGAAGATAAATGGTGGGGAGACAAAAATATCACTTGGTCAGAAGCAATTGAAAGAGCATGGCGATCGCGCTTTGAAAATGGCAAGATGCACCCTCATCAGCGTCGGGTTGCTGATAAGCTCGATGAAGGTTTGGAAGTTTCTTTAAGCGACAATATTCAGCCCGATAATTTTAATAACTTCGAGAGCATTTATTCTTGGATTAAGTCAGTTACCGATAGAGTTAAAGGTCTTGGTGTTACTACAGCTTATGATGTCACTCGAAGATTGGGAGCATGGTTAAATATGCAGCCTACTCTGGTTTATTTACACGGGGGTGCTGCAGAGGGTGCAAAGAAATTAGGTATTGAAGGCGAGACAGTATCTTTGAATAATTTTCCTACAGAAATTCAAAAGTTAGGGGCTACTCATGCTGAAAACTTTCTGTGTATCTATAAAGAAAACTTTATTTCATGACCATTGTCGGGGCATTACTGCTTTTCTGTATTCTTCAATCTAATACTGTGTAGCCTTTAACATTCCTCTTTTCTTTACCCAGATTTATTACTAACTGACTCAAATTACCAATTTTGATTTTGAGTA